>NZ_JBFAWH010000043.1:0-45041 GCF_040680235.1 Streptomyces sp. NPDC052101
TCTGACCGGCGAGGCCACCATCTCCTGGCGCGACCCGACATCACCGGATCAAATCCGCATCCCGGGATGAAACATCGGGAGAAAACGACCTCTGAGCAGTCATCGAGCGTACGGGCCGGCCAGATCACCAGGGGCGGTTCGGGGTCGGCGGTCGCTTCGACCAGCGCCCACACCTGGGCCTGTGCCCGGCCAGCTCGCTCGGCTGTGTCGACGAGGATGCGTAGCACGTTTTCGTCGGCGTTCGTGAAGCACTTGCGGTCCGGGGGTGTGCCGTTGATGGGGATATTTGAATCTGGCTCTGGCCGCAGTTCCGTCAATCCCCAGGTCAGCGGCGGGAACGCGGGATCGTTTCAGCAGGGTGTTCTCTGCAGTGGCCGGGACATGGACCGGGATCCTGCAGTTGCACACACGACGACGCCGCACCATGCCAGGCGCTTCCCGCCACCACTGAAGCCGCGGCCGGCGGTCGAGCATCCGCCCGCCTGTGACGCGGCAGTGACGATTCCGGCACAGGCCATCACAAGATGGCAGGCGAGGATGATCACATCGCGCGCCTGACCAGTGTTGCGGCGACCGAGGGACATCGTGACCGGATGGCCCGCTCCGGCGCCGGAAGGCACAGCGCGCGAGGGGATGAACCACCGACCGTTACACATTCCAGGGGGAATCATGTCCTTGACTCGTCCGAGCGCTCGGCGCCTCGGCCTGCTGTGCGCCGCCACGGTCGCCGTCCTCGTCCCGGTCGTGGGCGCTGTGCCTGCCGCCATGGCCGCACCCGCCGCGCACCAGGGTGTCGTGGCCGGGCAGAACCCAGGCGGCACCATGGTCCGTACCGAGCAGCTCGCCTCCGGTGGCGGATACGTGGAGATCTACCGTGTCTCGGCCTCCCACTACTGGGGCCGGATCGTCACCTACTACGGCACCAGCGTCATCGACGCGAACGGTGAGACCGCGGCGCTCCAGGACAACGGCGAGTACACATTCCTCACCCCGCAGGGGCACTTCGGGGACTGGATCGCAGTCTCGGGCAAGAACCAGTTCCGCGGGCCCGGCACGTTCACGATCGCCCGCGGCTACACCGCGATCGTCGAGCAGACCGGCAAGAACCAGTGGCGGGCGAAACTGAAGCGGCCTGCGGGCGGTGCCTTCCTGACCCTTCAGACGCACGCGGTCGACGACGGCCACGGCAGGCTGTCCCACGTCTACGCCGGGGAGGAGATCGTCGACCCGGGCGGAAAGGCAATCTACGTCGTCCTGAGCGCGGACGGCATCATCACCTCCTTCGACCCGCAGGCCGCCACGGGCGGTGAGCCCCCGGCGGACAAGTGCACCGCGACCCGCGTGCAGTCCATCGGGGCGGGCACCCTGGCGCACATGAGCAACCGCCCCAGCGGGCCCCGGGTCTCCTTCACGTCGGTCTACGACGACGGCAAGGAGAGGACGGTGCTGATGCCGCTGGACAAAGACCACCCCGCGCTGCCCGCTGACGCCGGCATCCTGGCGCGGATAACGGGTGCGAACACGACGGCACCCAAGCTTGTCACCCGTGTCGAGGGCGGCAAGGGTGCGCCGGAGACGGTCACAGCGTTCCCGGCGGTCCCGAAGGACTGCCGCGACACGGGCACCGGTACCCCCAGTGTCTCGGCCACGTCTGGTCTTCCGGTACGCACGGCACGCTGATCGAGACCGGATATCGCAGTGCGGTGTCCTTGTCCGCCGCACGTGGGCTGAGCCTCGCCAACCCCTGTGCGCCTGCTGATTGTGTCTGGCCGGCGGTTTACGGCCGGGCTGAAGGGGAGCACCTGCCTTCGGCCTGGATCGAACTGATCCGTGAGAACTCGGTGTGATGGTTGGTCGCACTTCCGACAGCCACGGCTGAATAAGGATGCGGGTCCGGAGCAGTTCGAACGAGGCCCTGCCGTACATGGCTCGCTCGAGTGTTTTCACCCGGTTCACGTGTCCTTCGACGACGCCGGAGCTCCATGGACGGGTGAGGCCGGCGGTGACGGTGTCGAGGTCCTGGCGGAGGAAGCTGGCGAAGCCTTTCATGGGCTTCGGTGCGTCCTGCTCGGCCTGCCGGATCCGCTCCAGCAGCAGGTATCCGCGCGGGCGAGGACGAACTCGGCCAGCAGGTCCTGCTCGAAGGCGGCGATCTCCTCGGCGGTCTCCAGCCGAAGCTCCGGCCGCAGATCCCGCACGACAGCCAGAGCCATGCCGTTCCTCATGCAGTCAGCCTTCACGCCGCCACCGCCTGGCGGGACGGCTCTCCAAGTCGATGAGCCAGCGTGCGGGGCAGGCGAGACGCGGGACACGACGAGGCCCTTTCGCGGCCGTAGACGGCGGGGAACGCGGTACAGGACCGAGCCGCTTCCGGGGCGTTCAACGCTCGGTCCCTTCTGGTCAGGTCGCAGGCAGCGGCTTACGATTGGGGTACGCACTGTCCACCCTGAGTACCCTCGCGTGGAGTTGGAAGACTTGGCCCGGAGTAGCAGCGCTGGCAGCGGCGCCACCGATCCGTCGTCGTTGGCTCGACGGCTCGAAGACATCATCAACGCGTACTATCGGGGCAGCAGGCCTCCCTACAGCAAGATCGCCGCGGAGATTCACGAGAGTACCGGACGTACTTTTTCGGCGACCTACCTCTGGGAACTCGCGACAGGCCGAAAGCACAACGTGACTCGGGAGCATCTGCGGGTGCTGGCAGAGCACTTCGGGGTCACCCCGGACTACTTCACCGATGAGGAGGTCTCCGACAGAGTCAGACGCCAGATGGAGTTTGCCGTGGCCCTGGGAAACAACAAGGTACGCAAGCTGGCCTTTCGCGCTGACGGACTGTCGGAGGCAGGGCTCGACGCCCTGCTGGCACTGGTGAACGCGATGTCCGGCGAATCCGGTGGCGGAGAAGCCCGACCCGCTTCTGCCGAACAGGACAGCTGAGTGCGTCGTGGCAGCCACGGCCGGCGCGGTCAAGAGAGACGCCGGGTGAGGAGAAGGGACGAGTACAGCGATTTACAAGGTCGCTGTACGGCGATCCTGCGTGATCTCCGTGTACATCGTTCGCTCACCCTGGACGCGGTGCGGGAGCGGGTGGAGGAACTCAGAGGGCGTCCGCTCATTCTGAGGGAGTTACCCGACCAAGTGGCGTCCGCCGGAGCGTGCGGGCTGTGGCTGGGCACCGACGACGCGGATTACGTGTTCTACGAGACCCGGACCGTACCCTTCCACCAGCAACACATCATCCTGCACGAACTCGCCCATGTGCTGTGTGACCACGGAGGCGTCATGGACATGGGCGGCGCATTCGCCGGTCCTGTGTTCAACGATCTGCAGTCACATCTCGTCAAGCGGCTGATGGCCCGCACCAGTTACACGACTGCCGAAGAACAGGAAGCAGAGATGATCGCCAGTCTGATACAGAGCGCTGGCAACCCCCGTCGGTCGGCTGGTCCCCTGGAACGCATCGGCTCCTTTCTGGGACTGATAACCGATGACCGTGAGTGAGCTGGCGGATCAGGTCGGCCTCTGCAGTGTGTTCGCCCTGTGGGGCGCCCTCGCCCTGCGGGCTGTGCCCGCGCTGCGTCAGCCCCGCCAGCGAGGGCTGTGGCTCGCGGTCCTGACTGCGACCATCGCCATCACCTTGTTCCAGCCCGGGATTCTCAGGTTCCTGCAAGCCCTTGGCATCGACTTGCACATGGCCAGCCTGGCCCGCAATGAGCTCGGCGTCCTCAGCGCCGGCCTGGTCCTGCTTTTCATGATCGATCCTAGGCGTACGCGCGGTCTGTACATCTCCGTAGTGGTGGGGCTGACGGGGGCCCTCAGCTCGCTGCCGGCCTTGGACCTGCTACCAGTCATGCATCACTCGCGCGAATCGACGATGCGCTTACTCGGACCCGCGGATCCGTTCTTCGTCTACTGGCTGATCCTCATCCTTGCCCATCTTGCCAGCGACGCTGTCGCACTCGTGGTCTGCTGGCGGTTCAGCCTGCGGACGGACGACCGCGATTTCGCCTGGTCGCTGCGGCTGTTCGCGGTGGGAAGCCTGCTATCCGTCGTCTTCTGGTGCGGCTACTTCTGGGGACTGTGTGGCCACACAACCTCCATGCTCCCGTACCTATCGGTGATCATGGGCTTCCACGGCATGTTCCGGGCGGCATCGCTCGTGGTTCCCATCGTGAGGGCGACCGTCCGCTCAACGGCCGTGCTGCGGACCACCTGGCAGTTGTGGCCGCTATGGCGCGACCTTGTGACGGCGGTGCCGCAGGTGGCTCTCGCCGAACCGCAGCGGACGCGCCTGCAGGAGGTACTGCGACCGCGTTCGCCGCTGGCGCTGCAGGCGCACAGACAGACCATCGAGACGTATGACGCGCTCTTGGAGCTGCAGCGATACGTCCAGCCCGGCGCCTACCAGCAGGCGCACCGGCACGCCCGGCAGGCAGGAGTCCGCAGCGACCGGCTTGCCGCAGCCGCACTCGCCGGCACACTAGGCCAGGCCCGGCGTGCCAAACTCACCGGTGCGTCACCGTCCGACCCCTGCCCACTGCCTGGTGTGATCCATGGCAGCCCGGCGACGCTACTGGAGGTCGCCCGGATGTGGCCTTCCATGGCCAAAGCGCTTGTGTGTCACGAACCGGCCCCTCAACGCGAATCAGCGGAGCGCCCGTCGCGGCGTGGCGCGAATTGAGAGTCGAACGGCCACCTTGCGGATTCGCTTCCTCGGCGAAGCGAGCCATGCGGCAACCGGGTCACCGACGCGGGCGGATACGCGAGCGCCCCGGTCTCCCGTTCGACGCGCTGCAAAGACTCGGACCGTCGGCCGGAGGCGACCACAGGGACCTGCCGTGAAGCCATCCGCTGCTTCAAGCGTCACATCGCACGAGGGATCCCTCAGACGGTCGGCCCAGCGACGTGCACTGCGAGGTCGGCGTGTGGACGTCGACGGGTATCAAGTCGCAGTCCGCTACCCGGCGGCCGTCCTCGCACTGGCCCTGAACGATGGCTGTGACCAGCACATTCGATACACATCCCGTCCTGGCGGCATCGGGGTCTTGCGTCTGCGGCCTCCCTTCGTCATCTCCTGCCGGCCCATGTCTCCACCCTGGCGAAGGCCGGACCGAGCACAGGGGATTCTCGGGCCGCCGGGACCACCTCAGCGGATCAATTGACGCAGAGTCATCCGCTGGGTAGCGTTTGTGGCCTGAACCAGGGACCCAAATCCGGCCCCATGGCAGCCGGCGAACCCCAGATGGTCGACGGCCCATCAACGTGCCGACTCCTGACGTGAGGTTCCGTACGGGCCGCGACCTCACCGATCGGAGAACGGACCGGAGCCTGCCTGACCGGGGGACCGGGACAGGGCGGACCTTCCGCCGAATGTGTCGACCATGCCCGAAGCGCAGACGTTCGAGCGTCTCCCGAGACCTCACATCGGGAGGCGGCAGACATGACGTACGGGAAGAGTTGTAGACAGCGCCAGTTGGGGTAGGTGAGGTGATCGTTTGACTCTCGGTGTCAACGCTTCAGTGGCGCCGATGAGACGAACCGGCCCCGCATGACCGCGCGTGGAGTATGACGGGGGCGGAATATGAGGTTTCAGATTCTTGGTCCGGTGGAGGTGTGGGAAGGCCAGAGGAGGGTCGCGCTCGGCGGCCCCAAACTCCGTACGGCCTTCGCTGCGCTGGTGCTGGCCCGGGGCCGCGTGGTCAGCGACTCGCAGCTGGCTTCGTGGTTATGGGGCGAGATGCCGCCTGCCACGCTCACCGCCCAGATCCATACGTATATGTCGCGGCTGAGGAACCTCATCGGGCCTGCTGCGCAGGTGATCCGGCAGCCTCCCGGATACCTGCTGAGCACGCCCTCGGAGACGCCGGCGAACGAGGACGCCTTCGACCACCAGGTGACCGTTGATTTCCTGGAGTTCGAGCGGCTTGCCGCGCAGGGCCGACTGGCCGCCAAAGCCGGCGACGCCGCCTCCGCGGCCCAACTCCTGCGGGCCGCGCAGACGACATGGAGGGGACCGGTGCTGGGCGGCGTCACCGCCCCCCTCGCCGACAGCGAGCGTCCGCACCTGGAGGAACTACGCCTCGCGGTGCTTGAGGAGCGTATCGACGCGGATCTCGCGTTAGGCCGCCACGCCGAACTCATCGCCGAACTCATCGAACTGATCACGGCACATCCCCTGCGAGAACGTCTCCGCTGCCAGTTGATGACCGCGCTGTACCGGTGCGACAGGCAGGGCGAGGCGCTTGCGGTCTTCCATGAGACGCGGCATGTACTCGCGAAGTCGCTGGGCGTTGATCCCGGGCCTGGCCTGCGCAATCTCCACCAGTCCATTCTGGTGAACGATCCGGCGCTCGCCCACCCCGCGCAGCGCCAGCACCTCAGCACGAGGAACGGCGGCGCACCCGGCCCGCCGCCCGCGGCGCCGGCTGACTTCACCGGCAGGCAGGCACAGGTGTCGGAACTCAGGGAGTTGATGTCAGCCCCTGCGAGCAGAACGAGCCCGCCCGCGGTGGGGGCCGTCGTCGGCATGCCGGGAGTGGGCAAGACGGCGGTCGCCCTTCAGGTCGCCCAACTGCTCTCGGGCCACTATCCCGACGGCCAGCTGTTCGTGGACCTGCGCGGCAGCAGCCCGAACCCCCTGACGCCCGCGGAGGCGATGGACAAGGTCCTTGTGCTCCTCGGGATGGGCGGAACCGACCCCACCGTCGACGAGGAAAGACGCAGCGAGCTGTACCGCAGCCGACTCCTCGGCCGCAGGGCCATGCTCATCCTCGACGACGTGGCCGACGACGCACAGGTTCGCCCGCTGTTGCCGGGTGTTGCCGGGTGCGGTGTGCTGCTGACCAGCCGGACACGTCTGTCCGCCCTGCCGGGAGTCCGGCCCGTCACGCTGGGAGCGTTCTCATCGGCCGAAGCCCAACAGCTGCTGCAGAGCATTGTCGGCGCGGAGCGCTTGGCGGCCTGCCCGCAGCAGACTCAGGCCCTCATCGAATGCTGTGCTCGGCTGCCGCTCGCTCTTCGGATCGCCGGCTCGCGCTTGGCGGCCCGCCCGCAGTGGCCACTGGACCGGTTGACCAAGCGGCTGGCCGAAACGTTCCGCCGCGTCAGCGAACTGCGGATCGCGGACCTGGCGCTGAGCGAGGTCCTCGCCTCCAGCTATGAGCGGCTGACGCCTTCGGCCCGGCGCGCTTTGCGCCTGCTGTCCCTCGTGGAGTCCGCCACCTTCTCCACATGGACGGCGGCCCTGCTCCTCGACCTTCCCCTGGATGCCGCGGATGACGCCATCGACCAGCTGGTGGACGCCCATGTGGTGGATCTGGTCAAGGACGACAGCACCGGACAGTTCGCCTACACCCTGCACGGTCTCATGCGCTGCTACGTCCGCGAACGCGCGGCAGCCGACGGGACCGTCAGGGAACGCCGGGAGGCGCTGGAGCGGCTGAACGGACCCACCTGTGTCACCTACGGGCGACGGGAGTACGCGGGCGGTCGGCATCGGTAGCCGGACGACTGGACGGAGCCGACCGGTGAGAAGGGCGGATATGCGAGACAACATGGTGGACGTCGTCATGGGCCACGCCAGCAGGAGCCCCGGCCGCACGGCGGCCGTCTTCGTGCACGACGACGATGGGGACCGGGCGCACGAGACATCCATCACCTACGGGGAGCTCGATCGGGCGGCGCGTGCACGGGCCGCATGGCTCCGGGAGCGCTGTTCGAGCGGGGATCGCGCGCTCCTGCTGTACCCGAGCGGTCTGGAATTCATCAGGAGCCTGTTGGGCTGCCTGTACGCGGGGGTGGTCCCGGTACCCGCTCCGATGCCGGACGGTCGGCCGCACCATCTGAAAGAAGCGACCGGCATCGCCCTCGACGTCGACCCGCGCATGGTTCTCACACAGAGCAGTCACCTCGGGACGGTGGCGGACTGGGCGGGCCAGCAGGGACTGGACCGGATACTGTGCACCGCCACAGACACCGTCACCGGATCGCCCGACCAATGGTGCCGACCGCTGATCTCCCGCGAACCGTTCGCTCTGCTGCGCAACTCGTGGGGAGCCGGCGCCGAGCCGTACGGGGTGATGATCGGTCACGACAACCTGGTCCACGCACTGGACAGCCACAGTCGGGCCCTTGGGCTGACCCCGGACAGCGTGTTCGCCAACTGGTTGCCGATACAGCGGGGAACAGGACTCGTCGAGTCGTTGCTGACCGCCCTCTATGCGGGCACCACCGCGGTCTTGATGTCTCCGGAGACGTTCTTGCGTGAGCCGTTCCTGTGGCTGCGGACCATGAGCCGATGGCGCGCCGAGGTCGGCATCGCACCGGGATTCGCGTACGACCTGTGCGCGGCGGAGGTGACCTTGGAACAGGCCGCGGCGCTGGACCTGTCAGGTTGGCGGCACGCCTGCACCCTGGACACACCGGCCGGGGCAGGCACACGGACCCGGTTCGAGGAGCGCTTCGCTTCTTCGGGCTTTCGGCCCTCGGCGTGGCGGGCGGGCTATGGATCTGCGGGGACGACGGGCCTCGTGGCGGTGTCGGCCCCCGGAACGACCGCGTCGATCATGAAGGCCGACCGGCGGGCGTTGGAGGCCGATGTTCTCACCAGGGGTACCGACGCCGATGCACCGCGCCTCGTCGGCCTGGGCTCGCCCGCCGGCGTCGATGTGCGCGTCGTTGACCCGCACACGTTCCGCGTCGTGCCCGACGGGAGGATCGGCGAGATCTGGTTACGGGGAAGGAGCCTGGGCCGAGGGTTCTGGAACAAGCAGGACGCCACCGTAGCCACCTTCCGGGCGGTCACCGCAGACGGGCAGGGGGGCTTTCTGCGGACCGGGGACCTGGGAGCGGTGCTGGACGGAGAGATCTTCATGTCCGGGCGCCTGGAGGACGTTCTCGTTCTGCAGGGGCGACGTCTGTACCCGCAGCATCTTGAGCATTTCATCGAGTCCCTGGACAAGGGCCTCAGCGGTTTGGCCGGCAGTGTGTTCACCGTCGCGGTGCCAGGCCAGGAGGTCGTCGCCGTGCACGAGTGCGAACCCGCCGCCTCCTCCATGGAGAACCTGTCCGACCTGGCCGTCACCATCCGGGAGGCCATCGCCGGTTCCCATGGGATCGCCATGGGCGGCCTCGTCCTCGTCCGCCCGGGCGATGTGCCGAGGACGGACACCGGAGGTGTGTCACGGGCACGTGTGCGCGAGTTGTTCATCCATGACGCCTTGGAACCGCTGTATGAAGACCTGCATCCCGACCTCCGCCGCACGTTCCGTCCCCATGACGTCCTGTGAAGTTCGCACAGCACGTCCGGCGTTCGACATGTCGATGACGAAGTCAGGAGCAGGGGTCCATGAGGACACATCGCGGCGACCAGCGGGGGACTGCGGAGGGTTTCGCCTCCACCCATGCCCTTCGTCTGGAAGGTGTCAGCAAGATCTACGGGCACGCCGGGCATGAGGTACGCGCACTCGACAATGTCTCCGTCCGTATTCCGCGCTCGACCTTCACGGCCATCATGGGGCCGTCGGGATCGGGCAAGAGCTGCCTTCTGCGGTGTGCGGCCGGGCTGGACACCCCGACGTCGGGGTCCTCATGGATCGGCGACGCGCGGCTCGACCGCCTGGACGAGAAGCAGCTCACACGCCTACGCCGACAGCGCGTCGGCTTTGTGTTCCAGTCGTTCAACCTGATCCCCGCCCTGAGTGTCTGGGACAACGTGACACTGCCTCTGCGGTTGGCCGGGACACGGCATGACCGGACGTGGGTGACGGACGTCCTGCACCGAGTCGGCCTGGGCGACCGGGCGGATCATCGTCCGGCCCAGCTCTCCGGTGGACAACAGCAGCGCGTCGCCATCGCGCGGGCACTGGTCACGCGGCCCGACGTCGTCCTCGGTGACGAGCCCACCGGTTCGCTCGACACCATCATGGCCAGGCAGACACTGGACCTCCTTCGGACCTGCGTCGACGAAACCGGCCAGACCGTGGTGATGGTCACCCATGACCCCGTCGCCGCCTCCTTCGCCGACACCGTCCTCTTCCTGGTCGACGGCTGTTTCGTAGGCCGCACGGACGCGCCGACCGCGGACGGTGTCGCAGAGCGGATGACACGCCTTGGGGCCTGGGCGTAGCACGGAGCCGTGTCGTCGCTCGGTGGAGTTCAACGGGGGCGGGTGATGAGCCAGACGTCAGGGGGGACGGGTCTGCCCGCGGTGCGCTGCCGTCGGGCGAACGCCTCCCCCATCCGGGCCAGTTCGGCATCGCGGCGCTTGTCGAGTCCAGCGACACCGATCAGGGGAATGCCCATGGTCAGGCACTTGACAACGGCCTGCCGCCAACGGGTCTGGTCCAGGTACGCTCCCGCGTAGGGGCCCAGCGCGGCGCGGACCAGGCGGCTGTCGTCGGTGTCCAGCGCGTCGTCGACGATGGGCAGTGCTCTGTTTCCGATGGCGAGGAACGGTAAGGCGTGCAGGATGCCACGCCGCTCGGCCGGGTCTCCGCGCAGGTAGAGCGAGCCGGCCGTGGCGACCAGTTCAGGGCCGTCCGGCTCGGCACTCATCAGGAGCCGGGCGCGAGCGCCGTCGGTGCGGCTCCAGCCTCTCCAGCCGGGCAGTGGTCGTCGGCCGCACCGAGGGTCGGCCTGGCGGTAGTGGTCGCCGAGCAGCGTGATGTCCTTGGCGACGAGGGTGCTGGACTCCTCCAGCCAGTCGAGCGCGCCGGGCGTGAGCGTGGAGCGGAGCGTGGCGTTCAGGGTATGGATGACGAGAGGGTCGTGTACGGGGCTGGCGGTGGTCGCCTCCACGTGACGTCACCTCCTGCGCTTGTCCGGGGGTGGGGCCGTCCTCCCCGCACGGGTGCGTTTCTTCTCGGTGGCCACGCCGGAAACGCACCCGCCGTGCGCTGTCACTCTTTCGGCACCGGAAGGGCCGCGCCGGCGCGAACCCCGGGGGAGAGCGCGGTCAGCAGGGCGGTGATGCCCATGACCACGCTGAAGATCAGGATCGTACGGGCGGAGCCGACGGCTTCCAGGAGGTTTCCGGCGATCAGCGGTCCCGTCGCCATGGCCCCGGAACTGACCAGGATGACCACGCTGTTGGCCCGCCCCTGCATGTGGCTGGGCGCGGTGCCGGTCAGCAGGACCCCGGCGACGACGTTGAAGACGCCGCCCACGTATCCACTGGCTGCGAACAGGGCGCCGAGCACCACCGGTTGGTGAAGGCCTGCCACGGGAACCATCAGGGCCGTCCAGGCCACCAGCCCGCCCACCACCAGCGTGCGCAGGGTGCACCGCCGCATCCACCTGCCGGCGCTCAGCGACCCCACCAGTCCGCCGGCGCCGCTGAGCATGGTCACCAGTCCGATGGACAGGGCCGACCGCCCGTCGCCCTTCATGGCGGCCATCACCGAGAGATTGAGCCCCTGGAACAGCACGTTGGTCACGGCGATGGCCGCGATCACCGCGCGCAGGAAGTGCTGCCCCCACAGCCACCTCAGCCCCTCCCTCACCTCGGAGGCGATGGTGCGCCGCGGAACCTCGCTCACCTCCTGGAACGGTCCGCGCGCTCGGGCCAGGAACCCCAGCGAGGCGGCGTGTGCGACGGAGGCGAAGACGAACGGCAGACCGGCGGCCACACCGGCCAGTCCACTTCCCACCGGCTGGCCCAGCACCGATGCGGCCCTGGTCCGCGCCTCGTTGCGCACCAGGGCGGAGGGAAGCTGCTCCGGCGTTACCACCGCGGGTACGGCGGCCCGCTCCGCCAGCTGGTACAGCGTCAGCAGACAGCCCTCCGCAAACGCCGACGCCAGCAGGTGCGGAAGCCACACAGCGCCCGACAACAGCGCCGCCGCGACCCCCGCTGCCACCAGCGCCGAGCCGGTGGCGCACAGCAGCATCAGCCGTCTGCGGTCGCAGCGGTCCACCACTGCTCCCCCCGGGAGCTGGATCAGCAGGTAGGGCAGCAGCAGGGCGAACCCGACCAGCCCGGCCGTCCGGGCGGAGCCGGTGGTCCACAGGACCGTCAGGGGATAGGCGAAAGCAGTGGTCCGGCCGCCGAGGACCACGAGCCCGGCCCCGCCCCACAGCATGTGGAAGTCACGGTTGTGCCGGAGCGGGACGGGAGGATCGGTCGGTGTCTCGGCGAGTGTCATGTCCTCCCCGTACCTATGGCCGTGCGCGGCTCCCCGTCCGCATGGCGCGGCCGGACAGGGCGGCACCAGTCGAGGACGGCCATCGCGCTGTACGCCTTGTTCTCCGCCTGGTCGAACGCGATACTCATCGGCCCGTCCAGGACGTCGGCGGTGACTTCCTCCCCCCGGTGGGCCGGTAGGTCGTGCATGAAGACGGCTTGCGGGCTGCCGTGCCACAGCTCCTGACCGACCCGGAACGGCGCGAAGGTCTCGTGCCAACGCGGATCCGGTTTGGTGGTGCCCGTGGTCTGCCACCGCGTGGTGTAGATGACGTCGAAACCGGGCGGGAGCGCATCCATGTCGTGCCGCTCCTGCACCGCTGCCCCGCTTCGGGACGCCTGCCGCCGAGCCGTCTGCGCGATCGTGGCCGACAGCCCGTAACCAGGCGGGGTGCGCAGTTCGAGTCGTACATCCGGATAGCGGCTGAGAGCCAGGGCGAGTGCGGCCGCCGTGTTGTTGCCCTCGCCCACGTACAGGACTCGAAGTCCCTCCACGCGCCCGAAGTGCCGGGTCAGCGTGGTCAGATCGGCCAGCGCCTGTGTGGGGTGCTCTTCGGCGCTCATGGCGTTGACCACCGCCATCCGGCTCTGGCGGGCCCACATCCGCATCTCCTGCGGGTCACCGGCGGTGCGGGTCACCAGCAGGTCCAGCATCCGGGACATGATCCGGCCGGTGTCCTCGGCGGTCTCGCCCGTGTTGGTCTGGAGGTCGCCGGGACCGTAGGTGACGACGGATCCCCCCAGCCGGAGCACCGCCGTGGAGAACGCCGTGCGCGTCCGGGTCGACGTCTTGGTGAAGTAGATGCCCGCCACCAGTCCCTCAAGCGGGTGCTGTGCCCCCGCGCCCTCCACGGCATAGCGCACTCCGCGTTCCACCAGCGCGCGCAGATCCGCATCGCTCAGGTCTTCGAGGGAGATCAGATGGCGCGCTGGGCGCTCTTCCACAGGAATCAGCCTTCCGTAGGGGCGCCACCGACCGCAGCCCGGGCGCCGTCCAGGGCCGCGGCGAGCGCGGCGATCGTCGGGTGTTTCAGGGCGGTGGCCAAGTCCACGTCCAGCCCGAGCCGACGGGCGGCGGACAGGACGGACAGCACCATCAGCGAGTCGCCGCCGAGATCGAGGAACGCGTCGTCGAGGCCGACCCGGTCGATGCCGAGCGTCTGCTCCCACGCCTTGGCCAGCTGCCGCTGTGTGGGTGTGCGCGGGGCCCGGAAGGGCGGGCTGACCGCGGTGTCCGCTCGGGACCCCGAGGCGGGGGGCGTCATGGCCCGGCGGTCCCGCTTGCCGTGCTCGGTCAGCGGCAGTGCGGCGACCGTCTCGAAGGACGCTGGGACCAGTGGTGCCGGCAGCACTGCCCGCAGCCGGTCGCGGAGCCGGGCAGGCGCCGGCGGCACGGCCGGCCCCTCGGCGGGGACCACCCACGCGACGAGGCGCGGGGCCCCGGACGGCGAGGGCACGGAGGCGACCAGCGCGTCGTGCACGGTCGGGTCGGCGCGGAGTGCGGCCTCGATCTCCGCGGGTTCCACCCGGTGTCCGCGCACCTTGATCTGGTCATCGGCGCGGCCGCAGAACTCCAGTTCACCGTCGGGCAGCACGCGCGCGAGGTCCCCGGTGCGGTACAGCCGTGCTCCCGGCGGACCGTACGGATCGGGCAGGAAGCGTTCCGCGGTCAGCGCGGGCTGCCCGGCGTAGCCGCGGGCCAGGCCGGGGCCGCCGATGTGCACCTCCCCGACGACCCCGAGGGGGACGGGCGTGGCGTTCTCGTCCAGAACCCGCAGCGTCGTGCCGGGCAGTGCGTGCCCCAGCCGCACCAGGGGACGCCGCGAGGGCCCGTCGAGGAAGTGGGCGGCGGCGGCCACGGTGGCCTCGGCGGGCCCGTACTCGGACACGAGCCGGGTCCGGCTGCCCTGACGGGCCAGTCGTGCCCGCACCCGGTTGGCCTGGGCGCTCGGATAGGCGTCGCCCGCACAGGCGAGCACCGCGGTCAGCCCGGCCAGCTGCGCGTCGCTCAGTTGCTCCTCCAGCAGGGCGAGGTGGCCGGGGGTGAGTCCGACATACGCGTAGGGGGCATGCTCGGTGAGCAGCTGTCCCAGCTGCGCCAGGTCGAACCGCTGCGGGAGCAGGTGGACCGGCCGCCCCCTCATCAGCGGCGCGAACAGGGCGGTCACGCCCAGGTCGGAGCCGACGGAGGTGAAGGCCGGCGCGCCTCCCGGGTGGCCGGTGAGATAGGCATCGGTGGCCCAGTCCAGATAGTGGGCGAGGGCATGGTGGCTGACCATGACGGCCTTCGGCGTTCCCGTCGAGCCGGAGGTGTGCAGGATGTAGGCGAGCCGTCGGCCGTCGCGCGCCGCGCCGTCGCGGGCGGGCGGATCCGGTGGCTCTGCCTGCTGTGCCGCCCGTTCTTCCTGCGTGTCGAGGACCAGTGACCGCAGCGGCTCAACGCGCATGGCGTGAGCGCTCTCGGTGATGACGATGCCGCATTCGCCGGAGGCGAGCTGGGTGTGCAGGCGCGGCTGCGGGGCACACGGGTCGATCGGAACGTAGGCCGCGGCCGCTTTCCATGCCGCCAGCATGGCCACCACGAGGTCCGGTCCCCGGTCCAGCAGGACACCGACCCTGCTCTCCACGCCGACGCCCAGCGCGATCAACCGGCGGGCCAGTCGATTGGCACGGACGTCGACTTGGCCGAACGTCAGCCGCTCGCCCCCTGCGACAACGGCGATGGCGTCGGGGGTCCGCCGGGCCTGTGCCTCGAATGCGGCCAGCGCGTCGACCGGTTCGGGGCCCGTGCGCGCGGTGCCGGTCGCCGAGTCCGCCTCCAGGCCGTACGCGTATCCCTTCAGCGCCTCACCGGCGGGGCCTTCGGCGGCCATGTCCGACAGCACCGCGCGATAGAGGCGGGCGAGTCGCTCGCCGTGTTCACGGCGCAGGGTGCGGGTGTCCGAGGCGATGCTGAGGTGACCTGCCGAGGGTGTGCCGACCACGAGGGGGAACTCGTTCGGGCTGTCGTCACGGCTGGCCGCGATGTCGACGAGGTCGGTGTCGATCTGGTGGAAGTCCAGGTAGTGGAAGAGCACGTCGACGAGGTGCCCCTCGTCGGCGGCGCGGCGCATGGAGGGCATCGGGAAGCGGCGGTGCTGCCACAGCCCGACCTCCCGGTCGAAGACCTGCTGGACCAGTTCGCCCCAGGTGCGGGCCGTGCGGTCGTAGGGGAAGGGCACCGAGTTCAGGTACATGCCCGACACCTGATCGGCACCGGACGCCTCGGGCCTGGCATCGATGACCATGCCCCCGCGGAATGTCCCGGCCCGGGTGAGCAGACCGAGCACCTTGGCGTGCGCGGCGTGCAGGACACTCTTGTACGAGGTTCCGGTCGCCGAGGCGAGGGAACGCAGGCCGGGTTCGAGTTCGTGCAGCGGGATGTCGATGCGGTACCGCTCGCGGTCCGAGCCGGAGCCGCCCGTCCACTCCCGGGGGATCCGGAACTGCTCGTGGCCGTCGATGAGGCGGTGCCAGAAGGCGCGGTCCTCGTCCGACGCCAGGGAGCGCAGCTCCGCGGCGATGAAGTCCGCGAAGCGGACCGTGTGCGGCACCGGTGCGAGGGCCGGCTCCTGCCCGTCGCGGATCCGTTCGTAGGCGCGGAGCATCTCCATGAGCTGGGAGTGGTAGCTCCAGCCCTCGATGATGGGGTGGCACTCGGTGATCGACAGCCACCAGCTCTCGTCGTCGACGACGTGTACGGCCATCCGCATCAGGGGCGCGACGGAGATGTCGAACAGTTCCCGTCGGTCCCGGTCGCAGAAGTCCACCAGGGCCTGCTGCCGTTGGGGCTCCGGCAGATGCGTCACGTCGTGGTGGACGACCGGCATCCTCGCGTGCCCGTGCACGATCTGCAGTGGCTGGGAGAAACCCGTGAGGGCGAAGGAGGTTCGCATCACCTCGTGGCGCGCCACAACGACGTCGGCGGCCGAGCGGAAGGCGTGGGGATCGAACGGGATCTTGTCGCGGATCCGGAATGACGTGACGTTGTGGTAGTGGTTCTGCCCGCTGCCGCCGAACATCTCCACGAACATCCCGGCCTGGACGCGGGAAAGGGGGTACGCGTCGACGGCGTCGGCGGGCAGGGCGCGCCGATCGTCCTGCCCGATCAGGGCGAAGGGGGCCACTTGCTGCAGCGGGGCCGCGGCCTGTCGGCCCTGCCCGTGGTCGAGGGCTTCACACAACCGTGCCACCGTGCGGTGTTCGATGATGTCCCGGACCGTCACCGCCAGCCCCCCTTCGCGGAGCGCTCCGGCCAGGGCGACGGCGCGAAGGGAGTCACCACCGAGATCGAAGAAGTTGTCGTGGACCCCGATGTCCTCCACCCCCAGGGTCCGCGTCCACACCTCCGCCATCGCGCGTTCCGCCGCCGAGCGGGGCGCCACGTGGTCCCCCACGGCCGTGGCGCCGCGGCCCGGCGCCGGCAGCGCGCCGCGGTCCAGCTTCCCGTTGGAGGTCAGCGGCAGGGCCTGGAGGATGACGAAGGCCGCGGGAACCATGTAGGAGGGCAGCGACTCGGCGAGGCGGGCCTGCAAGCGGGCCGGCTCCAGTGCGGACGGATCGGCGTCGTGGGTGGGCACCAGGTAGCTGACGAGCCTCCTGTCGCCTGGCTGGTCCTCCCGTATGACGGCCACCGCCTCGGCTACCGAGGGGTCGCCGGCGAGCACGCTCTCGACCTCGCCGAGCTCCACCCGGTAGCCGCGCAACTTGACCTGATGGTCCGTCCGGGAGACGAAGTCCACATTGCCGTCGGGCAGCACGCGGGCGAGGTCACCGGTGCGGTAGAGCCGGGACCCCGCGGGCCCGTACGGGTCCGGTACGAACCGCTGCGCCGTCTGCCCGGGCCTGCCGACGTAACCCCGGGCCAGGCCGACACCCCCGATGCAGACCTCGCCCACGCAGCCGACCGGCACCGGCCGCAGGTCGTCGTCGAGGACGAGCATGGTCGTATGCGGGATCGCACGGCCGATGGAGACCAGTTCGGTCTGCGGCGGCCCTTCGATGAAGTAGGCCGAGTTGCCCACGGTGATCTCGGTGGGGCCGTATTCGGCCGCGAGCGCGGTCCCCTGCGGTCCCGCGGCCCGCGCCCAGCGTTCGGCGAGCCGACTCGTGAAGGAGTCGCCCGCGGCGATGACGAGGCCGGCCAGCCGGGAGACCCGGTCCGGCGGCAGCTGCTGAAGCAGCAGGTCGAGGTGGCCGGGGGTGAGTTTGACGAACGCGTACGGCGCCCCCGCCAGGAGCAGGCGGCCCAGATCGGCGACGTCGAAGTCCTGGTCGATCAGGTGGACCGGCTGACCGACCATCAGCGGGGTGTAGAGATTGGGTACGCCCAGGTCGAAGGCGATGGAGGAGAACAGCGGGGCACCGCCTTCCCCCGCGCTCGCGTACGCGTCCACCGTCCACCCCACGTAGTTGGCCAGGCCCCGGTGGGAGACCAACACGCCCTTGGGTCGACCGGTGGACCCCGAGGTGTAGATGACGTACGCCAGGCTGTCGAGGTCGAAGCCGCCCGCCGGAGGTGGCGGGGCCGCGCAGCGACGCAGGGCACCCTGTTCGGCCGGGTCGTCGATCACGACGACCTGGGCGTCGACGCCGTTCGTCCGGTCGGTGTGGCGGCGTTCGGTCACGACGACCCGGGTGGCGGTGTCGGCCAGGATGTACGCCAGCCGCTCGTCCGGATATCCGGGGTCCAGTGGCACATAGGCGGCACCGGCCCGCCAGATGCCCAGGAGGCAGGCGACCATCTCCGGTGTCCGGTCCAGCAGGACACCGACGGCCTCCTCGGGTCCCGCACCGAGCGCACGCAGCCGCCCGGCCATGCGGCCGGCCAAGGCGTCCAGTTCCCGGTAGGTGACCCGGCGCTCCCCGTGTACCACGGCGACCGCCTCGGGCGTAGCCAGCGCCTGACGGGTGATCTCCTCGTGGATCGGGCGCAGCGCGCCGGCATCGAGGGCGGCCCGGGTTCCCACGGGTTGGCGCGGCCCGTCCAGGAGCAGTGCGCGCTCTTGCTGATCGAAGATGTCCACAGCGGCGACGGGTAGCCCGGGCGTGGCGACGGCGGCGGTCAGCAGCCGCGTGTAGTGGCCCGTCATGCGGCGGATGGTCGACGCGTCGAAGAGGGCCGTGGGGTACTCCACGAAGCCTTCCAGGGAGCCGTCCGAGCGCTCCTCCAGGTGCATGGTGAGGTCGAAGCGGGAGATGCGGCAGATCGGGCGGATGGGCACTGCCTCGATGTGTGGCAGCCCGAGCGCGTCTGCGCCGTCCTCGGCCGCGAGGTCGAACATCACCTGGAACAGCGGTGTGGCTCCGGGGGCACGTTCGGGTGCCAGCTCTTCGGCGAGCCGGTCCAAGGCGGTGCTCCGGCGGTCGAAGGCGGTCAGGAGCCGTTCCCGGTTGTCGTCGACGAGCTGCGCGAAGGAGGCGTGTCCGTCCCAATGCGCCCGCAGGGCCAGGCTGTTGTAGGCGTAACCGGCCATGGCCACCAGCTCCGGCCGGTCTCGCAGGGACACGGCGGTGCCCACGGTGACGTCCCGTGTGCCCGTGTAGCGGGACAGCAGGACCTGGAAGGCGGTCAGCGTCACCATGAACAGGGAAGCGCCGCGATCACGGGCGAACTCGCGCAGCCGCCCCGTGGTCGCGGCCGACACGGTGAACCGGTCCTCCCTACCCTCCCACGAGGGTACGGCCGGCCGGGGGCGGTCGACCGGCAGATCGAGCGGGGCGGCTCCGCCCAGCTGCTCGACCCACCAGTCGAGGTCTCGGCGTGCCTCGGGGCTGTCCTGCCGTGTGTTCAGCCAGGCCGCGTAGTCGGCGTACTGGGTGGGCGCGGGCAGCGCAGGGGCCCGGTGCTCGATCCGCGCGCGGTAGAGCTCGGCGAGTTCGGCCATGAGCAGTGGGCGGGTGGACGCGTCGCACGCGATGTGGTGGAAGACCATCACCAGCAGGTGGTCGTCCGGGGCGAAGGCGACCTGGCGCACGCGCAGTGGCGGACAGGCGGCCAGATCGACGGGGGTCAGCGATTCCCGCTCCGCGAACTCCGCCGCCACGCGGTCGCGCTCGTCGTCGTCGAGTCCGATGCGCTCCGTACGGTGGAAGTCCACGCGCCCCGGCGGATCGATGATCTGGTGGGGTTCGGTGCCGACGAGGCCGAAACGGGTGCGCAGGATCTCGTGTCGTTCGGTGAGGGCTCGAAGGGCGTGGTCCAGCGCGTCGGTGTCCAGCGGTCCACGCAACCGGTGGACGAGGGGCAGCAGGTAGGCGGGGGAGGCCGGGTCGAGTTGGTGCAGGAACCACAGCTGGCGCTGGCCGGGGGACAGGGCGAGCGTGGTGCGGCGGGAGACGCGCGGGATGACGCGGCGGGGTCCGCCGCCGCTGAGGCGGCGTCGGAGGAGCTCTTCACGCCGGTCGGTGCCGCGGTCGGGGACCGCGTCGTGTTCGGAGGGTGTGGTCACGGGTGGTACTCCCTGTAGGCGTCGGCCACTTCGGCCTCGCTGAGTGCCGCGATGTCGGCCCGTAGCGCCTCCTCGACCGCCACGGCGAGTTCGGCCACCGTCGACTGCGTGAACAGGACACGCAGCGGCAGGTCGATATCGAACTCCTCACGCAGGCTGGCGACGACGCGGGCGGCTCCCATCGAGTCGCCGCCGATCCGGAAGAAGTCGTGCTGGGCGCCGATGCGCGGCGTGTGTCCGTCCGGCCCGGCCAGTACGTCGGCCCAGACCCTGGCGATCGTCTCCTCCGCCGGTCCTCGTGGAGCGACGTAGGGAACATCGTGCGACATATCGGCCATCTCCGGAGCCGGAAGCGCGGCGGCGTCGACCTTGTTGTGCCGGGTCAGCGGCAACGCTTCCAGTTGTACGACCAGCGCGGGCAGCATGTGCTCCGGCACGTACCGGGCACAGTGCTCGATCAGTTCGGCCTCAGGAGGGAGCCGGTCACCGGCGGGTACGCAGTAGGCGATGAGCCGCGCCTCGTCGCCGGTGCCGTGGACGGTGACGGCGACGTCGGCGAGGCCGGGGTGTTCGGCCAGTACGGACTGCACCTCCCCGGTCTCCACCCGCCGGCCGCGGATCTTGACCTGGTCGTCGGTGCGTCCGGCGAAGGCCAGCGTGCCGTCGGGCAGTACGCGGGCGAGGTCACCGGTGCGGTAGAGCCGGGCACCCGTCGGCCCGAACGGATCGGGCACGAACCGCTCGGCCGTCAACCGCGGTTGTCCGGTGTAGCCGCGGGCCACCCCGGCGCCTCCGATGCACAGCTCGCCGATCACCCCCACGGGCACCAGGCCCAGATGGGAGTCGAGCACGCGAGCGGTGGTGTGCGGGTAGGGGCGCCCGATCGGGACGGCGCGCGCGTCGGTGCCCACGTCGCAGCGGGTGGTGGCGATGGTGGTCTCGGTGAGGCCGTATTCGTTGATGAAGCGGGTGAGGCGGCGGGCCAGCTCGCGGGCGAGCGCGGGTGGGCACGGCTCGCCCCCGGTCAGGCCGACCAGTGAGCGTTCCTCCAGACCGGCGTCGATGAGCATGCGCCAGTGCGACGGGGAGACCTGCAGGTGGGTCACCCGGTGCTTTTCGATCAGCTCCAGCTGGGCCGCCGGGTCGGCGCTCTGCTCCTGGTCGGCGAGGACGACACGGCCCCCTGCGACGAGCGGCATGACCAGCTCGGTGAAGGAGATGTCGTACGTGGGCTGGGCCAAGGCGAGCCACGCGTCGTCCGGCCTTCGACCGAAGTCCAGATGGTCCTGTGAGGCCAGCAGCATCCGCAGCAGGGAGCCGTGCTGGACCTCGACCCCCTTGGGCCGGCCCGTGGAGCCCGAGGTGTAGAGGATGTACGCCAGGTGGCAGGAGGTCAGGTCGGACACCGGCGGGGTGGTGCCGGCCGCGGCCAGGGCGGTGTCGTCGTCCAAGGCCAGCGCCGGGACGTTCCGGAGCCGGCCGAGGCGCCCGGTGCCCTGGAGGTCCGACACGACGACGCCGACGCCCGCGTCGGCCATGATGTGGGCCAGGCGCTCGTCGGGGACCGTCGTATCGAGGGGAACGTGGACGGCTCCGGCCTTCCAGACTCCCAGCAGGCAGGCGATCAGGTCCGGGACCCGGTCGAGCATGGTGGCCACGGTGGTCTCCGGTCCGGCGCCCAGTTCGAGCAGCCGGTGCGCGATCCGGTTGGCGCGGGCTTCCAGATCGGCGTACGACCACACCGCCGAGTCGTGGACGACGGCGACGGCGTCCGGCATCCTGCGTACGGTCTCTTCGAACGCCGTGTGAACGCAGATGTCCGGTACGAGCGCACCCTCGCCACGCGGTTCGGGGGCGCCGAGGGCCAGCAGCCGGGCGGATTCGCCAGGAGGGAGCAGCCTCGCCTCGGTCAGGTTCGCGCGGGGAGCGGCCGCCAACGACTCCAGGAGCTGCGCCCAGTAGGCGGCGAACCGCTCCACTGTGGTCGCGTCGAACAGCGCGGTCGCGTACTCCATCACACACAGCAGGCCGCCGTCGCTCTCGCGCTGGACCACGAGGGTGAGGTCGGTACGGGCGCTCTGCCAGGCGTCACGGACGGTGTCCAGATCGGTTCCGGAGGCGTTGGTGGAGGTGCGGCCCTCCTCCTGGAAGTTGAACATCACCTGGTAGAGGGGGGTGCGCGACGGATCGCGTTCCGGTACCAGCTCCTGTACGAGCCGGCTGAACGGCATCTCCTGGTGGGCGAGGGCGTCCCGGGTGGTCTCCCTGACCTTCGCCACGGCCTCGGCGGCGGTGTCGTCGCCGTCCAGTCTGCAGCGCAGGACGAGGGTGTTGAGGAAGACACCCACGGTCTGCGCTACTTCTGGGCGATGCCGACCGGCGACCGAGATGCCGATGGCCAGGTCCATGCAGCCGGTGAGACGCGCCAGCAGGACGGCGTACGCGGTGAGCAACGTCTGGTGCAGCGTGGCGTCGACGCCGCGGCCGAGCGCCTCGGCCTGTTCGACGACGCGGGCCGGCACGGTGAAGGTGTGCGCGGCACCCCGTGCGTCGCGTTCGCTGGGGCGGGGGCGGTCGGCGGGCAGGTCCAGCGCCGGGCTGCCGTCGAGTACGGCACGCCAGTGGGCGAACTCCTCGTCGAGGACGTCCGCGTCCAGGCGGCGGCGCTGCCAGACCGCGTGGTCGGCGTACTGCACCGGCACCGGTGGCAGGTCCGCGGGCGCACCGCCGCGTACGGCCTCGCCCAGGGCCAGCAGGTCGCGCTCCAGGACCACCGACGACCAGCCGTCGCAGGCGATGTGATGGATGCTCAGAACGAGTGCGGGCTCGTTGCCGGGGGTACGCACCAGCAGTGCCCGCCACACCGGTCCCCGCTCCAGGTCGAAGCCGCGGGCGAACTCCGCCTCCAGCGCCGTGCGTACCTCGTGGGACCCTGCCGCGTCGACGACGCGCAGCTCGGGCCTGTCGTCGGCCGGGTCGATGATCTGGACGGGATCGCCGTCGCGCACGGCGTAGCGCGTGCGCAGGGCCTCGTGGCGCTCGACGAGTGCCGCCAGGGCCGCGCGGACGGTCTCCTCGGTCCAGCCCGCGGGCAGGCGGATCCACAGCGGCGCGACCCATTCGGGGCTGCCGGGCTGCATCTGCTCGGACAGCCACATCCCCTCCTGGCCGTACGAGAGCGGTAGCGGCTGGTCACGCGGGACCGGCGTGATCGCCGCGGAGCTTGCCGAGAGCGTCGCGTCGGCGCCGTCGGGGCCTGCCGTGGAAGCCGCTGCCAGCAGAGCCGCTTGTTGCTCGACCGTCGACGCGGTCAGCAGGGCGCGCAGTGCGACCCGCCGGCCGGTGGCCGTGAAGAGCCGTTCGGCGAGCTGGGTGAGCAGCAGTGACGAGCCGCCATGCTGGAAGAAGTCGTCGTGCACGCCGATCGTGTCGCCCGGGATGTCCAGCATCTGCGCCCACACCTGGACGACCGCCCGCTCGCCCTCGTCGCGTGCGGCGATGTGCTCGGCGTGCAGCGGTTCACCGTGCCGGGGTTCGGGCAGCGCCGACCGGTCGATCTTCCCGTTGAGGGTCCGCGGGAAGGCGTCGACGGCTATGAAGAGGGACGGGATGAGCGGTTCCGGCAGAGTGCGGCGGAGGAAGGCACGCAGCTCCTGGGGAAGGGGCCGGGTGCCGCGCGCCTGTACCCAGGCGGCGAGCCGCTGGCCGCCCTCGCGGCCCGGGAGGGCCGCCACCACGGCGGCCTCCAGCCGGGGATGGGCGGCCAGCGCGGCCTCCACCTCGCCCGGCTCGATGCGCACACCGTTGACCTTCACCTGCTGGTCCAGGCGCCCCAGGTACTCCAACGCGCCGTCCGCGCGCCACCGCGCGCGGTCGCCGGTGCGGTACAGCCGGGAGCCGGGAGGCCCGTAGGGGTCGGGAACGAAACGCTCGGCGGTCAGCCCGGGGCGACCGAGGTAGCCGTGCGCGAGGCCGACGCCGCCCACGTGCAGTTCGCCGACGCCGCCTCGCGGTGCCGGCAGGCCGCGCGGATCGAGGATCAGCACCCGCAGGTGCGCGAGGGGGCGGCCGATGGGCACCGGACCCGTGGCCTGGGCCGGGTCGAACTCGTGCTCGGTGATGTCGACCGAGCACTCCGTCGGGCCGTAGGTGTTCCAGATCCGTGCCTGAGCGGCGCGCGCCAGCAGGCGGTGGCAGAGTTCCGCCTGCAGCGGTTCGCCGGCGCTGAAGATCAGCCTCAGCGCGCCGCAGTCGGCCCAACCGGGCGCGTCCGCGAGGGCTCGCAACACCGAGGGAACCGCCTGCAGAACCGTTATTCGCCCGTCGGCTACGGCGCGGACCAGCGCGGCCGGGTCGCCTTCGGCGCCCTCGGGGGCGAGCACGACGCGGCCTCCGCTGATCAGCGGGGCGAACAGCTCCAGTGCGGCCGCGTCGAAACCGATCGTGGTCTTCTGCAGCACGCGGTCACCGGTGCCCAGCCCGTGGCGGTCCACCAGCCAGCGCACACGGTTGGCGATGCCCGCGTGCGGCACCACGACGCCTTTGGGACGGCCGGTGGACCCCGAGGTGTAGAGCACGTACGCCGGCCGGGCCGGATCCGCGGGACCCGCCTGGGACGCGAAGCCAAGGCCCCCCTGCCTGCCCTCCTCCGCACCGGCATCGTCCAGCGCGACGACAGGGGTGCCGTCCAGGCTCGGCAGAGCCTCCGCAGCGTCTCCGAGGGTGAGGACCACCGAGGCCCGGGTGTCCAAGACGCACCAGCGCAGCCGCTCGGCGGGGTGGCCGGGATCCAGCGGCAGATAGGCCGCTCCCGCCTTCCACACGCCCAGGAGAGCCGCGAGCAGGTCCGGTCCGCGCCGCAGGCACACGCCGACGACAGCGCCGGGGCCGACGCCGAGCGCGTGAAGCCGATGCGCCACGCGTTCGGCCCGCTGCTCCAGGGCGCTGTACGTGAGGGCGCCCAGCGCGCCGGGAGCGGCGGTCTCGACCGCGATCGCGTCAGGAGTGCGGGCCGCCTGAGCGGCGAACAACTCGTGCAGCGGTCGGGTGTCCGGTGCACTCGGCACGCCGCTCTCCGCAGGTGATTGCCTCGACAAGGCACAGTCGTTCACAGGTACTCCTTGAGAAGATCGCCCCAGCGGGCATGACGAGGGGAGCGGCGGGGCGGCGCCTTATCCGGCGGTCTCTGCTTCCATGCGGCGCCGCAGGCTCAGCGGCCGCATGTCGGTCCACACTTCTTCGATCCGGGCCAGGCACTGCTCCCGGCTGCCCTCGGTTCCCTCCGGGTGCCACCCGTCGGGCAGCGCCCGGTCGGCCCACCAGATCGAGTACTGCTCCTCGTCATTGCGGACCACGCAGTGGGTTCGCTCGGCAGCGGCGGCGGTGCCGTCGTTCATGAGTTGACTCCTGAGTCGGTGTGGGGTTCTGCGGTCCGGTACGCGCTGAGCGGTGATCAGCAGCGGACGGTTTCCCGAGGTCGCGGGTTCGCGGGGTCGAAGTCCTGCCACAGGTGCGCGACGTCACCGAAGTGGCTGTGTACCCAGGTGTCGGAGTACACGGTGTCCAGATAGCGATCGCCACCGTCCGGCAGCACCAGAACGCACGTGGAGCCCGCCGGGATGTCAGGGGCGATCTTCTCCAGCGCCGTGGCGACGGCTCCCGATGACCCGCCGGCGAGCACGGCTTCCCGCTGCATCAGCCGGCGGCAGCCCACCACCGCTCCCAGGTCGTCGACGTGGACCACCCGGTCGGCGTCCGAAACCGCGAGCAGAGCCGGCACGACCGAGGCACCGTGCCCGGGGATGAGGCGCTGGCATCTGACCGGGGAGTCGAACAGCACGCTTCCGACGGCGTCCACAGCCACGACTGTGGTGGGGAGGGAGTGGTACCGCACGTAGTCCGCACACCCACCCAGGGTCCCGGCCGTGCCCACTGCGCAGAAGACATAGTCGACGGCACCGTCCAGGGCCTGATCGATCTCCCGCATGGTCTCCAGGTGCGCCCGCCGGTTGGCCGGGTTGGCATACTGATCGGGCCGGTATGCGGACGGCACCGTGCCCATCAGCTCCTCGACCCGGCGCAGCCGCTGCGGCAGGTACTCACCCGAGACGGGGTCCGGTTCGGTGACGATCTCGATCTCGGCCTGGTACGCGCGCAGGATCGCCAGATTCTGCTCGGTGGTCCGCGCGTCCACGACACAGATGAACCGGATGCCGAAGTAGCGGCAGATCTGGGCTATTCCGATGGCCAGGTTCCCGGAACTCGACTCGATGACCGTGGACTTTCCGGGTACGAGTTCACCCGCCTGAATGGCGTGCATGAGCATGCCGAGTGCGGAGCGGTCCTTGACACTGCCACCAGGGTTGCCGCGCTCAATCTTGGCGAACACCCGAAGTGGATATCCGTCCAACAGCCTTTCCAGCTCGACCAGTGGTGTATTGCCCACGGCTGAAAGGATTCCTCTGAGTCCCGTCACCGCCATACTCCCCCCTTTCACATCCGATGCCCGTCGCTGATGCCCAGCTCCAGCAGCTCCGCCAGGTCGTCCGCGTCCGTCAGCGGAATCTCGGCCACCGGCATCCCCGGGGTCCGGACAACCGCGCGCAGAATCCGCTCGAATCCGTCCGCGAGGCGTTCGACGGACCCTCGGTCGAAAACATCCGTGCTGTAGGAGTACGCCGCGGATATCGTCGTCCTGCCCCGCTCCAGACGGATCATGAGATCCATCTGCCCTTCCTGTTGCGGTGTGTCGATCATGGCGACCCGAAGCCCCGCGTAGTGGGCCGAAGGCCCCTCCATGACGCCTTCCGGGGGGCGCGGCACCGACCTGTACATCTTCTCCAGGTCCACCATGAACAACGCCATGTGGTAAAGGGGCGCCCGCCCCGCGTCTCGTCCGGCACCGGTGGGAAGGCTCAGAAGAGCGCTGGGATAACGGCCGTCCCTCAGCCCGCGCAGCACCTCACGGTCGGCCGCCACCGCCAGGTCGTCGAACGTGAGACCTGGGTGACATCTCGCCCGCACGGGCAAGGTGTTGGTGAAGCAGCCCACGACCTCACTGACACGGCGGCCGACCCGCGTGGTGGCGGGGACACCCAGCAGGAAGTCGTCCTGCCCCGTCCAGCGATGGAACAGCGCCTGGAAGGCGGCCAGCACGAACGCGAAGGGCGTCACCCCCACGGATTCGGCGCAGCGCGTCAGCGAGGACACGAGGTCGGCGGGCAGTTGTCGCTGCACCGTGTCGCCCTCATAGGAACGCACCGCAGGCCGCGGACGGTCCAGGGGGAACTCCGCCGGGACCGCGCCGGCGAGGAGCCGGCCCCACCGAGCAGCCGTCTCCTGCCCGGCGGCGGACCCCACGTATCGGCGTTCCTGTTCGACGTGGTCGGCGTAGGAGGCCGTCGGGGGCGGCAGTTGCGGATCTGCGCCCGCAGCCAGGTCGGTGTAGGCACCGAGGAGGTCACGCACGATCAAGGCGCGTGAGACGAAGTCGTTGACGATGTGGTGGACCGCGATCACCAGGACGCCGTCATGCGGGCTTCGGCGCACCAGCACGACGCGCAGCGGTCCCGAGGTCTCCAGCTGGAACGGCGCCAGGCAGGCCTGCCGGGATGCGGTGAGCAACTGGCCTTCGCCGACTCCGGTGAGGTCGTGCAGCGCGAAGCACCCGGGGGCCTCCTCCAGCAGGATCCGGCAGGGCCGGCCCTCGACCTCGGTGAACAGCGAGCGCAGCTGTTCGTGACGTTCCTGCACTGCCCGGACCGCCCGCTTGAGGAGATCGATGTCGACGCCCCCGCGCACGCGCAGCCGCAGCACGGTGTTGTAGGCCGGACTGCGCGGTGCGATCCGGTACGCGGCCCACAGGGCTTCCTGGACCGCGGAAAGGGGCATGGGCGGTGTCGTCAAGGTCATCGCGGACCGTTCCCGTCTGCCGTGGCTGACCGGAACAGCGCGCAGGCAGCGATGCCCTCCCCGTCGACGGCCGTCACCAGCGCCAGGCGCCGGGTGCCCCACGGTGCATGGGCGGCGAGAGTGAGCAGCCCGGCGAACTGGAGGGCCGCCGAGGCCGCTCCGGTGCCACCGAGCAGGCCGTGCAACTCCAGGCGGGCCCGCCCGTCGGTGCCTCTCGGGCCCAGGACCTCCTCCAGGGCCGTCGCCTCCTGCTCTCCCGGGAATCCGGGTGCCCCCGTCGGCGCGACCGCGCCGATCTCCTCGGCGTCCGTGCCCGTCTCCTGGAGCAGGTCGGTGACGCATGCGACCAGTGCCTTGCCGGCCAGCTCAGGCCGGGTGAAGACCCGGAACCGGCATCCGAGCAGTTCCGCCCGGGGAGTGCGTCCCCCGCGCCGCGCGCTGCGGACGGACTCCAGGAGGAAGAACGCGGCACCCTCGCCGAGTGGCGCGCCCGCGCCCTCGGTGAGCACGTGCTCCAAGCGGGCCCGCTGCACGGAGAACTCCTCCGCGGCGCCGCACAGCACCGTGCCGGCATGGCTCCCGCGCAGCAGCCGGGACGCGTAGTTGAGGGCGTGCAGTCCGCTCGCGGCACCACCGGAGACGCTCACGTTCGGGCCTTTGAGGCCGTGCCAGATGGCACTGCGTCCGGCGGGGTGGTTCAGCACGGTATTGGGGAAATGGGCCGGATTGACGTTGAAGGGCCGTTCCCCGGAGAGGGCGTCGTGTGTGAAGGCCATGACGCTCTGAACACTCCCCGGGGTTCCCAGCACCAGCCCGGTCTCCTCCGCGGCATCCGCGACCGCGGTGCCGCACCTCTCCAGCAGCAGCCCCGTAGTCGCGACGACGATGCCGGTGAGCCGGTCCATGGAACGGGTGCCCTTGGGGCCGAGCGCTTTCACCACGTCGAACCCGGGAATCAGCCCCGCCTCGGTGTACGGGACCGGCCAGTCACCGGCGTCGAGGGGAGCCGGTGCCCGCCGTCCGGCGAGGATGCCTTCGGCGAACGCGTCCTCCCCGAGCCCGTACGGCGAGGCCACAGCCATCTCGGAGATGACCCATCCGCCCAGGATGTCAGCCATTGCTGCTCCTCAGTCGTCCGCGAGAGCCGTGCGCGTGAGCGCCGGCATGTCCCGCTCGTCGTATCTGGCGAGGACGAGGACGGCGTTGTTGCCGCCGAACGCGAGCCCGTGGTTCTCCGCGACTCTCAGGTCCGCCTCGACGGCCTTGTTGGGCACGCAGTCCACGGCGCATTCCGGGTCGGTCTCGACGTGGTTGATGGTGGGCGGGATGAAGCCCTGCCGCAGGGCGATGGCGCACGCGACCGCCGCCAGCGCGCTGGCGGCGCCCATAGCGTGGCCGACCATCGACTTGATGGACACGGTCCGCGGCATGTCCTCGCCGAACACCTCGCGAATCGCACTGACTTCGGTCGCGTCGTTGGCCCGGGTCCCCGTGCCGTGCGCCGAGATGAGGTCCACATCCGCCGCAGTGATGCCGGCCTGCCGGTGTGCGGCCCGGATGCTGCGGGCGATGCTGTCGCGGTCCGGGGCCACCGGGTGGCGGGCGTCGCAGGAGAGCCCGTAGCCCAGGACCTCCGCGTACACGTGCGCTCCGCGCGCCAGCGCGGACTCCAGGCTCTCCATCAGCAGCACGCCGGAGCCCTCACCGACCAGCATCCCCTCACGGTGGAGGTCGAAGGGACGGCACACCTGCGGCGCGATGGTGCGCAGCCGGTAGAACCCCGTGAAGGTCTTGCGGCAGACAGCGTCGGTGCCACCGCACAGCGCCATCTCCACATCACCCGCGCTGATGCCGTCGTAACCGGCTCCGATGGCGTAGTTTCCGGCGGCGCAGGCCGTCGGCACCGTGACAGCCTCCACGTCCTCCAGGCCGAGTTCGCGCGCCACTCCCACGGACAGACGGCTCAGGGAGACCCTGCCGGCCACCGTCGGATCCATCGTGTCGGTACCCCCGGCGATCTGGGCGGCGACCAAGTGGTCCAGGTCCCTGCTCTCGCCGTCACTGGTTCCCACGGCAACCAGCGCGCGACGGGCCTGCACGTCCTCCTCGGTGAGTCCGGCGTCGGCCACCGCCATACGGCTCGCGGCCGCGGCGAACCGCGCCGCCCGCCCGAGTTCGTCGGCGGGCAGGGTGCGCAACCAGTCGGCGGGATCCGCGTCGGTGATCTCACAGCCGATGGAGTGGGCGAAGCCCGAGGTGTCGAAGGCCGTGATCGGCTTGGCACCGCTGCGGCCGGCCTTCAGGCCCTCGGCGAACGCGTCGACTCCGGTGCCGATGCAGCTGATGACCCCCATGCCGGTGATCACCACTCGACGCCGGGGCCCTCGCGTGGGGCGCATCACTGCTCGACCGGTCCCCGGGCCGTGGCCACAGCCACGTAGAGCGCCTCAAGGTTCGTCATGTCGGCCAGTTCCAGGTGTTCCAGCGAGATGCCGTACTCCTGCTCCAGGCCGGCATGAACCTCCAGCAGGCCCAGCGAATCCGCACCGTGTTCGGCCTTGAAGAGGCTGTCATCGGTGATGTCTTCGGGATTCAGCTCCAGAATGCCGCAAACCAGTTCCTTGATACGTCGGCGTTTCTCGTCCAGGAGCCTCGCCGTCTCGGAGGTTGCCATGCGTCTCTCCCGCTGAGTGGGTGCGTGGTGGGGCTGCTCAGCGGAGTGTGCACAGCGGTTCTATACATTTTCTACGGCGGCGGCGATTCCGCATCAGTTATAGATGCTTTATAGCCGGGCCCGGCAACCTGACAGCACATCGGAATGCGAGCGCGGATATGCGGATGAAAAAGAGGTAGGTCATCATGGCTGACACCGACATACTTCCACCTCTGCACGCGACGACGCTGAGACTGGACGACATCCAGCGTGCCCAGGTCGCCGCCGTAGCCAAGGAGCTTGTGGAGACCACGCGAGAGCCGTTGGACAGCGCCAAGTGGCTGGACGCGGCGCGCGCGGCGTCCACTCGCCTCCCCGGCGAACTCCTCACCGCACTGCGCTCGTTCCGGCACGACGCCGGCCCCGACGCCCTGCTCCTGATCGGCAACCTCCCCGTCGGTCCGGCCCTGCCCCCCACCCCCACGGAAGCCGACTCCGTCGAGCGCAGCCCCACCACGTCCGCCGCGGTCATCACCCTCGCCATGCTCCAGCTCGGCGAGGTGATCGCCTACCGCAACGAGAAGGGGGGCGCCCTGGTGCAGAACGTCGTCCCGGTGCCCGGCAGGGAACGGCAGCAGAGCAACGCCGGATCCGTCCGGCTCGAGATGCACTCGGAGAACGCCTTCCACCCCGACCGCCCCGACTACGTAGGTCTGTTGGGCGTACGAGAGGACCCCTCCGGGGCCGCGCGGCTGTGCACCGCGTCCATCCGCCGCGCTCTGCCACTGCTGGCCCAAGCCACGCGCCGTGTCCTGTCCGAGGAGCGCTTCATGACCGAACCACCCCCGTCCTTCGGCGAGTTGGGAACCGTCACCCCGAACCACGCGCTGCTCAACGGAGCCGCGGAAGACCCGGATCTGGTAGTGGACTTCGCCGCCACCCATCCCCTCGACGAGCAGGCCGCGGCCGCCATGACCGAGTTGAGCGAGGCGCTCTCGCGCACCACCGTCGCGCACCCCCTGCGCGCCGGTGACCTCGCGGTGGTCGACAACCGGCTCGCCGTACACGGACGGACCCCCTTCACGCCCCGCTACGACGGCAGCGACCGGTGGCTGCACCGGGTCTACGCCTGCCTGGACTACCGCCGCTCCCGGCCCGCCCGAGAGGCCGACGGGGCCGTCCTGCGCTGATTCAGGACGGCGACCCCATCACCGACACCACTACCGCCACCGGCCGCACGCGGGACACCTTCCGTCGGCCGAAGCGAGACGAGGAACCCCTATGGAGAACCACGGCAATCGCATTCGGAGCGTCGTCATTCTCGGCGGCGGCACCGCCGGCTGGATGACCGCCGCCTACCTCGGCAAAGCCCTGGAGGGTACGGCCGACATCACCGTGCTGGAGGCGCCGTCGATCCCCCGCATCGGGGTCGGCGAGGCCACCATTCCCAATCTCCAGAAGGTGTTCTTCGACTTCCTCGGCGTCGGCGAGGAAGAGTGGATGCGCGAGTGCAACGCGAGCTTCAAGATGGGGATCCGGTTCATCAACTGGCGTACGGACGGCAGCGGCCGACCCGAGCCGCGTCCGCTGCCCGGCGGCGGCGATGACAGCTTTTACCACACCTTCGGGCTGCTTCCGGATCACGATCAGGTGCCGTTGTCCCACTACTGGTACAACGACTTCCATCACGGCCGGACCGACGAACCCTTCGACTACGCGTGCTTCCCCGAGCCTGCGGTGATGGATGCCAAGAAGTCACCACGCTGGTCGGACGGCACACCCTCCACACGGTACGCCTGGCACTTCGACGCGCAGCTGGTCGCCGACTTCCTGTGCCGCCTCGCGACTCAGCGGCTGGGGGTGCGGCGCGTGGCAGACGAGATGACGGAGGTGGTCACGGACGAGCGCGGTTTCGTCGAGGCACTGCGTACCAAGGGCGGTGAGCGGATCGACGGCGACCTGTTCATCGACTGCTCCGGCTTCCGCGGCCTGCTGATCAACAAGGCGATGGCGGAGCCCTTCATCGACATGAGCGACCACCTGCTCTGCGACAGTGCGGTGGCCACCGCGCTGCCGTACGACGATCAGTCGGAGGGCATCGAACCGTACACCTCGGCCATCGCCATGTCCTCCGGCTGGACGTGGAAGATTCCCATGCTCGGGCGGTTCGGGACCGGCTATGTGTACTCCAGTCGCTTCGCCTCACAGGACGAGGCGACGGAGGAGTTCTGCCGGATGTGGAACCTGGACCCGCAGCAGCAGCCGCTGAACCACATCAGGTTCCGGGTCGGCCGCAACCGCCGCGCCTGGGTGAAGAACGTCGTCAGCGTAGGCCTCTCATCGTGTTTCCTGGAGCCGCTGGAGTCGACCGGGATCTACTTCATCACCGCCGCGCTCTACCAGCTCGCCAAGCACTTCCCGGACCGTTCGTTCAACGAGGCCCTGATCGACGGCTTCAACCGCGAGATCGAGGTGATGTTCGACGACTGCCGGGACTTCGTCCAGACGCACTTCTACTTCGCCCCCAGGTCGGACACCGAGTTCTGGAAGGCCAACAAGGAGCTGACGCTCGCCGACAGCATCCGGGAGAAGATCGCGGCCTATCAGGCCGGACTGCCGGTCAATCCGCCGATCACCGACGAGAGCACCTACTACGGCAACTTCGAAGCCGAGTTCCGCAACTTCTGGACCAACGGCAGCTACTACTGCATGTTCGCGGGTCTGGGCTTCCTCCCGGACGCCCCGCTGCCGTCGCTGGCGCACCGGACCCGGTCCGTCGAGACCGCGGAGCCGCTGTTCGACGAGGTCAGGAAGCGGCAGCAGCACCTCCTGGAGACCCTGCCCAGCATGTACGAGTACCTGTGCCGGCTGCACGAGCGCTGAGCCGCCGACGGTGGCCGGCCCCCTCCCGGTCGTGCGGCCGGTGCGTTCGCCGCTGTTCCTCATGACATCCCACCGACGGGAGGAGCCCTGAATGTCCCGCTTGGTACCTGCCTCCATGCCGGGGGCCGCCTCCGCCGAGCAGCCGGCCGAGGCCAAGACGCTCGCGGATCTGCGTCCCTTCATGGCCGCCTTTCCCACCGGCGTCGCCATCATCACCTCCCTCGACGCCGATCTGCGGCCGTGGGGCATGACCTGCACGTCGCTGTGCAGCGTCGCACTCGAACCGCCCACTCTCGTCGTGTGCCTGCGCAGCGCCAGTCCGACCCTGGCCGCCGTGCGACAGCACGGCGGCTTCGCGCTCAATCTGCTCCACGACGGGGCCGAGGCCGTCTCGCGCTTCTTCAGCCGCGGGGACCCCCATCGGTTCGACGCCGTCGACTGGCATCTTCCGGTGCGGGCCAGAGGCCCGCACCTGGGCACCGACGCCCACGCCACGGCCGACTGCGCCGTGTCGAGCACCACCCCGATCGGAGACCACACCGCCGTCTTCGCCGAGGTCGAGAACGTCGTCTCGCGCGATCTGACACCGACTCCCCTCCTGTATGGGCTGCGCCGATACGCCAGTTGGTCGGCATCGGCCGATGCGGTGACCGAAGAACAGAGATGAAGACCGGACCGGGGCCCCGTCCACCGACTGCTTGGAGACCTGACCGCCATGGATGACAACGGCATCAAGAAAATACTCGTACTTGGGGGCGGTACGGCCGGCTGGATGGCCGCCTCGTACCTGGGAAGAGCACTCGGGCCGACGGTTTCGATCACGGTCCTGGAAGCGCCGGGCGTTCCGAAGATCGGCGTCGGCGAGGCCACGATCCCGAACCTCCAAAAGGTCTTCTTCGACTTCCTCGGCCTGTCCGAGGAGGAGTGGATGACCGAGTGCAACGCCAGCTTCAAGATGGGCATACGGTTCGTCAATTGGCGGACGCCCGGCACGGGTGCGGCCAAGGCGCGGCCATTCGGCAACGGCGTGGACCACTTCGACCACCTCTTCGGGCTGCTGCCGGCCCATGACAGCCTGCCGCTGTCGCACTACTGGACACACAAGAGGCTGAGCGGCGCCACAGACGAACCCTTCGACCGCGCGTGCTACCCGCAGCCGGCGGTATTCGACCAGAACCTGTCCCCCCGCTACCTCGACGGGACCAGGTGGGCCAGTTACGCATGGCATTTCGACGCCAATCTGGTAGCGGACTTCCTGCGCCGGTTCTCCACCGAGAAGCAGGGCGCGGTGCACATCGAGGACAGGTTCACCGGGGCGGAGATCGACCAGTCCGGTCACATCGTCGCGGTCAGCACGGAAGCCGGACGCAGGATCGAGGCCGACCTGTTCGTCGACTGCTCCGGCTTTCGCAGCCTGCTCATCAACCAGGTGATGAAAGAGCCGTTCCTGGACATGAGCGACCACCTGCTGAACGACCGGGCCGTCGCCACGCAGGTGCCGCACGACGACGCGACCCAGGGGGTCGAGCCCTTCACCTCGGCTATCGCGATGTCCTCGGGCTGGGCCTGGAAGATTCCCATGCTCGGCCGGTTCGGAACCGGCTACGTGTACTCCAGCCGCTTCGCCTCACAGGACGAGGCGACGGAGGAGTTCTGCCGGATGTGGAACCTCGACCCGGAGCAGCAGCCGCTGAACCACATCAAGTTCCGGGTCGGCCGCAACCGCCGCGCCTGGGTGAAGAACTGCGTCGGTATCGGCCTCTCCTCGTGTTTCCTGGAACCGTTGGAGTCCACCGGCATCTACTTCGTCTACGCGGCGCTCTACCAGCTGGTCAAGCACTTTCCGGACAAGCGCTTCGATCCGGTCCTGATCGGCCAGTTCAACCGTGAGATCGAGACGATGTTCGACGACACCCGGGACTTCATCCAAGCTCACTTCAGCTTCGCACCGCGCAACGACACACCGTTCTGGCAGGCATGCAAGGAGCTGGAACTCGCGAGCGACTTTCAGGAGAAGGTCGCCGTATACAAGTCGGGTCTGGGGGTGAGCCTGCCCGTCACCGACGAGAGCAACTACTACGGCAACTTCGAAGCCGAGTTCCGCAACTTCTGGAGCAACGCGAACTACTACTGCGTGTTCGCCGGGCTCGGGCTGCTGCCAGACCACTCGCTGCCCGCACTGAACCACCGGCCGTCGTCGATCGAGTCGGCCGAGACGGTTTTCGCGGACATCCGGCGCAGGCGAGACGAACTGCTGGGCACCTTGCCCTCAACGTACGAGTACCTCTGCAAACTCCACGGCAAGTGACGTCGTCTTGGCCCTTCCGCCCGGAGAAGAACACACCATGCCCCTCCAGTCGCAGTCGGCGGCGGTCGATCCCGAAGCCCTGGATCTCACCGACCCGCAGACGTTTCTTGACCACGACCCGCATCAGATGTGGCGGGTCTACCGCGAGCACAGCCCCGTGCACTGGCACCCCGCGACGCGGCGGGCGCCCGGCTTCTGGGTGTTGTCCAAGTACGGCGACATCGTCGCCGCGTACCGGGACAACGAGCGGTTCACGTCCGAACAGGGCAACGTCCTGACGACCCTGCTCAAGGGCGAGGACTCCGCATCCCGGAAGATGCTGGCCGTCACCGACGGACCCCGGCACCGCGAGATCCGCAACCTGATGCTCAAAATGTTCGCGCCGCGCGTGCTCGAACCTGTCGTGGAGGGCATACGGCGACGTACCGACGAGCTGGTCGCGTACGCAGTGGACCGCGGCGACCTGGACTTCGTCGCGGACGTCGCCGACCGCATCCCCATCAACACCATCGGCGACCTGATGGACATCCCGACCGCCGACCGGGAGCAGCTGGTCGAGTGGAACACCATGACCCTCTCCCGCCACAGCTCCGACAGCAGCGAACTGGACGAGACGCTGGCGCGCAACGAGATCCTGCTCTACTTCTCCCAACTCGCCGCCCGTCGGCGCCGCAACCCCGGCGACGATGTCATCAGCGCTCTGGCGACGGCCACCATCGACGGAGAGCCGCTCTCCGAAGAGGAGATCGTTTTCAACTGCTACAGCCTCATCCTGGGAGGCGACGAATCCAGCAGGTTCTCGTCGGTCGGTGGTCTCATCGCCTTCAGCCAGCACCCTGAGCAGTGGCGCCGGTTCAAGGAAGGCGAGGTGAGTGTGGAGAGCACCACCGAGGAGGTGCTTCGCTGGACGACACCCGCGATGCACTTCGGCCGGCGCGCCCTCGTCGACGTCCGGATACGCGACCGGATGATCCGGGCGGGCGATGTGGTGAGCCTGTGGAACAGCTCCGCCAACTTCGACGAGGACGTGTTCACCGACCCGTATGCCTTCGATCCGGCGCGTACGCCGAACAAGCACATCGCCTTCGGACACGGCCCGCACTTCTGCCTCGGCGCGTTCCTGGGCCGGGCCCATGTCAGCGCCATGGCCGAGGCATTACGCACCCAGGTGAGCGAGATCCGGCTCCAGGAGGCGCCCCAGCGCCTGTTCTCCAACTTCGTCCACGGCTACAGCGGGCTTCGGGTCACGCTCACACCCGAACCGACGCGCGGAAGGCAGTACCGATGACCGTTCCCCACCCGGAAGAACTGCTGTACCTGGACGCCGCGCAGGTTGCCGATCTGAGCCGGACGATCGACCCACTCCAGGTCGTCACGGACAGCTTCCTCGCTGTGCACGCGGGGAAGGCCGGGATCACTCCCGAGGCCGCCCTGCGCTGGAGGGCATCCGACGGCACCGGCGCGCGGAGCCTGGTGCTGCCTGCCTGGCACGGTGACTCCTACGGCTGCAAGATCATCAACGCCTGTGTGGGCAACCCGGACCGTGGCCTTCCCCGCGCCCACGGGCTGATCCTCCTGTTCGACCCGGACACCGCCATGCCGGTGTGCGTCATGGAGGGCGGTCGGCTCAGCGCCCTGCGTACCGCCGCGGTCTCGCTGGCCGCGGTGCGCGGGGTCCGTGACCTCGCCGACATCCGTCACCTGGCGTTCCTCGGCGCGGGTCGGCAGGCATACACCCATCTGGAACTGTTCGCCGCCCGCGCCCACCCGGTCGCGGTCACCGTCCACGACAGGGACGCCGGGCGTGCGGCGGCTTTCGCCGACCGGGTGGTGCGGGCGCTGCCGGACGCCGCCGTCGAGGTCGCGGTCACCCCACGGGACGCGGTACGCGCCGGGGACGTGACCATTGCCGCGACAACGACCACGACCGCGTACGTTCCCCTGGAGTGGCTGCCCAGCGGCGCGGTGTTCGTGAACGTCTCGCTGGACGACGCGACCGAGGAACTCCTGCTGGGCTGCGACCACCTGCTGGTCGACGACTGGCCGCTGGTCGCCGAGGACGAGTCCCGCCTGCTGGGCAGGCTCGCGCACGCGGGCCGGGTGACCGGGCCGGATGTGGCGCCGCCCCGGGGTGGGCGACAGGTCGATGCCGATCTCGCCACGTTGTTCTCCGGCGGTTACAGGCGGCCCGTCAGCGCCGCGGACCGCATCGTCGTCAACCCCTTCGGCATGGGCGTCCATGATGTCGCGCTCGCCGCGCTGGTGTACGCGGCCGCACGGACGAACGGGACCGGCACCCTGCTGGCCCGCTGACACCGCGGCCGCACCGTGAAGGCGGCCTGAGGGGTGTCGGGTGTCCGGCAGCTCATTCGTCCGAACCGGGAGCCCGCCCATCCCCTCCGGCTCTGCGGCCGTCTGCCGAATTCGACGCAAGTGCCCTAAGTGAAGGACACCCCCCATGAGTGTGGGAGACGCACCGCTGTTCCTGACGCACGTAGCCGTATGCCTGGTAGCCGTGCTGGCACTGGCCTGGCTCGGCCGCGGCGCGGCCCGGCGACTACGGCAGCCGGAGGTGATCGGCGAGATCACCGGTGGCCTGCTCGCCGGGCCGGCCGTCAAGGCACTGGTCGGCACGGACGTATTCGGGCGGCTACTGCCCGGCGACGTGTTGCACGCGCTGAAAACGATCGGCGAGGCCGGGCTCGCGCTGCTCCTGGTCGGTCTCACCCACGAATTGCGCACAGGAGCCTTTGGACCCGGCCGCCGCACGATGTCCTGGATCGTCTTCGGTGCGTTGGTACCCCCGTTGTGCACGGGCGCGCTGCTGGTCGGTTGGGTGCTGCTGGTCGACGACCCGACGCTGCGCGGCACCTCCCCCCTGCCCGCGTTCGCGCTGTTCACCGCGGTGGCCATGTCGATCACAGCGGTGCCGGTGCTGGCGCGCCTCCTGTCGGACCGTGGCCTGACGACCTCACGTGAGGGACAGCTCGCCCTCACCTGCGCGATCATTCTCGACGGCGTGGGCTGGATCCTGCTGTCCGTCGCGGTCGGACTCGACAAGGGCAGCGTGACCGGCACGCTGCGGGTGCTGACGATCACGGCCGCAGTGGCTGTGACCATGCTGCTGCTCGGACCTCTCCTGCACACCGAGCCCGCCCGAGCGTGGGTCACCCGGTTCCCGCGCTCGGGAGCCGCCGCGGTCGGTGCCGGTGCCATCGCGGCGGCACTGATATCGGAATCACTCGGCCTGTCGATGATCTTCGGAGCAGTACTCTTCGGCCTTGCGATGCCCACGGGCACGTCGTCGGCCTGGACCACGGCCGTGACCTCCGTGACAGGATTGGGCCGGCAACTCGTACCGGTGTTCTTCGTGGTCACCGGTGTCACCGTGTTCACCAAGAGCCTCAGCTCGGCGCCCTGGACACTGCTGATCCTCACCACCGTACTGGGCACCCTGGGCAAGATCGGCGGCGGCTGTCTCGGGGCCCTCCTGGGCGGGGAGTCCCGATGGACAGCGGCACGCCTCGGTGTCCTGCTGAACACGCGGGGTCTTACCGAGTTGATCGTCCTTCAGGTCGGCTACAGCGCCGGAATGGTGACACCGTCCATGTTCCTGGCACTGGTGGTGATGGCCCTCGCCACCACCACCCTGACGGGCCCTCTCCTGTCCCTGCTCGACCGGGCACGAGCCCGCCTCCGCGCAGCGCAACCACCATCGAGGCGGCAGCCGAGCACCGTGGCGGAAAGGTGACCGGCGCCGTGGCAGTGCCGGGCCGGCCGGTGGCCCCGGGCCATGGTAGGGATATCCCCACCATGGCCCGGGGTGCCTGCAGGATCGTGCACAAAGGTCTGTGCACAGCAATCTGTGGACATGACGTTCACCCCCTCCCTCAGCGGGCTGAAGGCTCTCGCACATCCCAGACGCCAGCAGATGCTCGAACAGCTGGCCATGCACGGCCCGGCCACGTCCGCCACCCTCGCCCGTGCCCTCGATCTCAACACCGGCGCGACCAGCTACCACCTGCGAGAACTCGCCCGGCACGGTTTCGTCGAGGAGATCCGGGCCGACGCCGCATCCGGGAGCAAGGGCAAGGGACGCGGTCGCGAGCGCTGGTGGCGTGCGGTCTCGGGCGACCTACGGCTACCGACGCGCAGCGCGCAGGATCCGCAGACCCGTGTCGTCGTCGACGAGATGAACCGGCTCGCCTACACCGCGGATCTACGGCTGTTCGAACAACTGCAGCAGCAAGACGACGACCTGGGGGAGTGGCTGGACGCCTTCCCCTACTCACGCGGAACCGTCCAGGTGACCCTCACAGAGCTGCACGACCTCTTCGAGGAGTACATCGCGCTCCTCAACCGGTACAAGCGGCCTGAGGGAGCCCCGGCGGGGGCACGGACCGTGCTCACCCGATTCCTGGCCTTTCCGGCCCCGAACCAGTCAGGAGAAGACGTTGCTTAGCGGCACGCCCCAGGCCGTCCGGCTCGATTCGGTGACCAAGATCTACGGCAGCGCAGACCGCAGAGGGCGTGACGTCCGGGCGCTCGACACGGTGTCCGTCGCCATCCCACCCGGCACCTTCACCGCGGTCATGGGCCCGTCGGGATCGGGCAAGAGCACGTTTCTGCACTGCGCGGCGGGCCTGGACAGCCTCACCTCCGGCGCATGCTGGATCGGCGGCATCGCGCTCAGCGGCATGAACGAGACCCAGCTGACGAAGCTGCGCCGCAAGCACGTCGGATTCGTCTTCCAGGCATACAACCTCGTGCCGTCACTGACAGTCCGGGACAACATCATCCTGCCACTGAGGCTGTCCGGTGAACGGGTCGACAGGCGCTGGCTGGAGGAGGTGCTGGCCCGGGTAGGTCTCACGGGAAAGGCCAACACGCGGCCGTCCCAGCTCTCCGGCGGCCAGCAGCAGCGGGTCGCCATCGCTCGCGCGTTGATCACGCGCCCTCATGTCATCTTCGGTGACGAGCCGACCGGCGCGCTGGACACGGTCACCGCCAGGGACATCCTCACCCTGCTGCGCTCGTGCGTTGACGCCACCGGCCAGACGGTGGTGATGGTCACCCATGATCCGGTCGCGGCGTCCTACGCGGACACGGTGCTCTTCCTCGCGGACGGCCGCATCGCCGACCGGATGCAGTCGCCGTCCGCCGACCGCGTCGCCGACCGCATGACACACCTCGGAGCGTGGGCCTGATGCTGCGTTACGCACTGCAGTCCTTGAAGGCCCGCAAGGCGGGGTTCATCGGGGCGTTCCTGGCGCTGATGTGCGCCGCGGCTCTGGTGACCGCCTGCGGTGATCTGCTGGAGACCGGACTGCGCGGCGAGATCGGTACCGAGCGGTACTCCGGCACGCCCGTCATCGTGGCGGCAGACCAGAACGTCCACCACGTCACGAAGAAGAAGGGCAAGACCAAGGACAAGGCCAAGCCACTCGACGAAAGGGTGTGGCTGCCCTCCGCCACCCGAGAGCGGATCGAGACGGCCCCCGGGGTGCGGGCGGTAGTGCCGGAACTCGACTTCCCCGCGTACGTGGTCGGATCGAACGGCAGGATCCTCAGCGGCCCGGACGGCAAGGAGTCGTCGGGGCACGCGTGGGCGTCTGCCCAGCTGACACCGTTCCGCATCGACAAGGGGGCGCCTCCGCGGACCGCCCATGAGATCGTCATCGACCGGGGGCTGGCCTCCCGCGCAGGCCTGGCCCCCGGCGACAAGGTGACCGTTCAGGCCACCGGCTCGCCTTCGACGTACACGGTGACGGGGATCGCCACCACCCCAGGCGGTGATCTGAAGGAACAGGCCGCGGTCTTCTTCTCCTCGGACGAGGCCCGCCGACTGGCCGGCCACTTAGGCCAGGAAGCCGTGATCGGCGTGCTGCCCAAGGAGGGTGTGAGCACAGCGGAGTTGGCCAAGGCGGTGCGGACGGCCCTCGGTGACTCGCCCCACGAGCAGGTGTCCACCGGCGGTGACCGCGGCCGGGTGGAGTTCCTCGGGGCAGCCAAGGCCCGGGTCAAGCTGATCAGCATGGGAGGCGCGATCGGCGCCATCGGGCTGCTCGTGGCGGTCCTGGTCGTGTCCGGCACGTTCGCCCTGTCCATCCAGCAACGCCGCCAGGAGATCGCCCTGTTGCGGGCCGTGGCGGCAACCCCCAAGCAAGTGCGCCGGCTGATCGGCCGGGAGGCGGTGTGCGTCGGCTTCGCCGCCGGTCTGCTCGGCGCGGCGGCCGGTCTGCCGCTGGCGTCCTGGCTGCACGGAAAGTTCGTGGACTTCGGGACGATCCCGGAGACCCTCAAGCTCGTCCGCAGCCCCTTCCCGGTGTTGGCGGCGATGGCCGCGACACTGTTCGCCGCCTGGGCGGCGGCGCGTATCTCGGCGCGCCGCATCTCCCGGATCCGTCCGGCCGAGGCGATGTCCGAAGCCGCCATCGAGGGCGACCGCCTGCCCTGGGGGCGGCTCGCGGCCGGGGCAATCGCACTGGCCGGCGGGATCGTCCTGCTCGTGGTCCTGGCCGCACTGCACACGGAACCGACCTCGATGCCGGTGACCTACCTCGTGGTCCTCGTGATCTCGATCGGGCTCGCGCTGCTCGGCCCGCTGACGGCCAAGGGCGCACTGGCCGTCCTGGGCGTTCCGCTGCGGCTGTCCAGGGTCGCCGGGTACCTCGCGGCGCACAACGCCCGCGCCAACGCCAAGCGGCTGGCCGCCGTGATCACACCGCTCACCCTCCTGGTCGGCATGGCGTCCACCATCATCTTCGTCCAGACCACCCTGGGCAACGCGGCCGAGCATCAGGTCCGCAACGGTGTCACAGCGGACTGGGTGGTCGACTCCACAGGACCCGGCGTGCCCGGCGCCGTAGCCGACCGGATACGGAGCCTGCCCGGCGTGAGGGCCGTGACCGAGATCGTGCACACGTCCGTCCGCACGCCCGGCTTGGACAAGTACTCCGTCCAGGGCGTAACCCCCCGCGGTCTTGCCTCGACCATGGACCTGAAGGTCACCGAGGGCTCATTGGACCGACTCGGCGGCCACGCAGTCGCCGTCAGTGATGTGGTCGCCAACAGCAAGGGCCTTCATCCCGGCGACACGATGAAGCTGGTGCTGGGCGACGGCACTCCCGCCACCGTGAGCGTCGTCGCGGTGTACAAGCGGGGTCTCGGCTTCGGAGACCTGACCATGGCACATGATCTCGTGGCCGGGCACATCGACAATCCGCTCAGCGACTCCGTGCTCGTCGCGGCCGGCGGCGGTGCCAAGCGGGACACGGTACGGGAGCAACTGGCAGGGGTCGTGAAGGACTTCCCCGGCGCGGTGGTCACCGGCAGCGGGCGTATGGCGGACCGTCAGGCGACGACGCACGAGGAGAACGCCGAGGTCAACTACGTGGCCATGGGGCTCATCGTGGCCTTCACCGCCATCGCCTCAGTCAACACCCTGGCCATGTCCACCGCCGACCGGTCACGCGAGTTCGCCCTCCTGCGCCTGGCCGGCATGACCCGGCGACAGGTCCTGCGGATGCTCCGCCTGGAGGCCCTGACCGTGGCGCTCACCGCGATCGTGCTCGGTACGATGATCTCGTTGGCCACGCTCACGTCCTTCAGTATCGGCATGACAGGTGAGGCGGCTCCGGCCATGTCCCCCGTGATCTATCTGACGATCGTGGCGGCAGCCGCGGCGCTGGCCCTCATCGCGACGGTGCTCCCCGGCAGGATCACCCTGCGCGCAAGCCCCACCGACACGATCGCAGACTGAAGCCCGAAGCGAGAAGAAGCATGAGGCGGGCCCGGCGAAGGTGCGGCCCACGGGCTTGTTGTTCGGGTGAGGGTCTTCAGGATCGGGTTGTGAGGCCTGACTTGGAGGCCCTCTTGGACCGCTTGACTGCGCTCTATGTGAAAGTACGACGGCCCCAGGCACCGCCCGGACGGTCAAAGCCCTCTGTCCCGTCTGCCGCCCATTACGCTGGCTGAACCCTGAGAGGACGTTCACACTGCTGACGTGCAGGTTTGGTTGTTTTGTCGGCCGTCCCAGATCGGTTAATTGACACTCTTCGCCCTGAATATGCAGGCGCGATGCCTGCTGCCGATCGGACGTGCTGTCACGTTCTGCCCCAACAGCTCCTGTCCGGTTCGAATATGAGCGGAACGCCCTCGTCGGTCACCCGGACGAGCGATGTATGGGCTCCAACTCCCAGCCGTATCAGTGCTGTTATGACAACTTAGCCGCCTCGCAAGTCCTATCCGAGCGATCTGTCCGACGCCCGCTGGGCCCTGATGGAACCGACGCTCACTGCGTGGCGAGCCGAGAGACAGAGGACCTCACTCAACCTCGGCGGCAAAGTCGCCGACCTGCGTGAAGTCATGAACGCGATCCTCTACGTCAACCGAACCGGCATCCCCTGGCGCTACCTCCCGCACGACTTCCCGCCCCACACCACCGTCTTCTCACACTTCAGCGCCTGGACCGCCGACGGCACGATCGAGAAGCTCCGGTCTGGTGCAGGTTCAGGTGACAGGTTCGGTCACGCGGCCTGGAGGGCCGGGGTGGTCATGACGGTCTCGAATTCGACGGGTGTCAACCGGCCGAGTGCGGCTTGTCGGCGGCGCCGTGTTCAAGGTGTGTGCACCGACCACGGCCCGTACGAGGTCCTGGTCACCCCCGACCGGCCCGAGCCGTACATCGACCTCGCCACCCTCTACCGCAACCTCGTCAAAGAGCGCCTGCCCTCACCACCGCGCACCCTCAACGTCATGGTCAAGGGCGGCGACTGGGCCTACGGCTGCCAGCTGGTCGACGAGGCCTTCGCCTCCCTGCCCGGCCCAGGCGCCCCGCCGCGCATCTTCACGCCGATGGTGCTCACCGACACTGGCGCCAAGCTGTCGAAATCGCTGATCCGCGAGGGCACCGTCCCGCCCCCGACCGGGGCCAGGCCGTGGATGCTCGATGCCACCGCCTGGGATGGCAGCGTGGACGACTACGTCGACGCCATGGTCTGGCTGGTCGGCGTCATGCTCGCCGACCCCAAGCACTTCTACCGCTCCTACACCACCCAGGAGATCGACCGCCTCATGACCCGCCGCACTGCAGCCCCCGCCCAGCCCCGCGCCCGGCACATGAACCTCTACCGCCGCTACTTCGACTTGGTGGCCTCCGGCCGCAAGACGATCGAGGTCCGGGTTCAGTACGCCAACCTGCGCAATCTCGCCGCCGGCCAGCACATCAAGTTCGCCTGCGGCAAGGACGAATGCCTGGTCCGCGTCGCCCGCGTAGCCCGCTACGCCTCTTTCGAGGAGATGCTCGACACCGAGGGACCGGAGAACGTCAACCCCGACTCCCCGCGCGAGCAGCAGTTGACGAACATCCGCCGCATCTACGGCCCGGAGAAAGAGGCCCTGGGCGTCCTCGCCATCGAGATCGAACGCGTCACGGCCTGACCCGCACACAGAAGCGCCCCGTCCCCGGCATTGCAGCTGCCGGGGACGGGGCGCTTTTCAGTGTCGCAGGGCTCAGTGGGGGTCTGTACGCTCACCGGTGTAATTGATGATCATGGAAGAGACATCAAGTGACTGACACCGTGACCGAGTCCGTGACCGTCGATGACCAGGCGG
>NZ_JBFAWH010000044.1:0-44708 GCF_040680235.1 Streptomyces sp. NPDC052101
CCGCCTGGTCATCGACGGTCACGGACTCGGTCACGGTGTCAGTCACTTGATGTCTCTTCCATGATCATCAATTACACCGGTGAGCGTACAGACCCGATGGCGCCGCTGCTCCAGACGGTTTTCCGGACGGCGAGGAACTTGGTGACGCTGGCGGTGTCGAAGACGGTGTCGGCGCGCAGCGGCACCTCTGGCTCATCGGGATCGAAGAGGCCGGTGGCGCCCTGTGCGCGGATGCCGGTGGAGTCTCCGACGGCCCAGATGGGGCCGGGGAGTGACGTGTCGGGCTGTTCGGTGTGCAGCTGAGATGAGTTGGCAGCGGCCCGACGACGTACTGGATTACTCGCATGCCCGGGCGACCGCGTGCAGCATCGCCCTCCGCATGCGAAAGCGCCCTCGTATGGGACGAGCCGGACCGCCACGGCCCGTACCTGAGGTGCGGGCCGTGGCGTGCTGGTGCCGTGGTCAGGAGGGCGCGCTCTCGTGCCTGCGTCAGCGTGAGCGGGCTGGTGTGTCGCAGTACTCGGCGTTCAGGATGGGGAGGATGGTCTCTGCTCCCCAGTTGCTGTTGTAATTGAACGTGAGTTGGTGGCTGCCGTCCTCAGTGAAGGCGGCCAAGGAGATCCACCCCAACGTACCGCCGTCGTGGTACCAGATGGTGGTGCCGCAGCTGAGGGTGAACCGTTCGATGCCGAGTCCGTAGGACGAGCCCGGGAGATCGGGGTCGTCGATGGTCGTCTTCATCTCCTTCAGCTGCTGCGGTGGCAGCAGATTCCCGCGCATCAGGGCCCGGTAGAACCGGTTCAGATCGCCTGCGCTGGAGATGATGTCGCCGTCGCCCCAGAGCTGTGACCCGTTCATCTCGGTGACGTCGTCGATGCGGTCGGGCTGCGCGGTGAAGAGCTTGGAGTAGCCGTGGCTGCTCGGCTGGGGCAGGTGGATGCTGTTCCCGGGGTTGGACGTCGCCTTGAGCCCCAGGGGTTCGATGATGCGCTCGCGCACCTCGTCCTTGTACGACCTGCCGCTGATCTTCTCGACGATCAGCGCGGCCAGGATGTCGTTGGTGTGGGAGAACGACTGCCTGGCACCGGGCTCGAACTGCGGCTCGTGGGAGAGGGCCACCTTCACGCGCTGCTCGGGTGTCAGGGTGTCGTCCCGGTGCCGGAGGAAGCCGTCGCCGAACACGTACGTCTGGTCGTACTCGTTGTCGGCCAGGTAGTCGAACAGTCCGCTGGTGTGGTTGAGGAGCTGCCGTACGGTGATCTTGCCGCCGTCGTTGCCGTTGCCCGTCACCAGGCCGGGCAGGTAACGCTCCACGGTGTCGTCGAGGCTGAGTTTCTTCTCCGCCTCCATGTGAAGGAGGACGGTTGCCACGAATGTATTGGTGATGCTGCCGACGCGGAACCGGTCGTTCTTGCCGCGCGGCGCACCTGTCTTCAGGTTGCCTACGCCCGATGCGGACTTCCAGACTCCGTTGGAATCGCGTGCTTCGGCGGTGATGCCGGGGACACCGGCTTTCACGGCCGCGTCCATCGCGCGTTGTGTCGCTTGGTGGTCGACCGCCGTGGAGGCCGTGTCCCGCCGGGCGGGACCCGTGAAGGCGGTGGCCGCCATCGCGACCGCTGCCAGACCGACCACGCCGGCCCTGGATCTCTTCCGTATCGTCATTCCACGCTCCTGGGAATCGTCTGTATGCCGTACTCGTGCGTTGCCGTCGGCTGGAGCGTAGGTCACCCGTTTCGAGTGCGGGGCGCTTGTACAGCAAGGCCTCACGCGACGACGGAGTGGTTGAGAGTAGGCACGGTTGCATGCGGGGCCAGTGAGCAGCGGAGAGATTTCGCAAAGTGCGGCGAGCACCGGCAATGGCAGGGCGCTCGGGTCCGGTCGGTGACCAGGCGGTAGATCTGGGCTGTGGACAGGTTGATGCGGCGGTCCCGCAGGAGCGGGATGGGCTCGGTGGCCTTCCAGATGTTGTGGGCGGCCGTGATCCGCCGCAGATGTCAGTGGTGGCTCAGCCGCCGGACCATCAGATGCCCCCTCTGCCGGTGATGCCGAGAGCCTTGCTGGTCGTCCCGTCGAGCACTCGGCGCAGGGTGCGGGTGCGGAAGTCGGAGGACACCGAGGGGTAGAGCGAGGTGGTGGCGGCGTAGGAGCGCCTTGTCTCTGCGGTCGCCGTGTGCGGTGGGGTTCGTGTTGTGTTCGAAGTGGTCGGCTCCGGGTGCGGCGTCCGTGATGCTGGTTGCTGCCTCTGCGGCGATGGGGTCGGGGCATCTGCGATCGACTTCGCTGTCGCGTGTTGTGTCAGCACGGACCGGCGGCCTTCTGCCGTGTTGTGGGAGGCGGGTGACATTCGCGTTCCGGGCAGCGACTGCCCCCGCCCCCCGCCCCCAGTCCTCGACGGACACCCGGTAGTACGCCCTACTTCGGTGCCTGGAAGCCGCCGATCTTCTGCTCGAGCAGTTCGGCCAGCCGCAGCGGGGTGCGGTCCTCGAACATCGGACCGATGAGCTGCACTCCGACCGGCAGACCCTCGGGGGACCGGCCCGTTGGTACGGCGGTGGCGGGTAGTCCGGGCATGGTGGCCAGACCGGCCCAGACGAGCTGGTCGAAGTACGGATACTCGACGCCGTCGATGTCGATCCGACGTTTCATCAGGTCGGGGTTGTGGTCGTGCGGGAACGCGGGAGTGGGCGTGATGGGACACACCACGGCGTCGAACTCGGCGAAGAACTGCCGCCAGCCATGGCGGTGGAGCTCGCGACGGCTGTTCGCCTCGATCCAGTCCCGGTGGCTGAACACCATGCCGCGCAGCCGCGCCGCATCGAGACTCTGGTCGTCCGCGCTCAGTCCGGCGGCGAGGGTCCGCAGCTGCTCGTACGCTTCGACGGGAAAACGTGCAACGGAACTCGAAAACAGCAACTGCGTGTAGAGCATCGCGGCTTCGGTCAGATCGGGCAGCAGCGGGCTGTGCCGTTCGACGCGGGCGTCGCCGTCGACAAGCACGTCGGCCACCCGGTTCACGCCCGCCCGCACAGCGGACCCGGTCGGAATGAGCGGATGCTCGTCGAGGACCAAGACCCGGAAGTCGCAGAGCCGCTCGTGGCGCGAGGGCGGCAGCGTCAATTCGTGCGCCACACCGAGCGTCAGCGGGTCCGGTCCGGCCATGACGTCGAGCAGGAGCGTGAGGTCGCGAGCGGTGCGCGCCATCGGACCGACGACGGCGAGGTCGTGCTCGACCGGCAGGGCCGGCCCGGGTGGCGGGACCATGCCGCGGCTCGCCGCCAGCCCGAGTGTCGGCTTGTGCGCGTAAATGCCGCAGAAATGTGCGGGGGTGCGCAACGAACCGCCGATGTCGGAGCCGATGGACAGCGCGCCGAATCCGGACGCCAGGGCCGCCGCTGATCCGCCGGAGGATCCGCCCGACGTACGACGGTGGTCCCACGGGTTGTTGGTGGTGCCGTAGATCTCGTTGAAGCTCTGTACATCTTGCAGCCCCAACGGCACATTGGTCTTCCCGAGCACCACCGCGCCTGCGGCCTTGAGTCGCGACACCTGCACCGCGTCCTCGGCCGGCATGTAGTCTCGGTGCAGCGGTATGCCCCAGGTCGTGGGCAGCCCGGCGATGTTGTAGGACTCTTTGACCGTCACCGGAATGCCGAGCAGCGGCCGGTCCTCACCGCGGGCGCGCGCCTGGTCCGCATCGCGCGCGGCGGCCCGTGCACGGTCGAAGTCCGGCACACACATCGCGTTGATCGCCTTGTCGTCCCGCTCGATACGGGCGATCGCCTCGTCGGTCAGTTCCGCCGAGGTCACTTCACCGGCACGCAAGGCAGCCGCGAGTTTTTCGGCCGTCTGAAAATTCCACTCCATGAATCCGACCGTACCGGCCTCTGGAAGAAATCATGAAATGCCGCTTCGCGCAACGGGATTGGATGCCTCAATACTGATCACGCTTCTCTCCGGCCACAGACAATTGGCCCGACCGATGGCGATGGCGATGGCGATGGCGACGCGCGGCGGGATCGGTGCTAGGCCTGGGGAGGAAGCCGTGACATATGGCCTCTGCACATGGGGAAGCAAGGTAGATGGGCGAACAGATCTGCCAGGCACGGGTGTTACAGCGGCGCTCACAGCATGAGGTGGCGGCATCGCTCGGCTATCACCAGTCAAAGGTGAGCCGCCTGGAGAGCGGTCGCGGCACGGAGGACATCCGCGTGCTCTGCGCCATCGCCCAGGAACTGAACATCCCGCCGGACCAGTTGGGCCTCGCCTCCAGCCTCCGTGTCCAGGCCCACGTCCTGGTCCGCGAGAAGCACACCACCGAGGCCGTCGCCCTCGTCCGGCACACCGCAGACCAGCTCACCGGCTCCTACGACCGCCGTTCCCTGAAGTACCAGGACATCCGCCGCCCCGACGTCCGCAACCTGGTCGCCGACATGGCCGCCCGCGACCGCCGTCGTACGCTGCCGGAACTGCACCACTTCAGCCGCCGACCGGGAGTCCCCGCGTGACCGAACCGACCGCCCCGGACAAGAAGCCCTTCCTGTACGTCGTCGTCTGCGCGGCCGGTGTCGCCCGTGACGTGGGCAAGCTGATCACTGCTGCCCAGGAGGCGGACTGGGACGTCGGTGTCGTCGCCACCCCGCAGGGCCTCGGCTTCATCGACGCAGCCGCGATCGAGGCACAGACCGGCTACCCGATCCGCTCCGCCTGGCGCTCACCGGGCGACCGTCGCCCGCTGCCGCCCGCGGACGCCATAGCGGTCGCCCCGGCCTCCTTCAACACGATCAACAAGTGGGCCGCCGGGATATCCGACACCCTGGCTTTGGGCATCCTGTGCGAGGCATACGGCATGGGCATCCCGACCGTGGCACTGCCCTACCTGAACTCAGCCCAGGCCGCCCACCCCGCCTACCAGCAGAGCCTGGACCGGCTGCGGGGGATGGGCGTCCTGATCGGCTCCTGCGAACCGCACCAGCCCAGGGCCGGCGGCGGCGCAGACCGCTTCCGCTGGGAGGAAGCCCTGGAACTTCTGGAACCATGACATGCTCGTCCGTGAGGCAGCCCAGGTGCCTGCACCCGCAAGCCGCAGCGCCCCACGCAGCACCCGAGATCGGTCCTGGTTATGAGAGCGGTCCCAGGATCTCCTGGGACTCGATGAGCCCCTGCTCGCTGGGGGCTTCACCGTCACCGAAGACGCGTGCGGCTTGCCGGGCCCGGAATTCGAGATGTGCTTGGGCGGGCTTGGCGTAGCCGTGGCGGGCACGGGCTTCTGCGGGGGTAAGTACTTCCTCCTTGCGAGGAGGAATGCCGAGCTTGACCGGCGCAATCACCGCGACGGTGGAGGGCGAGATCCTGTCCAGTAGGCGCAGTTCGACCTTGGGGTTGAGGTGCGCGAGTGCGAAGGCTGCCTTCATGACGGGCACGATGAGGATGTCGAGGAGGCGTGACTGCCGGATGCCGGCCATCTCGCGCATCCAGCGTGGCATGGTGGCGATCGTGGCGATTCGCTGTGCCTTCGCGACGGCCAGACTCGCCGGCTGCGCCCAGCGCGGCGTCGGCGGCAGCACCAGTTCGCTCCTGAGCAGGTGGTTCATGGCCTGCCGTGCGATCGGGCTGGCGGACAGCTGCGGGCGCATCTGTTCGAAGTACGCCTGGACGCCTTCACGGCTGCGGGGTATGTCGTCGGGGGAGCACGTCTGCAGTTCCGCGGCGAGAGCGCATGCCTCCCAGTACTCCTTCTCCTCCTGCGCGGAGAGCTTCCCGGGCCCGTACTTCTCGTACGCGTAGAGGATCGAGTGCCAGCCGGTGAGCTGGATCCACAGCTGCGAGGCAGGGTCGTTGGCATCGTAGGTCCCGCCGCCGTAGGGCAGGTGGCCTATCGCCTTGGAATGGACCTTGACCAGGATGTCCGCGGCCTTGCACACCTCCCGTGAACCGGCGAAGGCCACCATCGCGAAGTACTTCAGGGTCCGGTCGTAGCGAGTGCGGGAACGCCGGTAGATGCCCTGGGTCGCGTGGACGGCGGCGACCAGCGGCGGGTCGAGTTCCTCCACCACCACGGCTCGTTGGAAACCCACGGTCGGCGCTGTCGGATAGCTCCAGACCTTCCACACCACCGAGCCCGGACCGAAGAAGCCGTAGTCCTCGTGCGGTTCGATCTCGCCGTGCTTCAGCTTCGCCATGGAGCCGCTCCTCGTGCGTCCGCGGCGTGCGCCGCCCTCAATTACGACACTGCTGTCTTAAATTAAGACACGCATGTCGTAAACTGCCAAGGTGTCTGCGTCCCCCTCTTCGTCCCCCTCTTCGGAAGACCGGCCACGCAAGCGGCGTCCCTACGCCGCGCGCGTCCCGATCGAGCAACGCCGCGAGCAGCTGCTCGACGCAGCCCTCGCCGTGATCGTGAACGACGGCTACGACCGGGTCTCCATCGATGCCATCGCGAAGAGGGCAGATGTCGCCCGGTCGGTGGTCTACAGCGCCTACGAGAATCTCGACTCCCTGCTGACCGCCCTGCTCGACCGGCAGCAGGCACGCGCCTTCGAGCACCTTCTCCAGACGATCCCCAGCACGGAGAACCTGCGCGACCCGGCCGCGTTCGCGGCTGAAGCCGTGCGCCGGATGTCCGCGATGCTCCACCAGGATCCGGACACCTGGCGGCTGATCCTGCTGCCCCCGGGCAACATGCCCACGGTCGTCCGTGACCGCATCGAGGCGGACAGGGAGCGGTTCCGGCTCCGGGTCGAAGCATGGGTCTCCCTCGCTCTGGCTCACCGGAGCGGCACGGCCGCCACCCAGCAGCTCGATGCGCAAGTCCTCGCCCACGCACTCGTCGCCTGCGCGGAACACTTCGGCCGCCTCGCGCTCACCGATCCCGGCAAGTTCGACCCGCCGCGCCTGATCGGCCAGCTACAAGTGATCCTCGGCGCCGTCTTGCCACGGACGCGTTGACGACAGCCGGGCGCGGCCTCTTGGCGGCCGCTCCCGTCCTGCCGCAACGGCGGCCCTTCGAGTGTCCCGGGCTCCCTTCACTATGTGCAGCATGGCGCCGACGATGATGATGGCGGTGCCAGCACCAGGCACACACGGACTATGGGCTCGGCTCGCGTGAGAGGAGTGCTGGCAGTGTCGACGCTGCCCGACTGGACGACGGAGACGCGAACGTGCCGACGCGCCAGTTCCTGGCGCAGCGACTCACTGAAGGCGCCTACGCCGAACTTGGTGGCGCAGTACACGGCGGACATGGCGAAGGCTTCACGGCCCGCGAGGGAACCGATGTTGACGATGTCGGCGACCTGACGCAGTGCATCGGCGGCTGCCTTGACCAGGTGGGGAACGGCCGAGTGGGTGCCCGGGTCTGACCACCGGCAGCGGTGTTTCTGCGGCGAGGTCGGTGAGCCGGTCCTCACTTCGGCCGACCAGGGCCCGGAGGCGCCCTCGCAGGAAGCTCCAGGGCGGGCGGTGGCGTGGCCGATACCGCTGGAGGCCCCAGTGACCAGGGCGGGAAGGCCGGCAATCCCGCCCCATCTGTAGGAGGACGGCGACGTTATGCAGCCGCGCTGAGGACTCACTGCTGCCGACACACAGCGCGGCCATCCCGACGATGACGGGGACCGTGAGCGGCCGTACGACCCAGGCGTCGCCGGCCCACCCGTCCAGCCCTGTGGCCAGCTGAGCGAAGGGCACCCTGACCTCGCCGAGGGGGCCGACGACCAGCACGCCGTCATGGTGACGGGTCAGTCGCCGAGCCAGCTGGTGGTGGGCCCGAGGACTTGCGACACCCAGGAGCGATCACGGCGGCCGGCGAGTAGGGGGAGGTCGAGTTCAGGCCGATGGCGACGGAGTAGAGGAAACCGATCACCTGTGGGTTGAGCCCGGTCGGCGCTGCGGGTTCACGGGGATCTCCCGGGCGCCGTGATCGACCATGTGTTCCCCCCTTCGGGGGCTGCTGGCATTCCCGGCGCGGACGGCACATGCGGCGACGCCCCTCGTGCGCGGAGGATCGCCCGGGGTCAGTCGCATGGCTCCGGGGAGGTCCGGCGGGCGGTCGGTACATGTCGCACGGCTCCTGGGCTTCCCGCCGTTCCGACAAGGAAACGCGGCGGCGCCCCGAAAGGTCAATGGTGTTGGCGTAAGGATGGCGGCCTGCCGGGCTCACTCACCTGCCCGAGCGAGCTGCGCCGCCGTGTGTTCCAGCAGCATTTCCAGGGCGGCCGGATAGGCGCTGTGGGGCATGCGCCTTGCGAGCAGGTTCGCTGTGGCGGCGATGTGGGGATGTGACTCGGCCGGCAGCTGTGAGTACGTGGACTTCCACATCTCCTCATCCCCTGCACGAGCTTCGGCGGCCAATGCGAGGGAGCCCGCGTCCAGCGCTGCGAAGGCCAGGCTCTGGTCGATGAACGCGTGGTAGACGTGGACGGCGGCCGGATCGGGCAGCCCGGTGCCGCGCAGGATGCCGAGGATCGTCTCGTCGACCGCGATCTCGCGGGGGCGGCCGGTGACCCGGCTGGCGGTGAGGAGAGCAGCTTGCGGGTGGGCGAGATAGGCGCCGTAGATGGCTCGGCCCAGAGCCCGTAGGTCCGAGCGCCAGTCCCCGGTGGCCGTCCAGTTGTCGAGCGCCCGGCCCATCAGCTCGTCCCCGATGGCCCGGGTCAGATCGTCCATCCCGGCGAAATAGCGGTAGAGGGTGCTGGGATCGGCGCCCAGCGCGGCGCCGAGTCGGCGGGCCGTCAGCCCGGTGCTTCCGTGTTCCCTCAGCACGCGCAGGGCGGTGTCCACGATGATCTCTTCGGACAGAACGGTGCCGTTGCGCGTGGGCCGCCGACGCTGACGTGCCGTTTCCGGCACCACTGGCTTCGCCATGTGTGCTGTCTCCCTCGACTTCGGCCCTCGTCCGTCCTGGACCTTATGCCAACACGGTTGACCTTACCTTGTGGCATCCCGTTGCATCAGTCCCCATCGGAGGCGCCCGCCTCCAGGAAGAAAGGTGTGTGACATGCGTGTACTGCTCGTGGGCGCGGGCGGCGTCGGAACCGCCGTCACCCGGATCGCCGCCCGTAGGGACTTCCTCACACACATGGTGGTGGCCGATTACAACCTCGCCCGTGCGGAAGCCGCCGTCGCCGCACTGGGGGAGGAGGGCAGCCGGTTCAGCGCGCAACGGGTGGACGCGTCCGATCAGGAGGCGGTGCGCCGAATCCTCACCGAGCAACGTTGTGACGTGCTGCTCAATGCCACCGACCCCAGGTTCGTGATGCCCCTCTTCCAGGCGGCCCTGGAGGCCGGCGCGCACTACCTGGACATGGCGATGTCCTTGTCGGCACCACATGCCACCCGGCCGTACGAGGAGTGCGGTGTGAAACTCGGCGACGAACAGTTCCAGCTGGCCCAGCGCTGGGAGGACGCCGGACGGCTGGCATTGGTCGGCATGGGCGTCGAACCCGGTCTGTCCGATGTCTTCGCCCGCTATGCGGCCGACGAACTCTTCGACGACATCGAGGAGATCGGCATCCGGGACGGTGCCAACCTCACTGTCGAGGGCTATGACTTCGCACCGTCCTTCAGCATCTGGACGACCATCGAGGAGTGCCTCAATCCGCCGGTCGTCTACGAGAAGGACCGCGGCTGGTTCACCACGGCTCCGTTCAGCGCGCCCGAGGTCTTCGACTTCCCTGAGGGCATCGGTCCGGTGGAGTGTGTCAACGTCGAACACGAAGAGGTGCTGCTGATCCCCCGCTGGGTGGACGCGCGTCGCGTCACGTTCAAGTACGGGCTCGGCAATGACTTCATCGCCAAGCTGAAGACCCTCCACGAACTGGGTCTCGACTCCACCGCCAAGGTGACGGTGCCCGGCCAGGACGGGCCTGTCGGCGTCTCTCCACGCGACGTCGTCGCGGCCTGCCTACCCGATCCGGCGGGTCTGGGAGACCGGATGACGGGCAAGACCTGCGCCGGCACCTGGGTCAAGGGCACGAAGGACGGTGCGCCGCGCGAGGTGTACCTGTATCACGTCGTCGACAACGAGTGGTCGATGCGTGAATACGGCTCGCAGGCCGTCGTGTGGCAGACGGCGGTCAATCCCGTCGTCGCGCTGGAGCTGCTGGCCACCGGCGCCTGGACGGGCGAGGGCGTCCTCGGACCGGAAGCCCTGCCGCCACGCCCGTTCCTCGACCTGCTTACCGAGTACGGTTCCCCTTGGGGCCTCCGCGACCAGGGCTGACTTCACACCCTGGGCGGCGCAGCATGGCGAGGAGAACGCCGGATAGCGGTCCTGACCGGCGCGAGTTCCGGCCGTCGACTGGCCGGACTGCCCGTCTACCGGCCGGATGGGGGCTCGTGACCAACACGGCCGGTATCGCGTCCACTCTGGACCGGCCGGTCATCGGAGCCGGGGTCACCCCGACCGAGGGGTCGGCTTCAGCACGCGTGTTACCTGGGCATGGTGGGTCGCGGTGTCGGCGGGGACCCACCGTCGCGGTGGCCGTGGCGGCGTCGGCGTGGCCCTGGGCGGGCCGGGCGTGTGCGAGGCGGCTCGTGGCGATAGCGCGGGAGCCATACGGGCCGGTAGGCGTTGAGGCCGGCGCGGTCCATGGCTGCCTGCGCCTGGTCATAGGTCCGGCGCAAGCCGCTGCCGTCCTGGGCCGCGCCGTGTCTGTCGTCCGATGGGCGACCCGTGACAACACCCGCCGCCGGCACTCCCGCCTCGGCCAGATCAGCCCGACCACCTACGAACAGCGATCAACTACGCCGGCCACCCCGCATGACAACCGGTGTCCACGATCACAGGGAAAGCCCCTTTCTACTTCCCTGATGAAGACTGACTCTGACACCTTGTGCAGGCCGGGGCAGGGGTGCGTGGCCCGCATCACGGCGACGACGGTCGCGCTAGACCTTTCGTCTGGTTCATGTCTCCGATCATCTGCCACAGCCGCAGCGCCCGCCCTCGGTGTTGGTGCGCCATGTCGTGGGCGCCGGCGGCGGCGTCCAGGTCGCCGATCAGTTGCCAGCACGCGGCCTCGTCCTGGCGGTCTCCGTGCCGGTGGAACAGACCCGCCGCGCGCTCCAACGCCGGGCTCGCCCGGTCCCGGTCGTGTTGACCGGCGTACACGCGGCCGACTTCCAGCAGTGTGTACCCGGCGCACCGCTCGTCGGCCAGTTTCTCGAAGGTGGCCAACGCCTGCCACAGGCAGCGCAGTGCCTCGTCCGGATCACCGCGCCGATCATGCAGCCGGCTGAACCGCCGCAGCACGACGGCCACGCGATGCTCGTCGTCGAGCGCCCTGGCCTGGCTCAAGGCCCCGTTGAACCAGAGTTCCGCCTCTTCGAGTTTGCCCTGCATGAGCGTCATCACGGCCATTGAGCAGGACAGCTGCGCTTCGATGTGCCGGTCGCCCTCACCGACCGCGATGGCCAGCGCCTGCTCGACACGTTCGAGGGCTTCGTCGTCACGGCCCTGTACCCGGCTGACCGTGCTCAGCATCGCCATGGACAACGCCTCGCCGCGTTTGTCCCCACCATCCCGGCACAGCCCGACGGAGGACTCCAGGGCACGGGTTGCCTGGTCGAACTCGTCTCGGTAGATGTGCAGCTGGCCAAGACCGCGCAGCAGCACCGATGTGCCGCGCACGTTGTCGGCGGCCTCGGTCGCGCCCAACGCGAGCTGGTGCCCGTGCTGCCAGTCCTGATACAGACACCGGTGGTCGTAGTAGGTCGCCGTGCCGGCCGCCAGCTCCCAGGCCAACTCGTCCAGGCCCCAATCCACGGCCAGTTTCACCGCGCCGAGCAGGTTGTCGCTCTCCGCGTCGAACCAGCCGAACGGATCGGCCATCAGCCGGTCCACGACCGCATCGGGCAGCGGCCGGCGCGGTGCCGAACCGGGCGCGGCGGCCAGCAGCCCGGCCGCCGGCAGTCGATCGGTGCCGCGCCCGACCAGCTCGAGCCAGGCGGACAGCACTCGAATGATCGCGTCCCGCTTGTCCGTCGCCGGCAGCGGGGCGGCGATCTCCACGGCACAGGTCCTGATCAGGTCGTGCAGCCGGTAGCGCGGCTGGCCGATGGCGTCGGTGGCGGTCAGCCGAACCAGGCTGGCATCGACGAGGGTGTCCAACACCTCCTCTGCGTCCGAGCGGTCCAGCAGTGGGCCGACCACCCAGCCGGGCAGGGTGTAGGCGCCGAGCAGACCCAGCAGGCTCAGTGCGCGCACCGCGTCGGCCGGCAGCAGCCGTAAGCTCAGTTCGACGCTGGCTCGCACGCTGAGGTCTCCGATCCTCAGCTCGGCCAGCCGCCGGGACTCATCCTCGATCCGTTCCCGCAGCACCCGCAGCGACCAAGCCGGGCGGCCCGTGAGCTTGCCGCTGGCGATCCGGATCGCCAGCGGCAGGTTGCCGCAGCAGTCGAGGATCGCGTCGGCCTCCGCCGGTTCCCGCTCGACGCGGCGCCGCCCGACAATGCCGGTGAATAACTCCCGTGCCTCTGCCGGGCTCAGCACGTCCAGGTCGATGTGCCGGGCGCCGGGAAGTTGCGTCAGCAGAGTGCGGCTGGTGATCAACACGGCACAGCCGTCGGCCCCGGGCAGCAACGGCAGCACCTGATCGGCGTGACCGGCATCGTCCAGCACCACCAGCATGCGGCGGTCCACCAGCAACGACCGGTAGAGCGCGGCCCGCTCGAACAGACCGTTCGGGATCGCGCTGCCGGCGATCGAGAGCGCGCGCAGCGCCTCGGCCAGCATCAGCCCCGGGTCCCGCGGCTCGTCCGATGTCGCGGCGAGGTTGAGGTAGAGCTGGCCGTCGGGGAAAGCGGTACTCGCCAGCCGCGCGGCGTGCGTAACCAGGCAGGACTTGCCGACACCGGGACCGCCCACGATGACGGCCACCGGGGCCCGGTTCGGCGCCGACGCGTCGAGCAGTCCGGCGATCTCGCCCAGTGCCTCGGCCCGGCCCACGAAGTCGGAGACGTCGAGGGGCAGTTGACGCACAGGCATCGCCATTGCCGGCTCGGCGGCCGGCACGTCAGGTCTCTCCGGTGGTGTGTCCGAGGGACCACTTGCTGGGACCGGAGCCACCAGGGCGGGATCTGCGGTCAGGATGCGCTGATGCAGTGTCTGGAGCGGCGGGGTGGGATCGACGCCGAGTTCGTCGGCCAGTGTCCGGCGCAGCCGCTCGTACACCTGCAGCGCCTCGCCTTGTCGCCGACACCGGTAGAGGGCGACTATCAAGTGTTCGGCGACGTCCTCGTCGTAGGGGTGCTCGCGGAGCAGGGCGGTCAGTTCGTCGATGACCTCTCGATGACGCCCCAGGTCGAGTTCGATGGCCAGGCACTGTTTGTGCGTGGCCGCGCGTCTCTCGTTCAGCCGTGCCGCATCGATCTCCAGGACCCGGCTGGAGATGTCGACCAGGGCGTTTCCGCGCCAGCAGGCCAGTGCCCGCCGCAGCGCGACAGCTGACTCGAACGGGGCCGTGTGCTGTTCGGCGAGGCGCCGTTCGTGGTCGAACTCCAGCAGGTCGAGCTGATCCGGGGCCAGGTGGATCTCGTAGCCGCCGCGCCGCGTACTGATCAAGGAGCCTGGTGCTCCGCAGGCCACGAGGTTGCGGCGCAGCCCGGAGACGGCGTCCTGGACCTGACGGACCGCAGTGGCGGGCGCGTTCCCGTCCCACATCACGGCGACGAGCCGATCCATGGCGACGATGTTGTTGGCGTCGACCAGAAGCGCGGCCAGCATCTTGGCCTGCCGCGGTCCGTTGAACCGGACCTCGCGCCCGGTGATCTGCGCGTGTAACGGCCCCAGTAAGCCGAACCTCATGCTTCCCCCGGCACGTGACGATTAGCGCCAATCCGCGGCTGACCTCGCACTAGGACGAATCTAGGACGGCCGACGGATCCGTGTCCATAGCGTCCCCGTAGCGGGGCTCATCGCAGACGAGTGGGCAGGAATACGTACGGAGCGTGCCTTCGGACTCCGCACTTGATGCGACCACGGGGTTGCGCGTGCATGCCGAAAGCAACCCGTGGCCGTGCGCAACCGGAACGATGCATACACACCACGGCGCGACGCCAGCGCTTGTGTGATGGCGTGATCGATCTTGCCGATCCGGGTCCCTCGGCAAGGGGATCCGGTGGGAAGACGATCGCGACATGCGGGCAACTCACCGACGAGCAATGGAAGTTGATCGAGTCCTTCATGCCGATAGGCGAGTACGGGCCCTACCCCGAGCGGCCGCGGGATCAGTTCGAGGGGGTGATCTGGCCGTTCCCCACCAGCAGCCAGTGGCGGGAGATGCCCGGCGAGTTCAGCCCGCGGCCGACTGTCTACGGCCGCTTCTGGGCGTGGAGGGACGCCGGCGTCTTCACCGCACTGCTCGAAGGCCTGATCGCCGAGGCCGCCCGCCAGGGACAGACGGACCTATCGCTGGTCAGTGTGGGCTCCACCACTGCCTTGCTCGGCAGATCTCGCGGTGGACTGGCGAGCGAGGTTCATCTCGTTGCAGTCCGCTAGTGCCGTCCCTTGTCCCTCGTGCTGATCGCAGGACAGGCCGCCGATTGCCCGCAGTTCGTCCGTCCCCGTGCTGCGGAAGGTGCGCATCCGTCTTCCCGTCGGCCGACGCCGGACCCGCCCGACGCTGTCGCCGCGGACAGGGCCTATTCCTCTCGCGCCAACGGCTCTTACCTGCGCAGACGCAACATCAAGGCAGTCATCCCGGAGAACGGAACACCGTCGAGCGCCTGATCAACAAGTTGTAGGCCTGACCGGGCATCGCGACTCGATACGACAAGACACCTGAGAGCTACCTTCCCGCCTCCACCTCCGTGCCTCGATGATCTCGATCAACGCCCCCTTGAAGACAACTGGTTGATCACAAGATCACACAGGTCCAAGGCTCGGGCGGATTCGAACGGGTCTGGAAGGCCCGCGATGCCGCCCGGCTGCGCGACCATCCGAACATCGTCGCGGTCCACGACGTCATCGTCGAAGGCGACCTGCCCTGGACCTGAGAGCGTCATATCCGATGCGGCGTACGGTGGTTGGCTGCGGCGCGCTTCACCAGGTGGCCGCGCGGGGCGACCGGCTGAGCCAGATTCAGCCACGCGAGCCCACCGGAAGCGGGAAGGCAGGCAACAGGTACAGGCCGAGGTCGAGGGTGACGGGCGCCGTCCGTCACTCGGGCCGTGCCGCATCCGCAGATGGCCCGGCGCCCGCGGACGATGTCGCCGGGACGGTGCTCAGCGCTCAGGTGCCGCCGCCTCAGTCGGAAGACGTGTTCCCCTGGCCTTCGCCACGTCGGGCTCCGACCAGCAGCAGGCAGGCCGCGACAAGGAGGATCAACAAGGGCGAGGGCCCGCCGACTACGAAACCGAGGACGACCCACGCCACTATGGCCCAGGCGACGAACACGGGCGGCGTCATTCCGCGACGGGCGAGCCACAGCACGGTCAGGCCGATGAGGATAAGCGGCGGGCCGAAGCTGAACACCGAATACCACCAGGCGACGGTGGCGTCGCTCATCTTGGGGTAGTCCCCGAGGTTCCACGCCCCGCCGAACCAGGTCCCGGCGTAATCCGGAGCCGTTTCGACAAGGCTGCCCAGCGTGTGCCCGATACCGGCCAGCGTGATGATCCAACCTGCCCACTTGATCATCTGAGTACTCCGTTTCTCACGACCACGGGGACGAGGGGACGGGATGGGTCGTTCGCCCGGGAGCCGTCCGTCCGGAATGCCGAAGTCCCCGTCCCCCGACGTCCGTTATACAGTTATGTACAACGCGAGGTTAGACCCGTTATACAGCCCTGTACAACCAGCTACTGCATGAGGTGGACCACACGATGGGTGCGCTGCGCACACCGCGCGAGACCTGGATCGAAGAAGGACTGCGCGCACTGGCGAAGGGCGGCGTGGAGGCCGTACGCATCGAGGCCCTGGCAAAGGCGCTCGGCGTCACCAGGGGAGGCTTCTACGGCTACTTCGCCAGCCGCGAGGCGCTGTTGACCGAGATGCTCGACGCCTGGGAGCGAGAGAGCGTCGACGACGTCATCGACCGGGTCGAGCAGGAGAGCGACGACCCCGGGGAAAGGGTGCGGCTCGCCGGGCAACTCACCTTCTCCGGCGACCGTCTGCTGCCCATCGACCTCGCCGTCCGCGACTGGGCACGCCGCGACCTGGCGGTCGCCGACCGGCTGCGCCGCGTGGACAACCGGCGCATGCAGCTGCTGCGTGACGCGATCAGCGTATTCTGCCCCGACCCGGAAGAGGTCGAGGCCCGCAGTCTGCTCGCCTTCTGCATGGCCATCGGCAGCCACTTCCTCGCCGCCGACCATCCCGGCCGTACCCAAGCCGAGGTCCGTGCCCGGGCCGGCAGGCTTCTCCTCGACCGCTCACCCGGCACGGACGACCGCACAGAACCTCCGGCCGGGCGCCAGCAGGGCTCGCGGAACACTTAGAGCGTCCGGCAGTAGAGGTGCACGGGTGGTCGGAAGGCGCCCCGGATGAAGAGCAGGCGCGAGCGGTGGTGATCATGGAGTTGTCCACGCTCAGTGATCACCGGAGGGCTCGTGTCTGTCCTGCCGTCATGCCTGCTCGGACCCTTGCGCATCCCGGACCGGGTCGTCTTTGAGTATGTGATCGCCGTTCTGGTGCACGGCACCGGATATGAGCGCGTCGCAGGCCCGACTGTTCGGACCACATGATCCGACGGCGCGTCAGGCACTGGGCTGAGTTGGGAATGTCTGATGAGGTTCATGCGCTGGCACTGCAGGCGTACGACAGCACGATCGGCCTGGAGTTCGGCGAGCTGTCCGCAGATGGCTGCATCACCAAGGCCCTGTGCGGCGGCGAGGCTGCAGGACGCTCCCCGGCGGACCGGGGCAAGCAGGGGCTGAAGCGCTCGGTGGACTCCGAGGCGTTGCGCTCACGGAGCTTGGCTTCACCGGCGAGATCGCCCGCAAGGGCGTCGCCGACCCCTCCAGGCTGGTAAGAGGTGGGCGGTCGAGCGGACCCACTCGTGGATGAACGGCTTCGGCAAGCTGCGCCGATGCACCCAGAAACGCCGCCGGGTTGTGGACTTCTACCCCCACTCGCAGGCTGAAGTGACGCCTACTGCCGGACGATGTTAAGCGTTTCGGGAGGCTTTCGGCCGTCTCCGCCAGGTGAGATGTTCACGAGTTCAGCAGCACCGGACTCCGTCCTAGCACTGCGTCGAGTTGCGGATCCGCGCTGTCGAGCACCAGCTCAATCGGACGTCGTGACCGAGGACCACTCGCCGAACCACTGCTCGGCGCCGTAGGCTTCGAATCGTTCTACCTCGATGAACCCCAGCTTCGCAGCGAGGCGCATTGAGCGGACGTTGGCGGTCTGGGTGGCGAGTACCACCGGTTCGCCGGGAAGCGCACCCGCGAACCAGTCGAGTGCCGCTTCGCACGCCTCGGCGCCGTACCCGTATCCCCACGTCTGTGGCAGGAACAGGTAGCCAAGTTCGGCCTTTCCAGCAGCCTGGCGAAGGTGCCCCGTCTCTCTGGTGAGCGTGATCTGGCCGATCATCGCTCCGTCAAGATCGACTACGAAAAGGCCGGGGCGCCTCGGGTAGCGCGCGCTCGAGTTTGTCACGCGGTTGAGGACCACCGAGGTAGGTGCCCACCTCTGGCGAGGCCAGCAGCTCGATGACCGCCGCACGGTCCCGGGCCTCGGGCTCACGGAGCACGAGTCTCTCGGTCCTGATCGGGGCAGGTGGCCAGGCGACGGGCCCGAGTTCAGTCATGTCGGCCAGCCAATCAGCAGGCTCGGCAGCGATCAAGACTCGCGGACCGCAACCCACCGGCCCGCGCCCCACCCTCACCAACGGGGCCCGGCCCTACAAGCCACGCCTGCCAGGGACGGGGGCCGACCTTCTTCTTCCGAGGGTTGGAGTGGCGGTAGAAGGAGCGATTCTTGGGGACACTGAGGTCCGACTCGCTGTGCGCTCCTCGGCAGGGTCGGCCGCCTGCCCGGGATGCGGATGGAGATCCTCGCGTGTGCACTGCTACTACCATCGGTGTCTGGCGGATCGTCCCGTCGTCGGCCGACAGGTGCGACTCGATCTGCGGGCACGTCGTCTCGTGTGCGGCAACGACAGTTGCGGGCGCCGGACGTTCGCCGAGCAAATACCGGACCTGACGCGTCGGCACGCACGCCGTACGAATGCCCTCACCGCCCAACTCGCGGTCATCGCCCTGTTTCTGGGCGGACGTGCCGGAGCCAGTCTGTACGGACGCATGGCCGTCACCACCGGCAAGGACACCCTGCTCCGACTCCTTGCTCCGACTCCTTCGCACACTGCCCGTCCCGGCAGCGGAGTCTGTCCCGTGTCTGGGCGTGGACGAGTTCGCCGTGCGTCGAGGTCGTACCTACGCGACGATCCTCGTCGACATGAACACCCGCCGCCCTGTCGACGTCCTCACGGACCGCACTGCGTGCACTTTCGCCGCCTGGCTGCGCGAACACCCCGAGGTGAGGGTTGTCTGCCGCGACCGTGCCGGCTCCTTCCGCGACGGCGCCCACGCCGGTGCACCACAGGCCCGGCAAGTTGCCGATGCCTGGCACCTGCTGCACAACCTCGCCGAGGCCGTCGAGCGCGTCGTCGGACGACACCGTGCCGACCTGCACGAACCCCTCACCGTGCTGGCCAACCAGGACGACACCCGCCCGCCAGCGGGCGTCCAACACCCCACCCCCCTGGGCGAACTGGACGTGCACGGACGGCAGCGGCCGCTGGTCGCCCGCACCCGCGAACGCCACCACCAGATCCACGAACGCATCGAACGCGGCGACAGCCTGCGAGCCATCGCCCGTGAGCTCCGCCTCGGCCGCGGCACCGTCCTGCGCTTCGCCCGGGCCGCCGATGTCGAGCAGCTTCTCGTCGCGGCAACCCACCGCCCGAGCGTGATCGACGGCTACCGGCTCTCTCTGCATCACCGGTGGATGGAGGGCTGCACCAACGCTCCCGCACTCACCCGGGAGATCCAGCAGCTGGGCTATCGCGGCGACATCAACACCGTCCGCCGCCACCTGCGGCCCTACCGCACGGGGACAATCCCCACGGACGCTCCGCTGCCCCACCTGACCGTCCGCCGGGTCACGGACTGGATCACGCGCCGGCCAGAACTTCACCGAGACCGAGCGCAAGTGCCTCGGTGAGCTGTGCGAACGCAGTCCCGCCCTGGCCACGACCACCGAATACGCCCGGCGCCTGGCCGCGATGGTGCGCGAGCGCCGCAGCGAGCACCTGGCCCTCGACGTCTGGCTCGCCGACGTCCGCCTCGACGGACAACGAGAACTGCGCACCCTGGCCGCCGGCATACGGCGCGACCGCGCAGCAGTTCTCGCTGCCCTGACCACCACTTTCACCTCGGGAGCGGTCGAGGGCAACGTCACCAGAATCAAGCTGCTGAAGAGACAGATGTACGGCCGGGCCGACTTTGACCTCCTACGACGCCGCATCCTCCTGTCACCTTGATCAACCAGCTGACACCCCCAAATCAGCGACAGAGCCAGCTTCCGTGCTCGATGACGCTCCGTGGCCTGTATTCGTCCGCGGAGTAATTACCCTGCGGTAGGCGCGGCATGATGGGATCATGCGGAATCGGCCGGTACTCGTTTTTGATGGAGATTGCGGCTTTTGCTCTACGTCGGTGAGGTTCGCTGAGCGACGCCTGCAGCCTTGTTGCGAGACCATTCCTTGGCAGTTCGCGGACTTGGAAGCTCTTGGTGTCACCTCAACGCGAGCCGAGCATGAAGTTCTGTGGGTGACTCCCAGAGGCGTGGTGTATGGAGGTGCCCAGGCTGTTGCTAAGGCACTGCTGAGCGCAGGCGGAGGGTGGGCGCTGGCAGGTGCCTTGCTCATGCTGCCTCCCATGCGGTGGGCTGCCCACGGTGTGTACCGACTCGTCGCAAACAACCGTCATCGCATGCCAGGAGGCACCGCGGCATGCGCACTGCCCAACCGTCGAGCGGTTGGCCTGTAGCCGAAGCTTCCAGCACTGTCAGGACAGCAGGACACGTTTGCGGAGCAGGGCGAAACCTGCACGGCCGAACATCTGGCGCTTGAGGATCTTGATCCAGTTGACATGGCCTTCGACAGGACCTGAGTTCCAGGGCAGGGTGAGGCCGACGACGACGGCATCACGATCGCGGTCGATGCCTGCGGCGAGGGTATGGAGGCTGGGTAGATCGTCCTGTCGGACGGCGTCGAGCCAGTCCGGCAGCCGCTCGCCCTGTCCGCCGGTGAGCATGGTCGCGAAAGAGCAGACGTGCCTGGTGAGCGGGTCGAGTTCCGGGCAGTGAGCCCGGGACGGTCTTGAGCTGGAGTCGGGCGGTCACTGGCTGTGGTGCGGTGCGCTTGTCGTGCAGGTACGCGCGAACGCGCTGGTAGCTGCCCTTGTAGCCGAGCGGGACGATCTCCTCCCACAGCTTCCACCCGTTGGTGCAGCCCTCGTTCCAACGGTCGTCCAGGTGCGGCTTGTAGTCATCGAGGACCGAGGGCCGGTTCTGCCACTGCCGGTGAACAGTTCCTCCACCAGCACGGTGCCGTAGTGGCGGCCCTTGCCGGTGGCGTACTCGTCGACACCAACCACTCGCGGCGCAGGCACCTCCGGCTCAGGCAGCGCGTCGACCAGGCGCAAGACCGTGCTCCGGCTGACGGATACGCCGAGGACGGAAGCCAGCCGGGCGCCAGCTCGTCCAGGTCCCGCACCTGGGGTAGGCGGCGCCGACCGTGGTGCACTGCGCGTCAACGCGCACTATCTCGATATTCACGTCTACCGACAGCACCGCAATGTTCGCGATCGACGGGAACAACAGCTCCCTCAGCTGGAGCACGACCTCTTCCGGGGCCCGGGACGTTCAGCCCAACCACCGTGGAGACGGCTGATGTTCGGGAGACTTCCGAAGGCATCCCGAGAACCCGTTCTCGTGAACATCGACTTCGGCAGCGGCGGGCCGCCTCCGGATGGGCCGTACATCTGATGCCGGGATTCTCGACATTCATGAATGGAACCAGTACGTCCTTGCCTGTAGGCGCTACGGCTGGAACTTGTCGGCCCGGCGGTCGGAAGCCGGTGGGTGCCGGCAGCACGTGAGCCGGGATACGTCGCGGGTCCGCAACGTTAGGTACTCCGGCGGTAGATCGTGATCTTGGCGACCGGACGGCCTGCTGACGGTCGGCGGCTGAAGAAGGGGCGAGGAGATCCACGGGGCCGAGTGCGGGAGCGACGAGACCGCAGCACCGCTTGGGAGATCGGGCGGTGCTGAGGCCGTGTCGGATCCTACGAGATCGCCCGTTGGTTCATCACCCTCGTTGCCCAGCGCGTCCACGACGCGGCCCACCGGCTCCGCTGGTCCCACTGGAGACGCCTCCACCAGGCCCGATCGCAAGCGAGTAACTACCACCGCCAAGCCGCAGCCCAAGCGTGATCACGATCTAGCGCTGGAGTATTAGTACTCCAGCCGGACTTCTGTATTTCTGCTGGTCAACGGCTTGGCGGTGGGGAGTGTAGCGGGGGTGCGGCATGCGTGGGACGCTCTTGGGCAGGTCGTCCCACCAACGTGTGTCCGCGCCGCATGTAGTGACAGCGCGACGAGCAGTCCGTTCTCGTGATCCACGACGTACCAACGAATGCTTGGGATCTGGAACTCGAAGGACTCTTCCTGCGGACCGGAGCCCGCTTCTGCCGGGTGGAGTCCCGGCGGCGGATGCGGGACTACGTCCGAGGGCTGCTCGGCCCGGTCGGCCGAAAGAACAGCTGGCAGCTCGCTGAGTACGCCGGCAATGCCACTCCACACGGCCTGCAGCACCTGCTTTCCCATAGCCGGTGGGACGTTGACGGCCTGCGCGACGACCTCCAGGCATACATCGCAGAACAACTCGGCACACCGAACGGCGTGTTGATCCTCGACGACACCGGCTTCGTGAAGAAGGGCATTACCTCCGCCGGGGTGCAGCGCCAATACTCCGGCACGGCTGGACGGACAGAGAATTGCCAGATCGGGGTATTTGCCGCCTACGCCACCATCCGCGGCCACGCTCTGGTCGACCGCGAGCTCTGCCTGCCCAAGTCCTGGCTGGAGGACCGAAAACGCTGCCAAGCAGCCCGCATCCCCGACGAGCGCATCTTCGCCACCAAGGGCGAACTGGCACGCGACATGATCCTGCGCACTCTGGCCTCCCCGCTCCCCATCACCTGGGTGACGGCGGATTCTGCCTACGGACAGGACTCGCACTTCCGGCGCTTCCTGGAGGACGCCGAGCTTTCCTACGTGCTCGCCGTCCCCAAGTCACAGCAGGTCAACAGCCCGCGCATGCATCGACCATCTCATCGCCCAGGCCCCGCCCGAGGCGTGGCAGCGTGTGTCGGCGGGACCGGGAGCCAAAGGGGAACGGTTCTACGACTGGGCCGCCGCCCGTCTGCCCGCTGTGACCGAGTCCGACGTCGACGAGCCGACACGGCAGAGGTGGGTGCTGGCCCGCCGCAGCATCAGCAGGCCCGACGAGATCGCCTACTACCTCGCCTGCGCTCCACTGGACGCAACCGTCGCCGACCTGGTCCGCGTCGCCGGCTGCCGCTGGAAGATCGAGGAGTGTTTCCAGAGCGCGAAGAACGAGTGCGGCCTGGACCAGTACGAAGTCCGCCGCTACGTGGGCTGGCACCGGCACATCACGCTCGCCATGCTCGCCCACGCGTTCCTCGCGGTGATGGCCGTGCAGGAGCGTGAAAAGGGGGTGCCGAGGCCGACACACCCGACCTTGTGGACCTCACACCAGCCGAGATCCGTCGTCTGCTGGCAACTCAACCCCGCCACCGTCCTGCACGCCGCGAGCATGTGCTGAACTGGTCACGATGGCGCCGTCGTCACCAGGCACGTGCCCGACGCTGTCACTACATGCGGCGCGGGCACACGTTGGTGGGACGACCTGCCCAAGACCGTCCCACGCATGCCGCACCCCCGCTACACTCCCCACCGCCAAGCCGTTGACCAGCAGAAATACAGAAGTCCGGCTGGAGTATTAGGCTCAGGATCCATGATCTTGCTGAGTGATCCCAAGGTGCTCAATATCCCGGTGCAGGACAGCGGCGAACCTCTCGCTGAGATCGCCTCGGTCCCGGTGATTGTGCTGGACCCCCGGGAGCGAGACGAGGCAGGGGCATACGGCCGGGTCCGGATCGGCGTGCTTGAGCGTTTGTGCTCGGCATCGGAGATGCTTCCCGACGGCGTCAGCTTCCTCGTCATAGAAGGGCATCGCAGCAGCATCGAGCAGGCGCGGCGGTTTGCCCTCTACGAGGACCGCCTACGCCGCTCCGGCATCACCGACCCCGTCGACCTGCGGCGCCAGGCCAGCGCCTTCGTCTCCCCGGTCGAAGTGGCGCCACACTGTGCCGGCGCGGCCCTCGATCTGACGCTCGTCGATGCCGATGGCGTCGAGCTGGACATGGGCGGTGCTGTGAACGGCCACCGCACCGGAGACGAGAAGTACTGTCCGCTTGACGCCTCGGGGCTGTCAGACCAAGCACGTCGCAATCGCGACATCCTGGCCAGAGCCATGAGCGGCGCTGGCTTCGTCAACTACCCCACCGAGTGGTGGCACTGGTCTTACGGCGACCGCTACTGGGCACTCATCAGCAAGGCTGGCAGTGCCATCTACGGACCAGCCTGACCAACTCGAACCGCAGGAACGCCAGCAGACAGTCAGACAGTCACCGGCACCCCCTTGGAAACGATCACCTAGGGCGTAGTCCCGCCGCGATCTGGTCCGGGCTTACTCCGAGGGTTCACCCAGGCGCACGGCGAGGGCGGCGATGTCGTCCTCAAGGCGTCCTCCGCTGTATCGGAGGAGGTCCCGGTGGAGAGCCGTGAGTAGCTTCTGAGGCGACGTCGGAAGCTGTCGGCGCATCCAGGCCACCAGTGGGAAGAACTCGCCGTCGCGGGCGCGAGCCTCGGCGACCCCGTCGGTATAGAGAAGCAGCAGGTCGCCAGGGGTGAAGTCGAAGGTGTCGACGTTGTAGTGATCGCCGATCAGCTCGGCGAGGTTGAGCAGTGGCGAGGGCGTGGTGGGCTCAAGGGTGTGGAGTTTGCCGCGGTTCAGGAGCAGCGGCGGGGGGTGTCCGCAGTTGAGGATCTCGATACGACTGCCCCCGTGCGGGATCTCGACGAGAAGGGCGGTGGCAAAGCGCTCCATCGGCACCTCGGGGGGAAACGCGGCGTTGTAACGGGTGCTGCTGGCGTCCAGTCGGCGCGCGACGCTGACCATGTTGGCCTCGCCGTAGGCCGCCTCCCGGAAGCCGTTGACGATCGCCGCGGCCGCTCCCACTGCCGGCAGGCCCTTGCCGCGCACATCACCGATGAGCAGCCTGACCCCGTATCTCGTGTCGACCACCTCGTAGAAGTCCCCGCCGATACGAGCCTCTGCTGCGGCCGCGAGATACAGCGACTCGATCTCGACGCTCCCGAAGCGACGCGGCATAGGACTCAGGACCACCTGCTGCGCCGCGTCGGCGACGAGTCGCACCTGAAAGAGGGTCCGCTCCCGCTGGAGCCGGACATGACTTCCATACGCGGCCGCCACGGTGACCGCGATGATCCCCGCAGCTGTCCACCACGTCCCCAGACCGGGGAACACGATGCTGAGGCCGATCATCAGAAAAAGGCAGACCGTCCCCAGCAGGACGGTCGGGAGCACCGGCCACATAGCTGCGGCGAGGGCCGGTGCTGCGGGCAGGAGGCGGCTGAAGGCCATTTCCGGGGGAGTGGTGTATGCCAGGCTGGCGATGACGACGGTCAGGATGACCGGCGACAGCCGCACAAGCCTCCCCCGGCCGTGGCGACGACGGAGCCGCGGCCGTCCAGACTCGATCACACTTCACAGAATATCTACGCAATGGGAACATAGCGCTCTGACAGATCAGAGTCGGCCGCCTGCCCCGGACCGCCTCGTCGGCTTTGTTGGTGTCGCATCTGTTCCGCGAGACTCCGGCCAACGCCGGTCGTTCGCAACGTGAGGATCGTGCGCCAGTACGTCGCCCTTGCTCGGCATCTGCCGACTACACGGACTGGCCCGCACCCGATAATCCACACCCCATGCAGACAGCCCTCAGCCGACCCTCAGCCGTCATCTATTCCGCATCATCCGGCGATGGGTCGGCGGCGATAACACGACCGTTCCTGCCGTTATGGCCCCTCCTGCCGTTATGGCCCCTCCTACCGTCATAGCCGTTCTCACCGTTTCGCCCCGGCTTACCTGTCGGGCCGGCAGGGCCGGAGGGGCCGGGCGGGCCGGGCACGCCGTGCAGGCCGTGCTCGATGTCCTTCCCCTGGAGGGCGATGCGCCGTGCTTGGAGTCTGTCGATCTGCTGCTGGTGGGCGACGAGCACGGCTGACTGCGCGACGAGCGCGACGGTCAGCACTGCGCCGAGCACAAGGGGGCGCCGCGGGCTACGCAACACCTCGTTTACGCTTCTCACGCTATTCCTCACTCTATGTGACGGCGAAACTGTAAAGAGCGGACTTGGAGGAGGTGGACCGCCGCGTTGAGCGTCTGTGTCAGGGCGACCTCGGACGTCCGAGCCCGCCGATCACTGCGCGGAGGCGCTGAAGCACGTTGCCGGCGAAGCGCAAGCGAGTACGTGGCATCGAACTCGCTGACTCAAGGCGGCACTTCGGCGCGCCGGGGGCTTGGGTGTCGGCCGACACCGCCTCGCCCCCGGTCGAGCAGCGAAGCCTCCCGTGGATGGGTCACCGGGGGTTGCTGTCTGCGACAGCGATTGCACCCATCCGGCGATGCAGGGGTCGAACCCCTTCCAGTGAGTGACGGAGGGGCCGCCCGGAAGGGCACTGCCCCCGCATTCCCGCTGAGGCCGAGGGTCTAGCCGGGGACGACAGCGTCCTTGCCGTCGTGACCGTCCTTGCCGTCCTTCCCGTCCTTCCCGTCCTTCCCGTCTCTCCCGTCGTGACCTGCCGGGCCGACAGGGCCTGCCGGACCGCGGGGGCCGGGGGGACCGGACGGACCGGGAGGGCCGGACTCGAGGTGCTCCTGTTGGTCGATGGGCTGCGTCTGGAGATCGTCGATCTGCGTTTGCTGGGCGAGGAGCACGGCTGACTGCACGACGAGCGCGACGGTCAGCACTGCACCGAGCACAAGGGGACGCCGCGGGTTGCGCAGCGCTTCAATCACGCTTTTCATATGGTTCCTCACGCTAAGTGACGGCGCAAGTATAAAAGATGAAGACTTGAGTGAGGTGGGCCTCTGCACGGAGTGTCTGCCCAGCGCCCTCGAATGGCCCACTTCTATCGATCACCGTACGGAGGCGCTGAGCGCTCACTGGCGAGGAGTGAGCGAGCCCGTGGCGCCGCCGGTACCGACTTCGAGGAGGAAGGCTCGGTAGAGGGCGACTGAAGAGGCAGGTCACCGGGCATGTGTGCCGGTGGCGGGGTGGCGGGGTGGCGGGGTGGCGGGGTGGCGGGGTGGCGGGGTGGCGGGGTGGCGGGGTGGCGGGGTGGCAGGGTGGCGGCGCGTGAGTAACGTCAATGCGCTCGCGCACTGGCTGCGGGCCGGTTGTGCCTGGAGACTGCTGCCGCACGACCTGCAGTACTGGCAGACGGTGTACCACTACTGGCGGCCCGGCCTGTGTCGGCGACCGCGACAGCGCCGCGACGGCGGCTTCCGCTCCGCGTGGGCGGGACTGTCCAGTTCAGGCTCAGTTGAGGTCGAGGTTCTCAGTCAAGAACCGCGAAGTGGTCGGCAGGGCCTCCGTGCCACTCGATCATGAAGAGGGTGGCGTCATCGCTGGTACGCCCGCCTCGTTCGCCCTTCAGCGTGTGGGAGAGTCGGCGCAGGTCCGCTCGTACTCCCTCTGTTGGTTCCTCTCCCAGGCGGTTGACGCAGCGGATGAGGCGGTCCTCACCGAACGGCTCCCCGCCGGCGACGTGCTCCTCGATGATGCCGTCGGTGTAGCACAACACCCGGTCTCCCGGCTGAAGCGTGTGCTGTCTGATCCGAGGCACCTCACCGCCGAAACCGACGGGCAACGTTGTTGCGCTCTCCAGTTGCCGCACGACCTGGCCGTCGCGGATGAGTAGCGGCGCGGGGTGGCCCGCGTTGACCAGCTCCATCTCACCGGTGCTGATGTTCACGTGCATCAGTTGCGCGGTGACGAAGTGGTCGGGCCCGAACTGCCGGGAGATGGCATCGTCCATGAACGCGTACTTCTCGGCCAGACTGATGAACACGCGCCGGGCATGGCGATAGGCGCCGATGGCGATGGTCGCCATCGCGGCGGCGTCCAGGCCGTGGCCCATCGCGTCGATTAGTGCCATGTGCAGGATGTTGTCGTTGAGAGCGTAGTCGAAGCTGTCGCCGGCGACGCGGTAGGCGGGCTCCAGGATTCCGGCGACCTTGACCTGCGGAACGGACATCGTCAGCGGCGGCAGCAGGCTCCACTGGATCTCCGCGGATACGCTCATCGGCTCTCGGCGCCGAGCCAGGAAGAACTGGTCCGTATAGGCGTTCTTGGTGACCAGCACGTCGGCCACCAAGTTGGCGAGCCGACCCAGCAGGCGCCGTTCATCGGCGCCCACAGCGTCCAGTGTCAGGGCCATCACCCCTACCTGGTCGCTCCCGTCCAGCAGAGGCAAGTACATCCGGACGCCGTGGGCCTTCGGCACCTCGACGGCCTCTGCGCGCAGGAAGGCCCGGCCGGCGGGGGAGTCGGCCACCGGCTCGGGCTGGCCGACGTGCAGCTTCCTGCCCGGCAGTGGCACCAGCAGCTCCTGCGCGTAGTCCTGGAGCAGGATGGAGACGTCACGACCTCCGATCCTGGCCACCTCCTGTGCGATCAGCGGCGCGATCAGCTGCGGCGGCATCAGCCGCGCCTGATCCAGCAGCGCGCCGAGCAATCGCTCGCCGAAGCCCTCCGACCGGTCCACGCTCTCCTCGCTCATGGTCCGGTTCGCCACCTCTTCCTGCCACGATTCCGGCCATCGCCTGTGCACAACGTGACCTGGGAAGTACGCCCGGGCGGATCATTACGCCATGCGCGGCATGTCGGCCTATGCGAGCTGACGACCTCTCATCGGGGAAGTGTTCGCGTTGCTCGCCCGACTGGGCTCTCATGTCGGTGAAGAGACAGCCCGGTCGTCCACGAGCTGGAGTCCCGTCACTCACTGCAGCGCGCGTGGTTCGCCCAGCCAGTCATGCGCACGCTCCCGGTCGAAGTGTCGCGTGGCACGGGTACCTGCCCGCTTCCGCCGGCGTGCGGACACGGTCGCCGGCGGGAGCCCTTCACCGGGGGTGCCGTGCGGGATTCGAACCGAACTCGGACCCAGCCGCACATGGGCGGGGCCGTCCCACTTCTCCAGTGGAGGGATGGCCGCGCAGAGCCGTGGGTCGGTGAATGTCCGCTCGCTGTGCACTCCGGCACCGGAGGGACCGCCTCACAGTGCAATGAGGCCCTTGCCGCCGTCGGCAACCGCTGTAGTTTCTGGTGTGCGTCCCAGCACGGGCTGGGCACCGGGGGAAGACTCGGCGGGGGTCGGTTCGTGGTCGCGAGATTGGACCGGCTGCGTGGTTCGACCCGGTCGAGGAACTCGACATCGCATACCTGCTGCTCTGCGCCCGTCACCTCCCCACCGCGTCCTGAACCCTGTCGCAGGAGGCAACACATGAGACTCGCACGCGTACTCGGTCGCGCCGCCGCAGTGGCCGCCCTGACCGCCGTGGCACTGGCCGGCACCGGCTCCGCGCAGGCTGCTACGTACGACGGCCAAGATCCCATCGTGACGGGGTGCAACAGTTCGGCCGTCACCGTGAACTCGGCACCCGTGTACCGCGCTGACGGAACGGAAGTCGGGACGATTCAACTGCGGTACAGCACATCGTGCGGGACCGTGTGGGCGCGACTGGTCTCTCCGATTTCCCATGGGCTCGGCTATGTTGTCCGAAACACAGACGGGGCCTTCGAGGCCTGCGGGAACACGCTGACCTGGAGTTCCTCGCTCAGCGCTTACTCGTGCTACAGCAGGATGCTGAACGATCGCAACGTTACGTCATACGCGTGGGGCCTGGTGGACTCGTCGGCCTGGTGGAGCCAGGTGGCGCGCACAGGCAACTTCTGACCCCCACCGATCGTACGGGAGTCCGCAGCGCACAGAACCACCCGTAGTGATGCCGTTCGAGTAGCAGCGTCCGCCAGTGGGTGACGCTGCTACTCGGCTCAGCTCCTCGGCACGGTGAAGGAGCGCCAAGGCGAAGGTCAGCAAGTCAACTCGGGCAGCGGCCGGCCCAGGCGACGGAGCGAACGCTCGATGTGTCCGGGGAACGTCCAGCGGCCCCAAACCCGGAGCCGCCATCAACGCCGGAGGAGACCGTTCCGTCGCGGACACCTCGGGCAGCAACAACACCTCCATCACGCTCTGCGCGGAGATCGTGGACGTCAACCAGAACGTCGTCCCCGGCAGCCGGAACTGCGCGGTCGTCCCGGGTCCGAGCGGGACCGTGTGGTCCAATCCGGTCAGCCTGGGCCGCGGCACGTACTACGGCGTTTCGTACTTCACCAGCCCGACGTACTACTACGGGGGCGAGACCCCTTGAGCCTCCGTCTCCTGATGGCTTCTCCCACCGGCGCCCGGGGCTGAATCCCTTACGCGTAGCAGCCGTTGACGGTTGCCACGAGGTCGTCCATGGCGTCCTTGATGGCGTTCGGGTCGGCCGTGGCGCCGTTCTCTACGAAGGCGAACACCTTCCACTTGCCGTCCTTGCCCTGAGTCAGACCGCTCAGTGCGATGGCGCCGGTGAGGGTACCGGTCTTCGCGTGCACCTTGCCCACCGCGCACTTGGAGTCGGCGTCGTCGAAGCGGCCGTACTCCGGGCCGAGCGTGCTGCCGGCCTCGCCGGAGACGGGCAGGCCGTCGAGGATGGAGCCGAGGGTGTGCGCGTAGCGGGGCTGCGTCAGGAGTTCGAGGATCTGCGCAAGGGTGGTGGCCGGGATGCGGTCGGCCCGGGACAGGCCGCTGCCGTCGTAGAGTTCGAAGTTGCCGAGCGAAACGCCGTACACCCGGCTCAGCACCCTGCGCACGACCTCAGTGCCACCCTCGAAGGTTGCCGGGCGGCCGGCGCCCAGGGCTGTCATCCGCAGCAGGGTCTCGGCGATGTTGTTATCGCTGTGCTTGAGCATTGTGTGGACGATGTCAGAGAGCGGCGCCGACTTGTGCTGGGCCACCGGAACATCCGTCGGGCGCGCGGTGGCGTGGGTGACGTCGCCGGTGACCATGATGCCGTTTGCGGCGAGTTGCTTGGCGAAGACCTGCCCGGCGTCGATGGAGGTGTCCTGGACGCCGTGCCCGTCGACGACCAGCGCGCGGACCGGGGCCACGGTGTCGGGGTAGTAGCCGTCGTTCCAGCCCTTGGCCAGGGTGGGCTGCGGAAACAGGCTGTCGTCGACGGTGACCTTCACAGCGGTCCGGCCCGCGGCCTTGAGTCCGGCGATCGCGGTCTTCGCCAACTCCGCGAGGTCGGCGGTGGTCAGGGTGCGGTCGCCGCCCCCGACGAGGGTCAGGGTGCCGTGGCCGTAGACGACCTTCGTGGTGAACCGGTGCTGTGGGCCGAGTACGGTCAGGGCCGCGGTCGAAGTGGCGAGCTTGGCGTTGGACGCCGGCATCAGTGCGGTGGAGGCGTTATGGCCCCAGACGGTGGTGTTCGAGGCCGCGTTGAGGACCACGTCGCTCACGTTCGGGCCGAGCCGCTGATCGAGTACCCGTGTCTCCAGGTTCTTGGCCATGTGCTGGTCGTCGGTGTCCAGGTCGTGGGTCTTGGTCGTCGTGCCGACACGCTTTTGGGCGGCGAAGGCGGACGGACCCGCCACGGCGGCGGACGCCACGGGCACGGCCATGGCGAGGACGACGGCCCGGCGCAGGCCCGTTCTCGTGCCACTCTGTCTGGGTTTGCGGTGTCGGCGCCGGGCACCGGGAAGGAAGGTGTTCTCGGGTGTCTTGAGAGTTATGTCGGTCATTGAGGTTCGAAGCTTTCAGGAGTGGGGGCCTTGGACGGCGGAATTCATGGACTGGGTGCCGACCATGTCCGGTCGGGACAGCGCGCGTGCGGGCGGAGGGGCGGCGGCCTCTTGCTTGCTTCGATAGCCTGGCGCTCAACGGCGTGGTACTCGCGCAGCCTTGGACCGGTACGGTCGGCCTGCCCGCGCCACGCTGCCGGTTCGGCGTCAGCGGTTGCCGGTGACCGGCTCGCGCTCGTAGCACACGGAGTCCGGGTCCGCGCTCGCGGCCTGCCAGCCCTTGATCTCCACGCGTGCGCCGGGCTTGATGGCGTCGTACACCCATTTCCCGGCCTGGGGCGCGAGGGCGATGGACCCGGCGCCGGAGTTGTGACCGATGCTGTTGAGACCGGCGGCGGGGTCCAGCGCCCACATCAGCGGCCGCTCGTGGTGCTGGCGGTCGGTGAAGGTGACCACCCACTGCAAGCGGGGCACATACTTGGTGAACTTGTCGGGGGGCAGTGTGATGGCGGGGTACTTGGCGGTGACCGTGACCGCCCTCTCGCCGATCGGGCAGTTTTCCTGCAGCCCGGTGATGGGGAACCTCCGGCCCTTGATGGTCAGTGTGTGGGCGTCGAGGTCGATCGTCACCCGCTGGACGGGCGCCGGGGACGAGGCGGGTGTCGGGGTGTGGGACACGGGCGCCGCAGGGGGTGCGGCCGCCTCGGTGGCGGAGCCGAGGGCGCCGGAGGCGACGGCGCCGGAGGTGACGGCGGTGAGGGCCGCCGCCAGCGCGGTGGTGGAGAGCACAACGCGCTGGCGGCGGCGGCGTTGCGCCCGGCTCCTCGCCTGTGCCCCTGTGGCCGGTGCCGCGCCCTGCGCGGCCAGGCCACGGAGCCGGGCCGACAGCTCTGTCTCGATCAGGGGATGCGGTGGTGGCTGGTCAGACACAGGCTTCCTCCGTGGAGTGGATGTCCTCGCTCAGGTGAGCGGCGAGTGCTGAACGGCCGCGTGACAGACGTGCCTTGACGGTGCCGACGGCCGCATCGGTCTCGGCGGCTATCTGCTCCACACTCAGATCGCACAGGTGATGCAGCACGATCGCGGTTCGCTGGGCCTCCGGCAGGCGCCGCAGAGCGGCGACCAACGCCACATGGTCCGGGTTCGGTTCGGGCACCGGCCGCGGCTCGGACTCGCCCCGGACCAGCTCCCACCAGCGGCGTGCCCTCCGCCAGCGGCTCATCGCCAGACGGTGTGCCACCGTGCGGATCCACGCCTCCGGATCCCGGTCGCCGTCCAGGACGGATGAACGCCGCTCCCAGGCGCGTGCGAACGCCTCCTGGACCACGTCCTGAGCTTCGGCGTAGTCGCCCGTCAGGGCGTACAGCTGGCCGACCAGACGCGGGCAGGCAGCCGCGTAGAAGAGGTCGAACTCATCCTCGGTCACCTTGTCGTGCTCTCTTCTTACGGCGCAGGGCGCGTATGAGGGGCCGGTGCGGCGGGGGCCATGTGGTGGGCGGGGCAGCGGTCATGCGGTCGTGGTGGCGCCGGCGGCGCTGTGCGCGAGCCACTGCTGCCAGGTCAGGTTCCAGTCGCCGTAGCCGTTGCCGGCCGCGACGGTGTCCTTGTTGGCCCCGATGACCGTAATGACATCGCCGACCTGTACCTGGTCGTAGAAGCGCTTGGCAGTGCCGTCGGTGGCGAGGCCGACACAGCCATGGGTGACGTTACGGTGCCCGGCCTCGGTGTCCGCCCGTGGGTTCTGGTGCACGTACGTCCCCGACGTCGTCAGGTGCACGGCCCAGTAGTAGTCGCCGCGGTACTCGTCACCGAGGCCCACAGTGCGGGAGTCCATGAGCACCTTGGGCTGCTTGTCCATGACGATCATCGTCCCGTTCCAGGTGTCCGTTCCCGGCGCCCCGGTGGTGACCGGGATGCGCTGCGTCTTCCCGCCGGTCCGGACGGTCATCTCGTGCGTACTGGCGTCGACCGTGGCGACCAGTGACCGGCCGATGGCGAAGTGGCGGACGCCGTGCGAGCCGAGGCGGAGGGTGATCTTGGTGCCGGGCTGCCAGTAGGTGGTACTCGGGCGGAAGTCGACACGCTGCCCGTCCGGGAGGTTGTGTCCCTTCACCCAGCTCCAGGCGCCGGTCGTGCCGGACGAGGTCTGTACGCGCAGCCAGTTCTCCACGGGCTTGCGATCGGCGGCGGGAACCGGCTGGGGGAAGGTGACGGATATCGGCATGCCCACACCGACCGTCTGCCCGTCGGTTATGTGCACCGTCGCTTGCGCGAGTATGGCGGGCTCTGGCATGGACGGAGCCGGGCGTGCGTGGGATGTCTTGCCCGTGCCGTCATTGTCCCCGCCTTCGGCCTTCGCGCGCGCCGTCGCGGAGGCCCGAGTATCCGGTGCGTCGGCGGCCGTACGAATGCCGGTCCCCGCGTCCGTCGAGCAGCCGACGGCCGAGAGCAGAGCGATGCAGGCCGTGACAGCGGCACCGAGACGGCCGGCGGCGGTCCGACCGGCAGAACGGTCCAAATGCATGAGATTCCCCCGTGTGAGGTGCGGTATCGCCTCTAATACGCACGGGCTCGGAGGCAGGTTGCATCGCAGCACGACCTTTTGCCGGGCAGCTGGACTCGGGAGATGCACGACGTGCTCGCGCACCGTCTGTCCCTGCCTGGTGTGCAGGCTGACGCCCTTGAGGTGCTTGGCTGTCAGGACCCGCAGGGGGGCGCTGTGTCCGTGCCTGCTGGGAGTAGCTTGCGCTCGTCGGGTGTGAACCCGCGGTCAGCGGCGGCGCAGAGGGTGCGGAACCAGTTGTCGGGATTCAGTTCCGTGATGATCTCGGTTCTGGCGAGGTAGGCGTACAGTCGCCCGTCGCGGATCATCCAGTGGTGCACCCTGTCGGGAGCGTCGACGGTGGCGATCTGCCGGTGGTGAGGCAGGTCCCAGATCTGCAGTTCGCCGTTGTCGTTGGTTTTGCTGCCGGCGAGCACGAACAGTGTGTCCGGGGGGCCGAACCCGACGACTTTGGTGATGCCCTTGACGGGCAGCGGCTCGTAGGAGGGACGGCGAGCATTCATGTCCCAGACGGTCACGGTGCCTGTGGTACCGACCACGGCGAGACGCTTGCCAGTGCTGTCGGTCACGAGCGGCTCGTTCACGTGACCCGCGTCGAGATGGGTGCCCACTTGGAACTGGGACAGGAGCCGCCTGCGTGGGAGATCCCACAGCTGTACGGTGCCGTCCGGCATGGCGAGCAGCCATTGGCCGGGGTGCCCGAGCCGCGGGAAGGCACGGCCGTGACTCGCCACGTCCTTGGCCTCCGTGCTGGTGCGGGCGACGGTGAGCTGGGGGGCGGCCATGTGGCCGGTACGCGTGTACCAGCGGGTGAACGCCCCTCCACGCAGCACCACCAACTCGCTGCCTTCGCCCGGCATCATGCCGTCGTACCACATGGATTGCACGCTGGTGGTGTCTTCCTGCCCGGCCAGAGGAGGATCGGGGATGCGCACCTGAAAGCGGCGGGTCAGCTCCGGCACGCTGTACACGGTCAGCGTGTGGCGGGACAGCAGGCCGAGCGACGCGTTGTCACCGCTGAAGGCCAACTGGCTGTCATCGGCGGTTCCGGCTGGCTCCGGTTCGGTGCTCAGCTGTTGGTGTGAGTGCGCATCGATGATCGTCAGCTGCTTGTTGAACCCGCTCGCCCAATAGCGACCGCTCGGGCTGAGCGGCGTCAGCCCTTCGGTCACCGTGTCGGCCGAGGTGATGGCAGTAGGGCTTCCCTCAAGCGTATGCGTGCTGATTTGCGCCGCCCTCAGCCGCATCAGGTCCGGGCCGACGGCTGCGAGCACCACCGGGCGTCCGTCTCGCTGGGGAAGCACGATCAAGTTCGACCCCATCCCTTGAGAGGGGGCGGTGTCTGTGGAAGGGACAGTGGTCTGATAAGCGCGCCCGGTGGCGAGGTCGTTGAGGACGAGCAGCTGATATCGCTCGCCGGTCGCCTCCGATTCAGTGACAAGGAACCGGCCCGTGGCGTCCAACCACTGAGGGTCTTCCACAGCGGTGTTCGGGCAGCTGGTCACCCCGTCGATCTCGCGCCTGACTCCCGAGTCGAGATCCACGACTCTGAGTGTGGGGGAGAAGCCCTTGCCGTACCCGCAGGTCAGCAGCGACTGGCCGCCTCGGACGATGGAGATGGTGTCCTTCTCGGCGATCGCATGCTCCTCCTTGCCGGTGGCGATGTCCACGCGATGAGGGAGGTGCCCATACGTCGTCAGGACCGACTGGGCACCTGGTGCGAAGGCTACCTGGTCCGGTGAGCCTCCCAGGGTCAGGAGCGAACCGCCGGCTGCCACCGGCTGCCTGCGCTTCATGTCCCAGACCCGTATGGCCGGTCCGCGCTTTTGGGCAATATAGCCTTCGGTCCCGTAACGGAATTGCAGCAGTCGACTTCCGTCGCTGGAAAAGGTCAGAACTCCGGTATCGATAACCGACGGCGTTGGCTCCGCGTCGGGCCGCTGAAGGACGGTGGGGCCGCGCCGGCCCGGCACATCCCACAGGCCCACACTGCCGTCCCGCCGAGCCACGGCCAGGGTACGTCCGTCGGGGCTCAGAGCCGTCCAGACGCCGCCCGACCCTTCCGGAACGTGCCAGGGGCGCGGGTGATCGCCGAGCATTCCGGTCCAGACCGTCATGGCTTCTCTGCCGTTGGTCAGCAGGGATATGACGACGACGGTCTGGCCGTCAGCAGACGAATTCCAGTGCTTGAAACCTCCCGGCCACAGGCCGGGCAGAACCTTCTCCGCTGCCCCCGCCGTGAGCTGCTGCTGCAGGAGAGCCGCGTACGCCTCCCCGGTGCTGGGGTCGTTGTGCCAAGCGGCGAGGGCCAGTTGCAGCGCTGTGGCGGGCGCCGCGCCCGCTTGACGCTGTGCCTCCTGCCCGATGAGGCGGGAAGCCTGGGTGCGCAACTGCCGGTGGATGACGTTGTTGCTGCGCAACGTGAGTACCGCCAGGGCGCCCGCTACCAGGGCGAGGGTGATCGCGAAGGCGGTCACCGCCCGCCAGCGCCGGATCCCACGCTGCTCAGCACGGCGGCTGATGACGATGAAGTGACGCTCGGCCGGTGCGAGGTCCTCGCTGCGCGAAGTGAGCCACTCCGCGGCCTGGGCCAGCGCCGCGCCACGCAGCAGGCCGCCCGGGTCCTGGCCGGTCTCGTTCCACTGGCCGATGCGCTCGCGCAGCTGCTCCTGCGACGCTCTGAAGTCCCGGTCTTCCACCAACCAGTCGTGCAATCGCCCCCATTGGCGGATCAGTGCCTCGTGAGCGAGGTCGACAATCCGTTCCTGGGCGGACGCGCCCTGGCTGACCACCACGAGGCGGGTCTCAGCGCTCAGCCGCAGCAGGAGCTGCCACGCCTGCGAGTCGAAAGAGTCTGCAGACGCAGGACGGCGCACGAAGCCACCGCGGTCGTCTGGGCGGGCCAGCTGAGTGAAGGCCCGCCGCGCCACTGGGCGTTCCTGTGGGGTGAGCCGGTTGAACCAGCTGTCTTCGGCGTAGGCCGCCAGCGCCCCGCCCACGCGGCCGATGGCATCGTATGCGGCGTGGGTGAGCATCCCGGCGACCTGGTGCTCAAACAGCCGGGTGAGAGCGAACTCGATGAGCGGCAAGCGCCCCGGCTCCTCACCGGCGTCCGCGACAAGCCGTTCCACCAGGCCGGATTCAAAGACCAACCCTGGTACGGAAGCAGTCGGCTCAGTGATTGCCGTCCTCAACTGTTCACCCTCGAGAGGGGCGATAAGCACGGTCCGCAGTAAGCGTGCCACGTCAGAGGTGAGCAGATCGTCCACGAACTTGGACCGCAGCGTCATGACCACGCGCAGCCCTGAAACCGCCCGAGTCATCACCGCCAGAATGCGCAGCAGTTCCCTCGCAGCCTGGGGTTCACTGACGACGATTTCCTCGAACTGGTCGAGGAACAGCAGGTGCCCGCCTTCGCCTCGCTGTACGTCCCGGCCTTCGACCAACCGCGCCGCGAGAAGGCCCACCTCCTCGCCGGAGAACAGATCAGCGAGCGTACGCGCATGCGTCAGACGCTCGACTTCGTCGAGGCCAGGTTCTAGATGCGGCAGCACCGCCTGTGCCAGCAGTAACTCCGGTCTGACCCCTGGCAACGGACGGAGCCTGGTCACCGTCATGCCGGACGCCTGCAGCCGAGGCAGCACACCCGCCCGTATCAGCGATGACTTGCCGCAGCCTGAAGGTCCGATCACCGCCACCAAGGCCCGTCCGCGGATCGCTGAGACAAGCTCTTCGATGTCGTCGTCTCGGCCTTTGAACACCCCACCATCGCCCTCGCTGAAGGGCTCCAGTCCGCGGTACGGGTTGGGCCACTGCTGCGGCGCCACCTCGCCCAGTGCGGATGCCGGAATGAGGTAGGCCGTGCCGGGGCGGGCGGGCCCGTCCGCGGCTACGGTCATCCCGACAACGCCGTTGAGATCGTCGTCCCAAACCGGCGAGCCGCTGAAGCCGCGCTCGATCCGAGGGGCTCCGGGCACGGTGTCCATCTGAAGCCACCCAAGCCCCTGCGTGCCACGCAGCGAGCCCTGCACCCAGATGCCGTGGTCACGATCGCGAGGGAAGCCCAAAACCCGGAAGGCGTGGTTCCATACATCGCCACCAGCGACGAGAGGTGCCGGAAGGGCCCCCGGCACGGGCTCGACCAGTTCGAGCAGGGCGATGTCGCCACTGTCGTCCGGCCTCACCGGCTCCCAATGGTGCACGCGGGCCGCAACCGCGCCGGCTTCCTCCAGCAGTGGAAAATCGACCCGAACGGCTTCGTCAGGGGCCCTCACCTCCTGCCCCTCAATGCCCAGAGCGTGTGCTACTACATGCGCGCAGGTGCAGACCAGACCGTCACCGACCACGAACCCGGCACCAGCTACCTCACCCGTGACAGAGCGGACTCGCACGACGCTCGCCGCCAGCCGGCCCAGTGCGGGGTTCAATGGCAGCCTCCTGTTGGTTCAGGGTGACCGGTATCTCTGAGTGATGCTCCAGGTTCTCCTTGGACCATTGATCCTTCTTCAGAAGCTGCCGCCGGGTCAGTGCACCGTGTCTCAGCGTACCCAGGAGGTGCGTCAACGGCGTACTATGCGGGCCGAGTTAGCAGTCTGTGCATTTTGAGGCCGGTGGGGGCAGCGGTGACGTCAGTCGGTGACATGCAGCTTGGTGACGGAACGTCGGTGCGAGTGGAACTGGCGGACGGGGAGAGCGGCTTCGACCGTGTCGGACGTGGCCCGGGCGGGTTGGCGCGTTCGTCGGCCGAGACTCTGCAGGAAGCCCTCGACCACATTCGCCCCGCGCTGGACACCATGGCGGGCAGTGTGCGCCAGATGGTTCACCGTCCGGACAAGGTGAGCGTCGAGTTCGGGATCAAGCTTGCGGCTGAGGCGGGCGTGGTCGTCGCCAAGGCCACCAGCGAAGCGAACTTCACCGTGACTCTTGAGTGGAATGGCGCATCGGAGAGCTGACCCTCACTTGGCCGCGTAGTCCGTCGCGACGGCGATGGCCATAGCGCGGCAGATCGGTTCGACGCCGAACCGGTTGCGGTGGGTGTCGATGAAGCGGGTCAGCGTGGCGGTAGGGGTCGAGTCCACCGCTGCGAACACAGCAGTGGTGGACTCGATCAGGCCTCGCTCGGCATCGCCGGACTTCACAGCCTCGCCGTCTCGGAGGCTGGTCAGTCGAGGCAGAACTCGTTGCCCTCGATGTCCTGCATCACGAGGCACGACTCGTTTTCGTCATCGGCAGGCAGTAGTCGCACGCGTTCCGCGCCGAGCGCGACCAGTCGTGCGCATTCGGCCTCAAGCGTGGCCAGGCGCTCTTCACCCACGAGTCCGGTGCCGACCCGCACGTCGAGATGCACCCGATTCTTGACGACCTTGCCTTCGGGAACACGCTGGAAGTACAGTCGCGGGCCCACACCTGAGGGATCACTGCATGCGAACCATGAATCCTGATCCTCAGGAGGTAGCGAGTGATTGAAATCGTCCCAAGTGGCAAACCCCTCCGGCGGCGACGGTACGACGTACCCCAACACCTCGGACCAAAAACGAGCGACGCGCTCAGGTTCTGCGCAGTCGAAGGTGACTTGGAACTGCTTGACCGATGCCATCGGCCCACCGTAGCAGGGGGACTCCGCTGCGAAGTGGTCACCGTACCCGCGGGGTTGGTCCTATGAGGATGGTTGCCTCCATGGTTTCCGTGATGTGTTCCCCGCCCCTGCGGGGAACAGCACTCGCCCACGAGGAGTGTGCGACTGCGCCCGGCGCACACCCGATCGGCCCATCAGACCACCGGCGGCCCGGCGTCGATGCGGCGCAGCACCGGGGCCAGGCGGTCCAGGTCGGGGCCGGTCTGCACCTGTCGCTCGTCCCACCACGTGGCGCCGGCGTCGTGCAGCGGACCGATCAGGTCCCTGGCCTTGGCCGGGGCCGGAGGCGTGGCACCGCCGAGCACGAATTCGAAGGGGCGCTCGGCTCCGGCCGCACGGTGCTTGCGTACGTAGCCGACCAGGTCCCGTACCTCCGCCACGTCCGGCACATGCCCATGCCGGGCCGTCTCGAAGAGCGGCACCGCGCCATCCCACCGCGCTGCCCGCCGCATGGGAGGGCGACGCGGCCAGAACCCGCCGATCCATACCGGCGGGCCGGGCCGCTGCACGGTGGCAGGCAGCAGGGTCACATCCCGGACCTTGTAGTTCTGGCCGTCATGGTTCACCGGTTCGCCGGACCAGAAGCGCGTCAACAGCTCCAGTCCCTCGTCCAGCCTCTCGCCGAGGAGGCGTGGCTCGGCGGCGTCGCCGAAGCTGCGGTATTCGTCCTCGACCGGACCGCCCAGGCCGGCGGCAAAGATCACTCGGCCGTTGCTGAGTTGGTCCAGGGTGGCCACTTGGCGGGCGAGTTGTTGCGGGAGGTAGCGGGGGACCGGCGTTAGCAGGGTGCCCAGGCGGATCCGTGAGGTCGCCAACGCGGCCGCGGTCAGCAGCATCCATGGATCACCGAAAGGACGCCCCTGGTGCTGCCGATGCAGTACGTGGTCCCAGACGAACAGCCCGTCCCAGCCGGCCTGTTCGGCGGCAGCCGCAACGGTCGCGACGTTTCGCGGGTCAGCAAAGTCACCGAAGTTGGGGATGTTGATGGAGAAGCGCATCCCAGCAGGATGCGCGGCTGACCGCGAAGGAGCAATGGGATTCGGATCCAGGCGGCTTCCCGGCAGGCTGCCGAGCCTGCTTCAAGCTCGGCGAGTGGTCCCGTCTGATCTATGCGATCCCCGAGTACCGGGGCCGCGAGGACGCCCGAAGGGCTTCAGCTGGCGGGACTTCCACGATCTGATCGTCCGCTCCCGCATCCGACGCGGCGGCCCGATCGTGTTGGTCTGGGACACCGCCCAGCTCCACCTGGCCGCCGGAATAAGGGCGACATCCGCAACCTCGCCGCGGCCGACCTCCGGGACTGGGCGCAGTCGGGCGGATCGAGGTCGAGCACGATGCCGACCCCCAGCGCGCCGACGTCCGCCAGCAGGCAGGCTGGCAGGACGCAGCCTCCTTGACGGCCTTGTTGCTCTCCTAGCTGGTGTGAAGGATCCGAAAGCGATCGGGTTCCGCTGGATCTCGGTCAACGACTTGGATGGGCGTCCCAGCCCATTGCCAAACGCTGATGCCTGGTGTGCGGGAGAACTGGATTTGCCCGCGGGTGCCTTCGACTGCGACGCGAGGCCAGGATGCGGCAGTGCTCGCCCGGTCCGTGCCGTGAGACCGCAGTACGTCGGCGAGGACGGCGATGGTGTCGTAGCCCTCGAAGGCGACGAAGGAGGGCGCTGCGGCCAGCCGTTCGCGGAGTGCCGTCTCGACTCGTGCACCGAGTGGGCTGAGGCGCTCGGGCAGGTAGCGAAGGAACGGGATCGCGGCGCTGTCGTCGCCGAGCGACGTCGCCCATTCGGCGAACTCCGGTTGCCCGGCCGGAGCACCGATCATCATCTGGGCGAGGCGCTGGTCGCGGCGGACGGACTTGACGATCGACACTGCCGGCTCCGGGTGGCCGACCAGAAGGAGGAGGGCTGTCGCGCGATTGTCGACGAGTGCGTCACACAGGGCCGTGGGGGCGAGCGCGCCCATGTCGAGTTGGATGACGCTGCCGCCGCGTGGAGCGAGGTAGTCCTGCAGGATGCGGGCCCCAGCTGCCCAGTAGACACTCGGCTGGGCAGCTACGGCTATTCGTCTGTGGCCCGCGTTGAGGAGGAAGTCTGCGTAGAGCTGCCAGCCGCGGGACTGCGGCGGGGAGAGGCGCGCGACCCATTCCGTCGGCTGTTCGGTGAGCCCGTCGAGAACCGCTGACGAGCAGAGGTACGGAAGGCCGAGGGCGTCAGCCCTGGTGGCAACGGCGCGAGCGACGACGCTGTGATATTCCCCCGCCAAGGCGGCCACGCCCAGGCGAGCCAGTTCGTCTACGGCCGCCGCGGCCCTCTGGGGATCAGCAGCGGTGTCTCGGACCACCAGCTCGAGTGGTCTTCCGCCGATCCCGCCGGCGTCGTTGACGTCGCGAACGGCCAGTTCAAGTCCAGCGAGCAAGTGTTGGCCCGCCTCGACCCAGCCAGGCCGAGTCAGCGGAACGAGAGCGCCGATCTGGACGGATGGTCCGTCAGCCGGCTTCGCTCCAGGTGGCGGTGGTGGCGTATTCATGCGTGGGCGTCTTCCGTGTGACGATTGGGGTGCAGGTTGTCCGGATCGCAGAGTGAACGTCCTGGTCAGTCGGCAGAGGACGTTGATGTGGGGGACAAGGACGGTCACCTCGGCAAGTCAAGGTCATCCGGACGGGCAGCTTACCCACGCACAAGCCCGCGATCCAGGCCTTGTTCCACCTGATCCAGACGCCGGTCTCCCGTCGATTACTGGTCGGATTACGGGGGCTCATCAGGCTGCCCCGCTTGAGGAGTACGTCTTCACGATCGCAGGTCGCCGCCACACAGAACGCGAACGGATTCCCCGTCCCACACGGGTGGGGCCCGCAAGACTGACATCACGAGTGCAAGTTCAGTAGCTTGTTGCGTGCCCCGCTGGCCGCCCTTTTCAGACGCCCTCTGGTTCCCAGGCCATCGGGCCCGGGAACCAGGGGGTATGGCGAAAATACCTACCGGTTTCTTCGTTGCAGTGACCAGCCGGTCGCAGCAACGAAGATGAAATCCCTGCTGAAGGTAGAACTCACCATCTTTTCCCGGTGGTCAGGAAACAGAAAGCTACCCGACAGGGATCCGTGCCCGATAGCCTCCGGCGCAAGGCCGAAGGCTGTGGCGTCTATGAAGCGAAAAGCCGCCAATTCTGGCTTGCACTTCCGTTGCAGTCCCTGATGACGGCCTGGCTGTAGCTTCCCGCCATGTCCAGGCACTGCCCCTCGAACAAGGCGTTCTCGAAGATGATGCGGCCCCCGGGACGCCGTTCCTTGTACCAGCGCTGCCCGAACTGCACAGCAGTGCAGTCCTGCAGCATGAGAGCCCCGTGCGAGCCGGAAGGAGCCACGCACTTTCCGCTCTGGGCGCCCACAATGGCCACGGTCTCATCCGGCTGATCGGCCAAAGACCATCTCTGGTTGATCCCCCCGTTGGCAGCCCAGGTGACAACCGGAGTCCCGCTGATGGTGCCGAACCCGTAGGCGTCGAGAACCTGCTGAGGGCTGGAGTCGTTCGACAGGACACTGTACCCGCTATCCGACTGCGCACCCGGGCGATTTTCTTGAGCATGTGCGGCAGGGGCACCGAGAGCCAAAAGGCCCAGCACACCAGCACTGGCCACCGCGAGCGGAACGTTCAGGAACCTCATGGAGCAACTCCTCGAAGATCGAACCGAAGGGAATTGCTGAGCATCGAGATACTCTCCTCGCCGGACCAGAACCGCAAGAGGCAGACCAACTCCTTCCAGTCAAAAAACGGCCCACCGGCCGGAAGTGCCCTCCCTGCCGGCCCCATTCACAGCCCCATTCATTGAAAACGCGACTCGCTCGCACGGCAACCACCCGAAATGGCGTCGCTCCATCTGTGCAAATAGTTGACGGATGCATCAGGCTAAAGGGTGTTGCAGAAGGGCGTGGGCAGGACATCTCCCTGGAATGGCCGGGGTGTTACGTGCTGCGCGGGTGTGAGGGCAAGGCGTTCACCGGGCTGCAGGTGACGCATTTCGCGCCTGTGTTGAAGGTGGTGCGGGAGCGGCGTGGCAATGGCACTCTTCAGGGTCGGCCGGTCGGCCGTGGCCCTTGCCGCTGGCCGGGCGAGTGCTGATGGTCGCGGTGTAACGGTTTGCTGTGTCATCCAGCGGCTGGGACCGCTGCTCACACATGCACAACCTGGCCCTCGCGTCATGAGCAGACAACCGGGTTCACGGGCTCTGACCTGCCAGGGCAGAGCCTTGTGCAACATCCTTGGGTACATGGCGGACAGCTCGTCGATCGGGCCAAGGAGGCCAGGGAGTTCGTCGTCCTGCCCCGCCGCTGGATGGTCGAGCGCTTGATGGCCTGGGCAGGCCAGCCGGCGTCCCGCGAAGCCCAACGGGACGGATTGTTCACACGTAGTCCGGGCCACCGGGGCGAAGTCCTGCTGGAGCGTCAGGCGCTCCCTGGCCTGGTCCGCCTCTGGTACGACAGCGAGCAGACGCCGAGGGACACCCCGATCGAGAAGAAGTTGAGAAACCCCACGACGAACACCAGTGGTGACATCCCCGCGGTGTTCACCTTCGCAAGCCCACCGGTCACGATGACCGCTAGGCCGAGACTGCCGTAGGGCCCGAGGGTCAGCGCGGCGGCCCAGCCGAATGCCAACGGGAGCCATCGCGGCACCCCGCGGCCCCGGAGAATGGGCATCCAGCGCGGGAAGACCTGGCCCCATGGCCGGGTGAGGGCGCCGAGCAAAGTGATGGCCAGAACGATGCCGACGGCGGTGAAGTCGATGCCGTGCCGCTCCAGCCACACGAGCACCCGGGGAGCCCCGTTCCTGGCGAACTCGTCGGCGAGGTTCATCCCAGCCGGTTTGCCCGCCGTCCCACCCCACGCCCAGTAGACCTTCATCGCCACATAGGGGAAGGCTCCAGCAGCTCCCGCAACTGCCGTCCATACGACGGCCCGTGAAGGGCTGCGATAGAGCGTGCCGCAGTCAAGTGATCGCCTCATGCGGTCATCCTGCCGAGACTGCCGCATGGGAGGCATCCACCCACAGCACAGTGCTCGCCTCCCCTCAGCGGGGGAGGCGAGCACGCCTGACGCCGGCGTGTGTGTTGCGTGACGTCAGCGTGTTGTACCCGTCAGTGTGACCTGCTGTCCCGGAGGTTTCAGGTCTGGGGGCTTTCAGCGTGGGTGCAGTAGTTTCAGCAGCCTTTCCCGGTGCTCGGTGCCTTCAGGGGTGAGGTTCAGCTGCTTTGCCCGGCGGTCGGTGGGGTGGGGGCGCCGTTCGATCAGCTGCTGACTCTCGAGTTTGTCGATCACGACGGTGGCGTTCGACGGTTCGCAGCTCATCCGCCCGGCCAGCTCGCTCATGGTCATCGGACCCGGCGCCGTGGCTCCGGTTCCCCCGCGCGGGTGGCGGTGACGGCTGCTCGTCATCGGTCGCATTTCGAGTCGCGGGCGAGTGTGGTGGCCTCTGATACGGCCGCTCTGGTGGAGGCGCT
>NZ_JBFAWH010000045.1:0-43096 GCF_040680235.1 Streptomyces sp. NPDC052101
CACTCGTTGAGGTAGACGGCCGACTTGTCCTTGTCGTCCTTCACCGACGTCAGCAGCGCCGCCATGTACTCGGCCGGGTAGTTCGCCTTCAGATAGGCGGTCCAGTAGGTGACCAGGCCGTACGCCGAGGAGTGCGCCTTGTTGAACGCGTATCCGGCGAACGGCACCAGGACGTCCCACAGGGCCTGGATCGCCGCGTCCGAGAAGCCGTTCCGGCGGGCGCCCTCCTGGAAGATGGTGAAGTTCTTCGCCAGCTCCTCGGGCTTCTTCTTGCCCATCACGCGGCGCAGGATGTCGGCCTCGCCGAGCGAGTACCCGGCGATGATCTGGGCGGCCTTCTGCACCTGCTCCTGGTACACGATGAGGCCGTAGGTCAGGCCGAGCGTCTCCTTCAGGGGCTCTTCCAGCTCCGGGTGGATCGGCGTGATCTCCTGGCGGCCGTTCTTGCGCTCCGCGTAGTTCGTGTGCGAGTTCATGCCCATCGGGCCCGGCCGGTACAGGGCCGAGACGGCGGAGATGTCCTCGAAGTTGTCGGGCTGCATCTGGCGGAGCAGCGAACGCATCGGTCCGCCGTCGAACTGGAACACGCCGAGCGTGTCACCGCGGCAGAGCAGTTCGTACGTCTTCGGGTCGTCGAGCGGGACTTCCAGGAGCTGCAGCTTGACGCCCTTGTTGGCCTCCACCATCTTCACGGCGTCGTCCATGATGGTGAGGTTGCGCAGGCCCAGGAAGTCCATCTTGATCAGGCCGAGCGACTCGCACTGCGGGTAGTCCCACTGTGTGATGGTGACGCCGTCCGTGTGCCGCACCCAGATCGGGGCGTGCTCGATGATCGGCTCGCTGGACATGATGACGCCGGCGGCGTGCACGCCCATCTGCCGGACCAGGCCCTCGACGCCCCTGGCGGTGTCGATGACCTTCTTGACGTCCGGCTCGTTCTCGTACATCCCCCGGACCTCGCCCGCCTCGCTGAAGCGGGGGTGCTCGGGGTTGGTGATGCCGTCGAGGTCGATGCCCTTGCCGAGGACGTCGGCGGGCATGGCCTTGGTGATGCGGTCGCCCATCGCGTACGGGTAGCCCAGCACGCGCGCGGAGTCCTTGATCGCGTTCTTGGCCTTGATCTTGCCGTACGTGCCGATCATGGCGACCTTGTCGGCGCCGTACTTCTCCGTCACGTACCGGATCACCTCGACGCGCCGGCGCTCGTCGAAGTCGATGTCGACGTCGGGCATGGAGACGCGCTCGGGGTTGAGGAACCGCTCGAAGATCAGTCCGTGCTCGATCGGGTCGAGGTCGGTGATGCCCATCGCGTACGCGACGATCGAACCGGCGGCGGAGCCTCGGCCGGGGCCCACCGCGATGCCGTTGTTCTTCGCCCACATGATGAAGTCGGCGACGACGAGGAAGTACCCCGGGAACCCCATCTGGATGATGATGTCCATCTCGTAGTCCGCCTGCTTCTGGCGGTCCTCCGGGATTCCGTTCGGATAGCGGCGGTGCATGCCGCGCCGCACTTCCTCCTTGAACCAGGTGACGTTGGTGTAGCCCTCTTCCGGGATGTCGAACTTCGGCATGAGGTCGCGCTTCTCGAACATGCCGGTGGTGTCCACCATCTCGGCGACGAGAAGCGTGTTGGCGCAGCCCTCCTGCCAGGCGTCCGAGGAGTCGATGGCGTACATCTCGTCCGTGGACTTCAGGTAGTAGCCGGTGCCGTCGAACTTGAAGCGGTCCGGGTCGGAGAGGTTCTTGCCGGTCTGGATGCAGAGCAGGGCGTCGTGGGCGCCGGCCTCGTGCGCGTACGTGTAGTGCGAGTCGTTGGTGACCAGCGGGGGGATGCCGAGCTTCTTGCCGATCTCCAGGAGACCCTCGCGGACCCGGTGCTCGATCTCGATGCCGTGGTCCATCAGCTCCATGAAGTAGCGGTCTTTGCCGAAGATGTCCTGGTAGTCGGCGGCCGCCTTCAGGGCCTCGTCGAACTGGCCGAGGCGCAGCCGGGTCTGCACCTCGCCCGAGGGGCAGCCGGTGGAGGCGACGATGCCCTCGGACCACTGGGCGATGGTCTCCTTGTCCATCCGGGGCCACTTCTGCAGCCAGCCCTCGGCGTAGGCGTCCGAGGAGAGGCGGAAGAGGTTGTGCAGCCCCGTCTTGTTCGTGGCCCACATCGTCTTGTGCGTGTAACCACCCGAACCGGAGACGTCGTCCCGCTTCTGGTGCGGCTGGCCCCACTGGATCTTGCGCTTGTTCCGCCGCGACTCGGGAGCGACATAAGCCTCGATGCCGATGATCGGGGTGATTCCGGCCTTTTTCGCGGAGTGGAAGAAGTCGTACGCCCCATGGAGGTTGCCGTGGTCGGACATGGCGATGTGTGTCATGCCCATCTCATTGCAGGCGTTGAACATGTCCTTGAGCCGCGCGGCACCGTCCAGCAGCGAGTACTGGGTGTGGACGTGCAGGTGCGTGAACGGCGGCTTTGACACGGTATGGCCTCCAACAGAAAACAGTGGGGGACGGGCGGGCGGACATCTCTGGGGTCAGCGTCGAAGTCTATGCCCCGGGACTGACACTCACCGGGCACTCCGACGTACCTTCATGCGTTGGGTACGGCAGAAACGCTGTCGTATCAGGTAACGCACCAGGAGGCACTCCGCGATGTCGGTTCCCCAGCTCAGCGACGAGCAGCGCGGCGAGGAGATCCTCGCCGTCTTCGACACCGCCTTCGGCCGGCTCCTGGCCGCCGACCCGGCAGCGTTCCGGGTGAAGTTCCGGAAGATGGCGGCCTCGGCCTTCGCGTTCTACCGGGGCACGGCGTGCCTCTTCTACCGCGATCTCGACGCCGAGAAGCGCGGTGGTCCCTTCCTGGACGACCGCACCTCGCGTGTGTGGATCCACGGCGATCTGCACGCGGAGAACTTCGGCACGTACATGGACGCGAGCGGCCGCCTGGTCTTCAACGTCAACGACTTCGACGAGGCGTACGTCGGCCCGTTCACCTGGGACCTCAAGCGCCTCTCGGCGTCGATCGCCCTCATCGGGTACGCGAAGGCGCTCAGTGACGAGCAGATCACCGAGCTGGTCTCGGTCTACGCGGCCGCCTACCGCGAGCGGATCCACGCCCTGGCCACGGGCGCCAAGCGCGACGAGGTGCCGCCGTTCACCCTGGACACCGCCGAGGGCCCGCTGCTGGGCGCCCTGCGGGCCGCCCGGTCGCTGACCCGCTTCGAGCTGCTGGACTCGATGACCGAGATCCGTGACTTCGAGCGCCGCTTCGCGCCGGGCGGCGGCTCCATCGAGCTGGACGCGGCCACCCGCTACAAGGTCCTCGCGGCCTTCGACGGCTACCTGGAGACGCTGCCTGACTCCTCCCTGGCCCGCCCGGACTCCTACCGCGTGAAGGACGTCGTCGGCCGCCGGGGCATCGGCATCGGCTCGGCCGGCCTGCCGTCGTACAACATCCTCCTGGAGGGCCACAGCGACGCCCTGGAGAACGACGTCGTGATCTACATCAAGCAGGCCCAGACCCCGGCCGTCTCCCGGCACATCACGGATCCGGCGATCTCCGGCTACTTCCAGCACGAGGGCCACCGCACGGTGATCTCCCAGCGCGCCCTGCAGGCGCACGCCGACCCGTGGCTGGGCTGGACCGAGCTGGACGGCGCGGGTCAGCTGGTCGCCGAGGTCTCGCCGTACGCCGTCGACCTGGACTGGAGCGACATCGACGACCCGGAGGAGATCGCGCGGGTCGTCGCCGACCTGGGCCGGGCCACCGCGGCGATGCACGCGGCGGCGGACGACCAGTCCGGCGAGTCCCTGGTGCCGTTCTCCACCGAGCGGGCCATCGACGCGGCGCTCGCGGCCGACGAGGAGGGCTTCGCGCCCCTGCTGGTGGACTTCGCGCACAGCTACGGCGCACGCGCGCGTGCCGACCACCAGATCTTCGTGGACCTGTTCCGCAACGGCCGGATTCCGGGGCTGTAACCTTCCGCACCCACAGGCACTCTTTAGGGGTCCCTTAACCGCGTACGTGACAGACTCTTCTTTCGCTATGGACATATCCGGGAACCAGCTCAGAGCCGTGCGCGCGGCGCTGTTCACGGCTGTCGTCGTGACGCTCAGCACCGCGTCGCACGTGCTGCTGTCCCGGGCCCCGCTGCCGATGGCGACCGTGCTGGCGGTCTCCTCGGCCGTGTTCGGCACCGCGTACGCGCTGGCGGGCCGCGAGCGAGGCTTCGCCCGGATCGCGGCCCTGCTGATCCCGCTGGAGCTGGCCGCCGACACGGTGTTCACCACCGGCCAGCACGCCTGCTACGGCCCGGCGGGCGGCCCGGTCGCCGGCCCGCTGCACACGTTCGGCTTCAAGGTGCTGTGCGGGGGCGGCACCGTCGGCACCCCGCTGGCCCAGATGGCCGGCGCCCACGGCCGACCCGGCGCGCTGCTCGCGCACGCGAGCCCGACGGCCGCCTGGCTGCTGCTCGCGGCGCACATCGGCGTGGGCCTGCTCGCCGCCGCCTGGCTGCGCCGGGGCGAGCGGGCGCTGGTGCAGCTGCTGCGCGCGGTCGCCTCCACCAGCTTCCGGCCGCTGCTGCTCGCGGTGGCCGCGGGCGGCGTCCGGCCGGCCCCGGTCCGCCGGCTGCCGCGCCCGGCGCCGCGCCGGGCCGCCGCCCGCGACCGGCTTCTCGTGCACTCCCTGGGACGGCGTGGACCACCGTGCTCGCCCGCCCTCGCCGCGGCTTGAGCGGCGAGGACTGAGCACACCCAGTCCCCCACACGTATCCCGCGTACGGCATGTGCGCGTCCCACACGGAGATCACCACTATGAGCAAGCGGAACAGCCAGTCGGCGAAGACGGCGGCCCGGGAGCGGCTGCGCCAGGAGCGCGAGCGGCAGGCCAAGCGTGACAAGGCGAAGCGGCAGGTCATCGTGGCCGCCTCGGCCGTGGCCGTGCTGGCCGCGGCCGGCGGCATCGGCTATGCCGTCGTCCAGGGGAACAAGCCCACCGGATGGGACGCCGCGAAGAGCAAGCCGCTCGTGAAGCCGGCCAACACCACGGGCTCGGACGGCACGACCGTCGTCATCGGCAAGAGCAGCGCCAAGAAGACGCTCACCATCTACGAGGACCCGCGCTGCCCGATCTGCTCGATGTTCGAGCAGAAGGTCGGCTCGACGGTGCGCAAGGACATCGACGACGGCAAGTTCAAGCTCCGGTACGTCGGTGCCACCTTCCTCGACACGAACCTGCCCGGTGTGGGCTCCAAGAACGCGCTCAGCGCCCTCGGCGCCGCGCTCAACGTCAGCCCCGAGGCGTTCCTCGACTACAGGGCCGCGATGTACTCGGCGAAGTGGCACCCGGGCGAGAACGACGACAAGTTCAAGGACGACGCCTATCTGATCAAGATCGCCGACACGGTCCCGGCCCTGAAGGGCAACGCGGCGTTCCAGAAGGCCGTGCAGGACGGCACCTACGACCGGTGGGCGCTCGAGGAGTCCAAGATCTTCGACAAGGACGGCATACAGGGCACCCCGACCCTGAAGATGGACGGCAAGACGCTGACGGGCCCCGACGGCAAGAACCCGCCGCTGAGCGAGGCCGACTTCAACAAGGCCGTCGACGCGGCGCTCAAGGGCTGACGGTTCGGCGGAATCCGCCCTTCACGTGAAGAGCGGGCGAACATTGAGAGTTCGCCCGCTCTTCTGCGCGTACTGATCAGTAACCTGATCGGCCGTGACCAGTCGTAATAGATCATTTTCGGCCGCCGAAGGCCTCAACTCGTTCTCACCCCGCCGCCGTACGGTCGTCAAGGCCGCGGCGGCGACCGCTGTACTGGCCGGCCCGCTCGCCGTCGGCCTTCCGGCGCGCGCCGCCGACCAGGCCCCCGTCTTCCTGCACGGTGTCGCCTCCGGTGACCCGCTGCCCGACGGTGTTCTGCTGTGGACCCGGGTGACCCCGACCCCGGAGGCCGTACCCGGCTCCGGGCTCGGCCCGGACACCGAGGTGAGCTGGGTCGTCGCCAGGGACAAGGCGTTCACCAGCATCGTGGCCAAGGGCTCCGTCACCGCCACCGCCGCCTCCGATCACACCGTGAAGGCGGACGTCCGCGGCCTTGCGCCGGCGACCGACTACTGGTTCCGGTTCTCGGCCGGTGCCGCCGACTCCCCGGTGGCCCGCACGCGCACCGCCCCGGCGGCCGACGCGGCCGTGTCCTCCTTGCGCTTCGGCGCGGTCACCTGCGCCAACTGGGAGGCCGGCTACTTCGCCGCCTACCGCCATCTCGCGGCCCGTAACGACCTGGACGCCTGGTTGCACCTCGGCGACTACATCTACGAGTACAAGTCCGGCGAGTACGCGGCCCGCGGCACGGTCGTCCGCCCGCACGCGCCCGCCCACGAGATCATCACGCTCGCCGACTACCGGACCCGGCACGGCGAGTACAAGACCGACCCCGATCTGCAGGCCCTGCATCTGAAGGCGCCGGTCATCGCGATCTGGGACGACCACGAGTTCGCCGACAACGCCTGGTCGGGCGGCGCGGTCAACCACACCGAGGGCGCCGAGGGCACCTGGACCGCCCGCAAGGCGGCCGCCAAGCAGGCCTACTTCGAGTGGATGCCCGTCCGGCCCGCCATCGAGGGCACCACCTACCGGCGGCTGCGCTTCGGCAAGCTCGCCGATCTGTCCCTGCTGGACCTGCGCTCCTTCCGCTCCCAGCAGGTCTCAGCCGGCAGCGGCTCGGTGGACGACCCGAACCGGACGATGACCGGCCGCGCCCAGCTCGACTGGCTGAAGGCGGGGCTGAAGGCCTCCGACACCAAGTGGCGGCTGGTCGGCAACTCGGTGATGATCGCGCCGTTCGTCATCGGCTCCCTCACCGCCGATCTGCTCAAGCCGCTCGCCAAGATGCTCGACCTGCCGCAGGGCGGCATAGGCGTCAACACCGACCAGTGGGACGGCTACACCCACGACCGCCGTGAACTCCTGGACCACCTGCGCTCGAACGCCATCGGCAACACCGTCTTCCTGACCGGTGACATCCACATGTCCTGGGCCAACGACGTGCCGGTGGACGCGGGCACCTACCCTCTGTCGCCGTCGGCGGCCACCGAGTTCGTGATCACCTCGATGACCTCCGACAACCTCGACGACATCGTCAAGGTCCCCGAGGGCATGGTCTCCGCGATCGCCGCGCCGCTCATCGAGGCCGCCAACCGGCATGTCCACTGGGTCGACACAGACCGGCACGGCTACGGCGTCCTGGACATCACCGCCGACCGCGCGCAGATGGACTACTACGTCCTGTCCGACCGCACCGACGCCGACGCGACCTCCAAGTGGGTGCGCTCCTACCGCACTCGCAGCGGCACGCAGCGGGTCGAGCGGACCTACGACCCGGTGTAGCGGCGGCTACCCGGACCGCAGGCCGTCGAGGAAGCCGAGCGCCACCCGCCAGGTGGTCTCGGCGGCCTCGGCGTCGTAGTCCGGCAGCCCGGGGTCGGTGTACAGGTGCCCGGCACCGGCGTACCGGTAGATCTCCACGTCCGCGCCCGCCCGGCCCATCTGCAGATACCAGGCGCTCAGCCAGTCGTCCGTCTCGAACGGGTCCGGCTCGGCCACATGCAGCTGCACCGGCAACTCGTCCGCCTGCGCGTTCGGCGCGATGTCCGACGTGCCGTGCAGAAGCAGCAGCCCGCGCGCCTTGGCGTCGCCGAGGGCGAGGGTCTGGGCGACGGAGGCGCCGAGCGAGAACCCGGCGTACACCAGCCCGCGGTCCGAGTACGGAGCCGCCGCCAGCACGGCCCGCTTCAGCAGCTCCTCCTTGCCGATCCGCTCGTTGAACTCCATGCCCTCCTCGACGGTGTCGAACGTGCGCCCCTCGAAGAGGTCCGGCGTCCACACCTCGTGGCCGGCCGCGCGCAGCCGTTCCGCCGCCTCGCGGACCGCGGGCCTGAGACCGTAGGTCGAGTGAAAAAGCATGATGTTCATGAGGCCATGGTGCCAGCCGGTGCGAGGGTGCCGGAGCCGCCGTACCCGGGAACACTCCGAACTCACATGTTCATGCGCGCCGAGCCCCGGTTAGAAGCGCAGGCATGGAGAACCTGCTCCGCCCCGTGATCGTGATCGGCGCTTCGGTGCTGCTCACCCTGGCCCTCGGCTGGGCCACCGACCGGTTGCTGCACAGGGCCGACGAACGCCACCACGACACACCGCTGTGGGGGCTGCTGCGCCGCGGCCGCGTCCCCTACCAGCTCGTGCTGTGCACCGCACTGCTGCGCGGGTCGTACGACCAGGCGAAGCTGCTGGAGCGGCACCAGGTCGGCATCGGCCGGCTGCTGACGCTGGTACTGATCGGCTCCGCCGCCTGGCTGGTGATCCGGATCGCCGGGGCGGTCGTCGAGACCACGTACAGCCGCTACGCCCGGGCGCACCGGGACGCGGCCCGGGTGCGCAGGGTGCGCACCCAGGTGGAGCTGATCATGCGGGTGGTGTCCGCGATCGTCATCGTCGTGGCGATCTCCGCGATGTTGCTGACCTTCCCGGCGATGCGCGCGGCCGGCGCCTCGCTGCTGGCCTCGGCGGGCATCCTCGGCATCGTGGCCGGTGTCGCCGCCCAGTCGACCCTGTCCAACATGTTCGCCGGGCTGCAGATCGCCTTCGGTGACATGGTGCGCATAGGCGACACGGTCGTCGTGGACGGCGAGTGGGGCACGGTCGAGCAGATCACCCTGACCTTTCTGACGGTGCGGACCTGGGACGAGCGCCGGATCACCATGCCGGTGTCGTACTTCACCTCCAAACCCTTCGAGAACTGGTCGCGGGGCACCCCGCAGATGACCGGCACCGTCTTCTGGCACCTCGACCACAGCGCGCCCGTCGAGGCGATGCGCGAGAAGCTGCGCGACATCCTGCGCGAGAGCCCGGCCTGGGACGGCCGCGCCCACGGCCTGGTGGTGACGGACAGCACGCCCACCACCATCCAGGTGCGGGCGCTGATGACCGCGAGGGACGCCGACGACATCTGGACGGTGCGGGTCGCGGTCCGCGAGCGGATGATCGCCTGGCTGGTGGCGGAGCACCCCTATGCGCTCCCGCGCGTCAACACCTCCGAGGCGGTACTCCCGCCGCGACGCCTTCCGTCTGCCGACGGCGGTGCCCAGGGGTCGTCGGTGTCCGTCAGTTTCCGCGCTCCGCACCGCCGTTGACCTGGATCACCTGAGAGGTGACATGCCCGGCGCCGGGCGAGGCCAGCCAGTGCAGGGTCGCGGCCACGTCTCCCGGTGTCCCGGCGCGGCCGGTCGAGGTCTCGGCGATGAGCTGCGCCCGCCGCTCCGGCACCGGGCCGGCGCCGAAGAACTCGGTGTCCTCGATGTAACCGGGCGCGACCACGTTCACGGTGATGCCGCGCGGTCCCAGTGCCCGGGCCAGATCGTGGGCGTACGGGTGCAGCGCGGCCTTCGACGCCGCGTAGGCGCCGCTGCCCGAACCGCGGTAGGCGGCGATGGAACTCAGGAAGAGCACCCGCCCGCCCGGTTCGGCGAGCCGGTCCTTCAGGGCTTCGGTGAGAAGAGCGGCGGTCAGGGTGTTGAGCCGGAAGTTGTCGGTCCAGGCGCGGGCCACCTGCTCCAGGGGGTCCTCGCCACCGTCCGGCGGGTGCTGGCCCCCGGCGCCTCCGGCGCTGTGCACGAGCACGTCGACCGTGCCCAGTTCCCGGGCGACGAACGCGGCTGCGCCCCGTACGTCCGCCGGCTCCGTCAGGTCCGCCGCATACGTCAGGGAGCCGGGCACCCCCGCTTTCTCCAGCACCTCCGCGCGCCGCCCCAGCAACAGCACCCGGTCGCCGTCCGCCGCGAACGCCTGCGCCGTCGCCAGCCCGATGCCCGTACCGCCACCACTGATCACGATGTTGCGAGTCATGATCCGAGAGTAGGAGCGATCGGCCGACGACACCGGGATTTATCCACAAGTTCGGCACATTCGTATGACTTGTATGACTGTTCCGGTCAGGTTCACCGCAGGCTGCGCACGTCGAGATGTCTGAGCACCCGGTCCACGATCTCCGGATCCGCCCCCGGCTCGCTCCGCGCCGCCAGCACCTCGTGCCGCGCCGCGCTCAGCATCTCGTTCTGGATGTTCCGGATGCGCTTCAACCGCCTGACCCGCTGGTGCTGTGCCTCGCGCCGCTCCTCCTCGCCCATGTCGGGACTGATCCGGATCCCGATGTCGAAGGCGCGCCGCAGCATCTGCTCGGACAGCTCCTCGGGCAGCTCCTCCACCTGCTCGATCTCCCGCAGCCTGCGCTTGGCCGCCCTCGCGGCCCGCACCGCCAGCTCCTTCTCGAACTCCTTCTCCCGCTCCGAGTCGGCCCGCACCCCGAGCCGCTTCACCAGCCACGGCAGCGTGAGCCCCTGAAGGACCAGCGTGACGACGATGACCCCGAAGGCGATGAAGATGATCTCGTCCCGGTCGGGGAACGGCGAGCCGTCGTCGGTCTTCAGCGGGATGGCCAGGGCCAGCGCCACCGAGGCCACCCCGCGCATCCCGGACCACCACATCACGACGGTCTCCCGCCAGCTGACCGGGATCTCCTCGTCGTAGTCCCGCCGCGCGTGCAGCCGCTTGGTCAGCCAGGTCGCGGGCAGCAGCCACACCAGCCGTACGACGATCACCACGCCCACGACCGCGGCGGCCCAGCCGAGCAGTTCGCCCCAGCGTCCCTGCGCCGTACGGATGGCGTTGTGCAGCTCCAGGCCGATGAGCCCGAAGGCGACGCCCGTGACCAGGGTGTCGATGATGTCCCAGAAGGTGTGCCCGGCCAGCCGGGTCATCACGTCGTCGGCGTCGGTGGCGTACTCGGCGAGGAAGAGCGCCGTGGTGAGCACCGCCAGCACCCCGGAACCGTGCAGCTTCTCCGCGAGGACGTAGGAGGCGTACGGCACCAGCAGCGTCATGCCGATCTGCAGCGTCGGATCGCCCAGCAGATCCATCAGCCGGTTCGCGCCCCAGCCGAGCACGAGGCCGACGACAACCGCGACGACGGCGGACAGCACGAGGTCCAGGCCGGCCTGCCAGGGCGAGAACGAGCCGCTCACGGCCGCGGCGATCGCCACGTGGTAGAGCACGATGGCCGTGACGTCGTTGAAGAGCCCCTCGCCCTCCAGGATCGACACCAGACGGCGCGGCAGCCCCAGCTGCCCGGCGACGCTGGTCGCGGCGACCGGGTCGGGCGGGGCGATCAGCGCGCCGAGCGCGATGGCGGCGGCGATCGGCAGCCCCGGCACGATCGCGTTGGCGACGAACGCCACGCACACCATCGTCACGAACACCAGGGCGACGGCCAGCAGGAAGATCGGGCGGATGTTGGCCGCGAACTGCCGCCAGGAGGTGCGCCGTACGGCGGCGTAGAGCAGCGGCGGAAGCAGGCCGGGCAGGATCAGCTCCGGCGGGATGTCGACATTGGGCACGAAGTCGGCCACCGCGAGGACCCCACCGAACACCGTCATCAGCACCGGCGCCGGCGCCCCGAACCGGTCCCCCACCGGAACACTCACCAGGGCCCCGAGCAGCAGGACGAACAACAGGGCCAACTGATCCACGGCCGGCGCTCCGGGGTTCGACGATCACACGGCAGGCCTCAAGCCTGCCATCCGACCGTCGCGAACGCCTGCCGCCGCAAGGCGTGACGCAATCCCCACAGGGGGCGGAGCAATCCCTACAGGGCGCGGCGCATCGCCCGGTGCGCAATGCCCGCGTCCGGGAACTCCGGACCGTACGGCGCGTAGCCGAGGCGCTCGTAGAAGCCGAGGGCGTGGGTCTGGGCGTGCAGGTCCACCGCGGTGAGGCCACGCGCGCGTGCCGCGTCCTCGATGGCCCGGACCAGGGCCACGCCGACGCCGAGCCCGCGGGCCTCGCGGGAGACGGCGAGCCGGCCCAGGGAGCCCACCGAGGCATCCCCGCCGGTCTTCGCCGCCGCGGCCTCGCCGTGCAGCAACCGCCCGGTGCCGAGCGGCACACCGTCCTCGCGGACCGCCAGCACATGCACGGCGATCGCGTCGCAGGCGTCGTACTCGATGTCCTCGGCGACGCCCTGCTCCCGGACGAAGACCTCCTTGCGGACCGCGAAGCAGGCCTCGCGGTCGGCCGGGCCCTCGGCGATGCGGACGGTGTACGGCACGCTCACGCGTACGTCTCCTCGCGGACCTGGTCGAGGGCCTTTCGCAGGTCCTCGGGGTACTCGCTCTCGAACTCCACCCACTGGCCGTCCCCGGGGTGCTCGAAGCCGAGGCGCACGGCGTGCAGCCACTGGCGGGTCAGGCGCAACCGCTTGGCGAGGGTGGGATCGGCGCCGTAGGTGAGGTCGCCGACGCAGGGGTGACGGTGGGCGGACATGTGCACGCGGATCTGGTGGGTGCGGCCGGTCTCCAGCTTCACGTCCAGCAGGGAGGCGGCGCGGAACGCCTCGATGAGGTCGTAGTGCGTCACCGAGGGCTTGCCGTCGGCCGTGACCGCCCACTTGTAGTCGTGGTTCGGGTGGCGGCCGATCGGCGCATCGATCGTGCCGCTCGTCGGGTCCGGGTGGCCCTGGACGAGGGTGTGGTAGCGCTTGTCGACCGTGCGCTCCTTGAACTGGCGCTTGAGCGAGGTGTACGCCCGCTCCGACTTGGCGACCACCATCAGGCCGGAGGTGCCGACGTCCAGGCGGTGCACGATGCCCTGGCGCTCGGCGGCGCCGGAGGTGGAGATCCGGTACCCGGCGGCGGCGAGGCCGCCGATGACGGTGGGGCCGCTCCAGCCCGGCGACGGGTGCGCGGCCACGCCGACCGGCTTGACGATCACGACCACGTCATCGTCGTCGTACACGATCTCCATGCCCTCGACCGGCTCGGCGACCACCTGCACCGGCGCGGGCGCCTGCGGCATCTCGACCTCGAGCCAGGCACCGCCGCTCACCCGCTCGGACTTGCCGACCACCGTGCCGTCGACCTGGACCTTGCCGGCCGCGGCCAGCTCCGCCGCCTTGGTGCGAGAGAAGCCGAACATGCGGGAGATGGCGGCGTCGACGCGCTCGCCCTCCAGGCCGTCGGGCACGGGCAGGGTACGGATCTCGGGAATCGTGCTCACCCGTCGAGTATGCCGGACGGGCGGAACGGGCCCGAACGGGCCTGTGGAAAACGGGCTGCCGAGAACCCCGGGCGTCAGTCCTTGTGGACCGTGCCGTCCGGGTCCAGACCGCGGAAGGACAGCAGCACGATCAGGATGCCGCCGCACACGATCGCCGAGTCCGCCAGGTTGAACACCGCGAAGCCCTTGGGCGCGATGAAGTCCACGACCTTGCCCTCGAAGACGCCCGGTGACCGGAAGATCCGGTCGGTGAGGTTGCCGAGGGCGCCGCCGAGCAGCAGGCCGAGCGCTGCGGCCCACGGGTAGCTGTAGAGCTTGCGGGCCAAGCGCATGATCACCACGATCACGGCCGCCGCGATCAGGGTGAAGATGATCGTGAAGGCCGCGCCGAAGCCGAAGGCCGCGCCCGGGTTACGGATCGCGTTCAGCTCCAGCCAGTCCCCGATGAGCCTGATCGGCGCGTGGCCCTCCAGCCTGGCGACCACGAGCGTCTTGCTGATCAGGTCGAGGGCGTACGCGAACGCGGCCACCGCGAACAGCAGGGCGATCCGGCGCCCGCGGTGGCCCCGCACGCCCACCGACGCCTGCCGCTCGCCCGCGCCGGACGCCGCCGTCTGCTCGCCGCTGTCGTCCGGGGTGTCCGGCGTACCGATGATGCGCTCCGCCTCTGCCACGTGAGTCCCTCAACCTAGGTGCCTGGCTGAGGACGAGACTACGGCACGGCCCCGCAGGCTCAGGAGCGGCGTTCCTGCTTCTGCTTGCACTCGACGCACAGCGTGGCCCTGGGAAAGGCCTGCATCCGGGCCTTGCCGATGGGGTTGCCGCAGTTCTCGCACAGGCCGTAGGTACCCGCGTCCAGCCGCTCCAGGGCGTGCTCGTTCTGGACGAGCATCTCGCGCGCGTTGGCGGCCAGCGCCATCTCGTGCTCCCGGGTGATGTTCTTGGTGCCGGTGTCGGCCTGATCGTCCCCCGCCCCGTCCCCGGAGTCCCGCATCAGGCCCACGAGGGAGGCCTCGGAGGAGCTGATCTCGGCGCGCAGCCGCTCCACCTCGGACAGCAGTTCGGCACGCGCCTCGGCGACCTCTTCCGAGGTCCAGGGGTCCTCGCCCGGGCGCACCGCCAGCTCACCGGGGTCCGCCGCGGCGAGCCGCGCCTTGGGAACGGCGGTCTCCGCCGTGGCCGTGCCAGGAGTCTTCTTCGCAACCACTGTCGTGGCTCCCGTCTGCTTCGCGGCCCGCGCCGCGCCCGCTTTCTTGGCCGTGCTCGTCTTGGCCGTCTCCGTGGAGACGCCCTCGGCGGCCGCCTTCCTGCCGCCGGCCTTCTTCGCCGGCTTCCTGACGGCCGACTCCTCCGCCACCCCCTTCGCCCCCGCCGCCGCCTTCTTCCTGACGGCCTTCTCGACCGGTGCCTTCTCGGCAGCGGCCTTTTTCGCAGTGGTCTTCTTCGCGGTGCCCTTCTTCGCAGCCGCCTGCTTCGCAGTGGCGGCCTTCTTCGCGGCGGCCTTCTTCGCGGCGGCCTCCTTGACCGGCGCCTCCTTGGCAGCCGCCTTCCTGGCAACTGTCTCCTCGGCAGCGGCCTTCTTGGGCTCGGACTTCTTGGGCTCGGACTTCTTGGGCTCGGACTTCTTGGCGGCGGTCCCCTTGGCGGCCGTTGCGTCAACCCTGGTCTTCTTGGCGGCCGTCTTCCGGACGGCCGGTTCCTTCACGGCTGCCTCTTCCACCGCTTTCACCGCCGTCCTCTTCGCGGTCGGCGCCGCGCCCCTGCCCCCGGTCACCCTCTTCTTGCCGGCCGCTCCCTTGGCCTCGCCACCGGAGGCAGCCGCGGCGCCGGAGGCGGCCGTGCCCCCGCGCCGACCGGTCGCCGGCTGCTGTACGGCGGTCCTTTTCGCCACCATGGCCGCGACCCCTTCACATATTGTGATCGTGTGCGCGAATCGTGCTGGGACGATAAATCGACTTGAGTCCCGCGGCAACGGGGCACACCGCCCGATTCGCCCGCCCGCACCCCCCGCGCAGCGGGCCTGCATCCGTTGTGCCCAGCTCCCCGGCGGGTAATCCGGCGGGCCCGGCCTGCCCGCACCCGACCGCCCGGCCTCGCGCCATTCGGGTCATCCGGGCCCGTCACGGTGCCCGCCACCGCACCCCCGCGAAAACCGGGACGCCACTGTCCGCGCGGCGCCGTACACTGGGCGGAGCGAAAAGCGTGGATGGGGACGAGTAGCGGCGTACGCAGCCCAGAGCGACCCGGGGACGGTGTGAGCCCGGGGGCCGGCGCGACGTGAAGATCACCCCGGAGCCGCCGGAAGAAAGCCACAGCCACACGGCCGGGGCGAGTAGAACCGGCTTCGCGACCCCAATGAGGGGGCTCACCGGCGTGTACGGCACGGCGGAGGGCCAAGGAGGGTGGTACCGCGGGAGCGCGCCGCACACGGCGCAGGCAGAACAGCAGGCTCTCGTCCCTCCGACGGAAGGCAGCAAGTCCGTTGGAGGATGCTCGCAGATGACAGCGCCGACGTACCGCCAGGTGCCCGCACAGGTCGACCTGCCCGCTCTTGAGCACGCAGTGCTCGACTTCTGGCGTGAGCAGAAGATCTTCGCCAAGAGCCTGGAGCAGTCCGAGGGCCGCCCGGAATGGGTGTTCTACGAGGGCCCGCCCACCGCGAACGGCATGCCCGGCGCCCACCACATCGAGGCGCGTGTCTTCAAGGACGTCTTCCCCCGCTTCCGCACCATGCGCGGCTACCACGTGGCCCGCAAGGCCGGCTGGGACTGCCACGGCCTCCCGGTCGAGCTGGCGGTCGAGAAGGAGCTGGGCTTCTCCGGCAAGCAGGACATCGAGGCGTACGGCATCGCCGAGTTCAACGCCAAGTGCCGTGAGTCGGTGACCCGGCACACCGACGCCTTCGCCGAGCTGACGACCCGCATGGGCTACTGGGTCGACCTGGAAGACGCCTACCGCACCATGGACCCCGAGTACGTGGAGTCGGTGTGGTGGTCGCTGAAGGAGATCTTCACCAAGGGCCTGCTGGTCCAGGACCATCGTGTCGCCCCCTGGTGCCCGCGCTGCGGCACCGGCCTGTCCGACCACGAGCTGGCGCAGGGCTACGAGACGGTCGTCGACCCCTCCGTGTACGTCCGTTTCCCGCTCACCTCCGGTCCGCTCGCCGGCCAGGCCGCGCTCCTGGTGTGGACGACGACCCCCTGGACCCTGGTGTCCAACACGGCGGTCGCCGCGCACCCGGAGGTCACCTACGTCGTCGCGACCAACGGCGAGGAGAAGCTCGTCGTCGCCGAGCCGCTCGTCGCCAAGGCGCTCGGCGAGGGCTGGGAGACCACGGGCCAGTCCTTCACCGGTGCCGAAATGGAGCGCTGGACGTATCAACGTCCGTTCGAGCTGGTGGAGTTCCCGGCTCCGGCGCACTTCCTGGTCAACGCCGACTACGTCACCACCGAGGACGGAACGGGTCTGGTGCACCAGTCCCCCGCCTTCGGTGAGGACGACCTCAAGGTCTGCCGTTCCTACGGCCTGCCGGTCGTGAACCCGGTCCGCCCGGACGGCACCTTCGAGGAGGACGTCCCGCTGGTCGGCGGCGTCTTCTTCAAGAAGGCGGACGAAAAGCTCACCGAGGACCTGAAGCAGCGCGGCCTCCTCTTCAGGCACCTGCCCTACGAGCACAGTTACCCGCACTGCTGGCGCTGTCACACCGCGCTGATCTACTACGCCCAGCCGTCCTGGTACATCCGCACGACGGCGATCAAGGACCGCCTCGTCGAGGAGAACGAGAAGACCAACTGGTTCCCCGAGACGGTCAAGCACGGCCGCTACGGCGACTGGCTGAACAACAACATCGACTGGGCCCTGTCCCGCAACCGCTACTGGGGCACCCCACTGCCGATCTGGCGCTGCGAGGACAACCACCTCACCTGCGTGGGCTCCCGCGCGGAACTCACCGAGCTGTCCGGCACCGACCAGTCGGAGCTGGACCCGCACCGCCCGTACATCGACGCGGTCACCTTCGCCTGCCGTCACGACGGCTGCGGGAAGACGGCCACGCGCGTGCCGGAGGTCATCGACGCCTGGTACGACTCCGGCTCGATGCCGTTCGCGCAGTGGGGCTACCCGTACAAGAACAAGGAACTGTTCGAGTCCCGCTACCCGGCGCAGTTCATCTCCGAGGCCATCGACCAGACCCGCGGCTGGTTCTACACCCTGATGGCCGTCGGCACCCTGGTCTTCGACAAGTCGTCGTACGAGAACGTGGTCTGCCTGGGCCACATCCTCGCCGAGGACGGCCGCAAGATGTCCAAGCACCTGGGCAACATCCTGCAGCCGATCCCGCTGATGGACGCCAACGGCGCCGACGCGGTGCGCTGGTTCATGGCGGCCGGCGGTTCCCCCTGGGCGGCCCGCCGCGTAGGCCACGGCACCATCCAGGAAGTCGTCCGCAAGACCCTGCTGACGTACTGGAACACCGTCGCCTTCCAGGCCCTGTACGCCCGCACCTCGGAGTGGGCGCCCAGTGCCGCCGACCCGGCCCCGGCCGAGCGTCCGCTGATCGACCGCTGGCTGCTGTCCGAGCTGAACGCCCTGACCGACCAGGTGACCCAGGCCCTGGAGGCCTACGACACCCAGCGCGCCGGCAAGCTGCTCTCCGCGTTCGTCGACGACCTGTCCAACTGGTACGTCCGCCGCTCGCGGCGCCGCTTCTGGCAGGGCGACAAGCCCGCCCTGCGCACTCTGCACGAGGTGCTGGAGACCGTCACCAAGCTCATGGCCCCCATCACCCCGTTCATCACCGAGCGGGTGTGGCAGGACCTGATCGTGCCGGTGACCCCGGGCGCCCCGGACTCCGTCCACCTGGCCGCCTGGCCCGAGGCCGACCTGTCCGCGATCGACCCGGACCTGTCCAGGCAGATGGTCCTGGTGCGCCGGCTGGTGGAGCTGGGCCGTGCCACCCGCGCGGAGTCCGGCGTCAAGACCCGCCAGCCGCTCTCCCGCGCGCTGATCGCCGCGACCGGATTCGAGACCCTGGACCCGGAGCTGCACACCCAGATCACCGAGGAGCTGAACGTCTCCTCGCTGGCCTCGCTGTCCGAGGTGGGCGGGTCGCTGGTGGACACCACCGCCAAGGCCAACTTCCGTGCGCTGGGCAAGCGGTTCGGCAAGCGGGTCCAGGACGTGGCCAAGGCCGTCGCGGGCGCCGACGCGGCCGCGCTGTCGCTGGCGCTGCGTGAGGGCACGGCCTCCGTGGACGTCGACGGCGAGACGGTCGCCCTCGCCCCGGACGAGGTGATCATCACCGAGACCCCGCGCGAGGGCTGGTCGGTGGCCTCCGACTCCGGCGCCACCGTCGCCCTGGACCTGGAGATCACCGAGGAACTGCGCCAGGCCGGCCTGGCCCGCGATGCGATCCGGCTCATCCAGGAGGCGCGCAAGAACAGCGGCCTGGATGTCGCCGACCGGATCGCCCTGCGCTGGGCCTCGACCGAGCCCGCGGTGGTCGCCGCGCTGGCCGAGCACAGCGAGCTGATCGCCGACGAGGTTCTGGCCACCGACTTCGGGCAGGACGAGGCGGACGACAGCTTCGGCGAGCCGTTCACCGATGAGGGGCTGTCCCTCACGTTCCGGCTGCGCAAGGCGTAGGCGCCGAGCGGTTCGAGAAGGGCCCGGTCTCCAGTGGGGAGGCCGGGCCCTTCTTCACAGGTCCGTCTTCACAGGTCCGTCTTCACACGTCCGCAACGCGCGTAAAAAGGGCGGGACCCCGGATCGTGGAATCCGGGGTCCCGCCCTGAACGCTGCCGACGCCTAAGGCGTACTACTCACCGTGCCCGGTGCTCAGTTGTCGTCCTCGTCGATCAGGAACCCACGCATCGGCGAGGGAGCCTGGCCCATCGGGGACGGACCCTGCGGGCGGACCGGGGCCATGGGCTGCGTCATGGCCGGGGTCATCTGCTGCTGACCGCCGTAGGACGGGGCGGACGGACCGGGGTTGCCGCCCATCGTCTGGTTGCCGCCGTAGGACGGGGCGCTCGCGCCGGCCGGAGCCATGGAAGGCGCCGGGGACGGCGGCAGAGACGCGGTGGCCGGGGTACGCGGCGGGGCCAGCGAGTCGTCGGCCTGGGTCTCCAGCTGACGCAGCTGGGACTCGAGGTACGACTTCAGGCGCGTGCGGTACTCGCGCTCGAAGCCGCGCAGGTCCTCGACCTTGCGCTCCAGCGTGGCGCGGGCGGACTCCAGGGAGCCCATCGCGACGCGGTGCTTCTCCTGCGCGTCCCGCTCCAGGGCGTCGGCCTTGGCACGGGCGTCACGCTCCAGACCCTCGGCGCGGCTGCGGGCCTCGCCGACGATCTTGTTGGCCTCGGAGCGGGCCTCGGCGATCGCCTGGTCGGCGGTCTGCTGGGCCAGCGAGAGGACTCGGGCGGCGCTGTCGCCACCGGGGCCCTGACCGGGCATGCCGGGTCCGCCCATGGGGCCACCCATGCCCATCTGCTGCTGCATGGGCGGCTGTCCGCCCATCGGGCCCTGCCCCATCGGACCCTGGCCCATCGGGCCCTGCCCCATCGGGCCCTGACCCATCGGACCCTGGCCCATCGGACCGGGACCCTGCGGGCCGCCCTGACCGCCGGGACCGGCGGGCAGCTGCGGGGCGCCGCTCGGCAGCTGGGGCGGGCCACCCATGGGGCCACCCATCTGCTGCTGCGGCGGGCCCGATATGCCGGCGGGCACCGGAGCGCCGGGACCTCGCATCCCCTGCTGAGGCATGCCCTGCTGCTGCGGATGCTGCTGCTGGTCCTGCTCCGGCGGACCCTTGCGCATGTTCTGCTGGTTCTGCGCGGCCGCACGGGTCGCCGCGGCCAGCTTGGCGCGCAGGTCCTCGTTCTCGCGGAGCAGACGGGTCAGTTCGGCTTCGACCTCGTCGAGGAAGGCATCGACCTCGTCCTCGTCATAGCCTTCTCGGAGGCGGACGGTCGTGAACTGCTTGTTCCGCACGTCCTCGGGGGTCAACGGCATCTCTTCACCTCAGCGTAGTCATCGGCAGTCGGCAAGACCGTATCGTCCACCCTCATCACACGAAGCTCCCCGTGATGGAAAGGAGGATGTAGACGATGATCATCAGTACGAAGAAGGACAGGTCGAGCGCCACGCCCCCGAGACGCAGCGGCGGGATGAACCGCCGCAGAAGCTTCAGCGGTGGATCGGTGACAGTGTAGGTGGCCTCGAGTACGACCACCATCGCCTTGCCGGGTTGCCACGAGCGGGCGAACTGGAACACATAATCCATGACCAGCCGGAAGATGAGCACGGCGAGGAACACCAGTAGCGCGGTGTGGACCACCAGTGCGAACACGCTCATGGCCTGCGCTTCCCTCTCCCCTGTTCCGTGCTCTTCCGTACTTCGATCCGGTTGTGCGTCTCAGCTCTGGTTGAAGAACCCGCCCTCTGCGATGCGGGCCTTGTCCTCCGCCGTGACATCGACGTTAGCAGGAGACAACAGGAACACCTTCTGCGTCACCCGCTCGATGCTGCCGTGTAGACCAAACACCAAACCAGCCGCAAAGTCGACAAGTCGCTTCGCGTCTGTGTCATCCATCTCAGTCAGATTCATGATCACCGGGGTGCCCTCACGGAAGTGTTCCCCGATGGTACGGGCCTCGTTGTAGGTCCGAGGGTGAAGCGTGGTGATCCGGTAAGGCTCTCGTTCCGACACGACCTTGGGCATGATCACCGGTGCGTTCTTCTCCAGGGACTGGCGTTCTTGTGTGATGGATGCCACGGGCGCGATGCGCGCCGGACGTCCGGATTCCGCGGCGAGCGAAGTCGAACGGGCCACCGGCTCGCGCGGCGCGGGCGGTTGCACGATTCGCACCTCTTCGTCCCTTTGGGACTGATGTGCACTGTGCGATTGGTGTGAAGATTCATGCCGTCGATGGTCCCGCTCGGGCTCCGGATCCAACTCGGGCTCGAAGTCGTCATCAGGGTCGAATCCGCGGCCGTCGTACCCATCGTCCTCCACGAGGCCGAGGTAGACCGCCATCTTGCGCATCGCGCCGGCCATGCTCCGAGTCCTCCGCTCTGTGGTGGATCGACTGACTACTGCCAAGTGCCCGCGATCCACTGGGTCGTTGTGCCCGCAATCACGGACATTGACCATATTTTCTGCTGTGGTCCGACTTCTTGGCGACGTTACCCGAGCTTGGGGCGGACTCCGAGTACCGCAGTGCCGACGCGCACATGTGTCGCCCCGGCTGCCACGGCCTGTTCGAGGTCCGCACTCATCCCTGCCGACACCATGGTTGCAGTCGGATGAGTTCGGCGCAGGTCAGTCGACAAATCCATGAGACGCTCGAACGCCGTCTGTTCGCGTCCCGCGTACTCCCCGGTCAGCGGTGCGACGGTCATCAGCCCGTCGAGCCGCAGCCCCGGCGCCTCGCCGACGAGGTCGGCCAACTCTTCGATTCCGCCCGGTGCCACGCCTCCGCGCTCGCCCCGGCCGCTCGCCCCCGCGTCCAGCGCCACCTGGATCAGGCAGCCGACCTCGCGCTCAGCCCGTAGCGCCTCCTTGGACAGCGCGGTGACGAGCCGGTCGCGGTCGACGGACTGCACGACATCGGCATAACCGACTACGGAACGGACCTTGTTGGTCTGCAACTGACCGACGAAGTGCCATGTCAGTGGCAGATCCGCGCACGCGGCGGCCTTGGGGGCCGCGTCCTGGTCGCGGTTCTCGGCGACATGCCGCACACCGAGTTCCGACAGGATCCGCACATCGCTCGCCGGATAGGTCTTGGTGACCACGATCAGGGTCACCTCCTCCCGCTTGCGCCCCGCCGCCACACACGCGGCGGTGATGCGCTCCTCCACATTCGCCAGGTTTATGGCGAGTTCGGTCTTACGGTCCGTCATGCCCCATCAGTCCAGCCATACATAGCCCGCGAGCCGCCCGGTGGCGCGGTCGCGGCGGTACGAGAAGTGGTCGCCCGACTCCAGCGTGCACACCGGCGACTGCGCCCGGTCGCACACCCCGAGCCGGTCGAGCTGCGCGTGCACCCCGGCGCTCACATCGACCGCCGGCGTACCCCAGCTCGTTTCAGCGTGCGCCGCCGGCTCGACGACGGCCACCTCGGCGCGCATCGGCTCCGGCACCTCGTAGCACCGTCCGCACACGGACGGTCCGGTCCGGGCGACGATCCGGTCCGGCTCGGCACCGAGTTCGACCATGGCCCGTACGGCGGCGGGGACGACGCCCTTGACCATGCCGGGCCGGCCCGCGTGCGCCGCCGCGGCGATCCCGGCGACGGGATCGGCCAGCAGCACCGGCACGCAGTCGGCGGTGAGGACGGCGAGGGCGAGTCCGCGGCGGGCGGTGACCATGGCGTCGACCTCCGGTACGGGTCGCTCGCCCCATGGCTCGTCCACCACGGCCACGTCGGCGCCGTGCACCTGGTTCATCCAGACGACCCGGCCCGGGTCGATGCCGAGCGCTGTGGCGGCGACGTCCCGGTTGGCCCGTACGGCCTCCGGGGCGTCGCCGACCGCGCCGCCGAGGTTGAGCTCCTCATACGGAGCGGCGCTCACCCCGCCCCACCGGTCGGTGAAGGCGAAATGCGCGCCGCTCACGCTCTCGCGCTGTCCTATCACTTCAGGAAGTCCGGCACGTCCAGCTCCTCGGCCGTGCTGTCCGAGTAGGTCCGGGGCGCCGGCGGCACCGGCGGGGCGACCGGGATCTCGGCGACCGGCTCGGGCGCCTGCTCCGGCTCCTCCTTCGGCTTGACGCTGCCCAGCGAACCGAAGGAGGGACGGCTGGGCTCGCTCGGCCGGGCCGGAGCGGGCTCCTCGCGGCGGGCGGGGGCCGAAGTCGAGGCCGAGCCGAGGACGTTGTCCCGGCGGGCGGGCGGCTGGCCGCCGTCGAAGCCGGCCGCGATCACGGTGACCCGTACCTCGTCGCCGAGGGCGTCGTCGATGACCGCGCCGAAGATGATGTTGGCCTCGGGGTGGGCGGCCTCGCTGACCAGCTGGGCGGCCTCGTTGATCTCGAACAGACCGAGGTCGGAGCCGCCGGAGATGGAGAGGAGGACGCCGCGGGCGCCGTCGATGGACGCCTCCAGCAGCGGCGAGGAGATCGCCATCTCGGCCGCGGCCACCGCGCGGTCGTCGCCGCGGGCCGAGCCGATGCCCATGAGGGCCGAACCGGCCTCGGACATGACCGACTTCACGTCGGCGAAGTCGAGGTTGATCAGGCCGGGCGTGGTGATGAGGTCGGTGATGCCCTGGACACCGGAGAGCAGGACCTGGTCGGCGGACTTGAAGGCGTCCAGGACCGAGACCTGGCGGTCCGAGATGGACAGCAGCCGGTCGTTGGGGATGACGATGAGGGTGTCGACCTCTTCACGCAGCTCGGCGATGCCGTCCTCGGCCTGGTTGGCGCGGCGCCGTCCCTCGAAGGTGAACGGGCGGGTGACCACGCCGATGGTGAGGGCGCCGAGCGAGCGCGCGATGTTGGCCACCACGGGTGCGCCGCCGGTGCCGGTGCCGCCGCCCTCACCGGCCGTCACGAAGACCATGTCGGCCCCCTTGAGGACCTCCTCGATCTCCTCGCGGTGGTCCTCGGCGGCCTTGCGGCCGACGGCCGGGTTGGCCCCGGCGCCGAGTCCGCGGGTGAGTTCACGGCCGACGTCGAGCTTGACGTCGGCGTCGCTCATCAACAGCGCCTGTGCGTCGGTGTTGATGGCGATGAACTCGACACCCTTGAGACCGACCTCGATCATCCGGTTGATGGCATTGACACCACCGCCGCCGACACCGATGACCTTGATGACTGCGAGGTAGTTCTGCGGTGCTGCCACGTCGAAGGCCTCTCGCCTCGAATTACGTTGTCGCCGCCGTGCGGTGTCCCGCGCCGGGACGACGGATGCCGAATGGGACGGTCCGTAACGCCGACCCGAACCCTAACCCTGAAGTTTAGGGTTACCAGTGTGTGTGTTCCCTGAAGTCTTCTGAACAGGACACTAAGTCGACAAGTGGCGCACGTTCAACGAACACGCCGAACCTCCCGTTTTTCTTTTCACCCTATGTGATCAGCCGTAGCAGTGCCCAACCAGGGTGCTGGCCTGCGCTGATGTGCGTCAACTCCCCGATGACGCGGGGGCGGTGGGAACGCTGACGTCGAAGTGCCGCGCGCCGGGAGCTGCTTTCATGAGAGCCGTGAGGGTCCGTGCCTTGGCCCGGCCGTTCTCGCTGCTGCCCCACGCCACCGTCCGGCCGTCGGCCAACTGCAGCGAGATGTTGTCGTAGGAACGGACTTGGACGGTCCGGGTGTCCCTGGCCACGGCGGCCGGCAGGGCGCCGGCGACCCCGACCGCCTCGCGCACCAGCCGGTCCGTGCCGAAGCGCCGGAAGCTGGCAGTGCGGGAAGCGGACAATTCCAGCGTCGGAACGGCTTTCGGCGCCTGCGAAACCGTAGCGAATCGGACACCTTCGTCATCGACTTCGACGAAGTTCCCGTCATTTTGGACAAGCAGAACCGGAGTCCGCTCAGTCACTTTCAGCCCGATTCCCTGGGGCCAGGCCCGGACCACATCAACAGTGTCAATTCGGGGCAATTTCCGGCGCAGTCGGGCTTCGATGGCGCCGGTGTCGACGGAAATCATCGGCGCCCCGACCGGCACGGCCGCCGCCTCCCGCACCTCGTCGGGGGTCAGGACATCCGTGCCGGACACCGAGACGTTCCGGACCCGCAGCCACGCGGAGCCGTACAACACCCAGGAACCACCGGCCCCGAGGAGCAGGGCGAGCACAGCCAGAATGACGATCATACGAAGGCGCCGTCGCCTGAGCCTGCGGGCGGGCGGCGGGCCGGACGACTTCTGCTGGCGTTCACCGCGCTGGGCGGTCGTCGGTCCGGCCACGCTCACTGCCCTTTCGTCATACGGTCCTAACGGCGCGAGGCGATCGCCTCGTACACCATGCCGACGAGCAGCTCGTCGGCGTCCCGGCGGCCGAACTCGCTTGCCGAGCGGGACATCTCGTACAGCCGGTGCGGGTCGGCGAGCACGGGCAGCACGTTCTGCTGCACCCACTCGGGCGTCAGTTCCGCGTCGTCGACGAGGAGTCCGCCGCCGGCCTTGACCACCGGCTGGGCGTTCAGTCGCTGTTCGCCGTTGCCGATCGGCAGCGGGACGTAGGCGGCCGGGAGCCCGACGGCGGAGAGTTCGGCGACGGTCATCGCGCCCGCGCGGCAGAGCATCATGTCGGCCGCGGCGTACGCGAGGTCCATCCGGTCCAGGTAACTTACCGGGACATAGGGGGGCATCCCCGGCATCTGCTGCACCTGCGGCAGTTCGTTCTTCGGGCCGACCGCGTGCAGGATCTGGATGCCGGCCTGCTGCAGCCACGGGGCGACCTGCTGGGTCACCTCGTTCAGCCTCCGCGCGCCCTGGGAGCCGCCGGAGACGAGCAGCGTGGGCAGGTTCGGGTCGAGGCCGAAGCGGTGGCGCCCCTCGGGGCGGGAGGCGGCCCGGTCCAGGGTGGCGATGGAGCGGCGCAGCGGGATGCCGATGTAGCGGGCGTCGCGCAGCTTGCTGTCCGGCGTGGAGACGGCGACCCGGGCCGCGTACCGCGAGCCGATCTTGTTGGCCAGGCCCGGGCGGGCGTTGGCCTCGTGGATCACGATCGGCACACCGAGCCGCTTGGCGGCGAGATAGCCGGGCAGGGCGACATAGCCGCCGAAGCCGACGACGCAGTCCGCCTTCGTGCGCTCCAGGATCTGCTCGGCGGCCTTGATGGTGCCGCGCAGCCGGCCCGGGACGGTGATCAGCTCAGGGGTCGGCTTGCGGGGCAGCGGCACCGCCGGGATCAGCGCCAGCTCATACCCGCGCTCTGGGACGAGCCGGGTCTCCAGGCCGCGCTCCGTGCCAAGGGCCGTGATCCCCACGGTCGGGTCCTGCCTGCGCAGGGCGTCCGCGAGGGCGAGCGCGGGCTCGATGTGGCCGGCGGTCCCCCCACCGGCGAGTACGACATGCACCGAAATTCACCGCTCTCCGGACGAACGCGCCTTCGGGGCACGCCGTCGCATCGTGTTCCATCTCCGAGGCTTCCGGCCGGAGCCGGGGCCTCCCGCCCGCTTTCTACCAAAGCGAGGATGCCGCATCGCAAGCGCTGCCCGCGCAGCGGGCTCGTCGCGAGCGAAGGCGATCAGCAGCCCGATGGCGAACATGGTCGGCAGCAGGGCGGACCCTCCGTAGGAGAACAGCGGGAGGGGGACACCGGCGATCGGCAGCAGACCGAGCACCGCACCGATGTTGATCACCGCCTGCGCCATGATCCAGGTGGTCACACCTCCCGCGGCATACCTCACGAAGGGGTCCTCCGTGCGTCCGGCCACGCGGATACCCGCATAGCCTAGAGCCGCGAACAGGGCGAGCACCGACAGCGTCCCCGCCAGACCCAGTTCCTCACCGGTGACCGCGAAGATGAAGTCGGTGTGGGCTTCCGGCAGTTGGCCCCATTTTTCCACACTCGCGCCGAGACCGGATCCGAAGAGTCCGCCGGAGGCGAGCGCGTAGATCCCGTGCACGGCCTGCCAGCAGTCGGCGACGCCCGTCTTGGGCTCGGTGGCGCCGATGCAGGAGAGCCGCGCCATCCGGTTGGGGCTGGTCTTGATGGCGACGAAGGCGAGCAGCGCGGCGATCTGCAGCACCATGGCGAACAGCCTGGTCGGCGCCCCCGCGAGCCACAGCAGGCCGAACAGGACCGCCGTGAGGATGATCGTCGTACCCATGTCGCCGCCGAGCATGATCAGCCCGAGCAGCAGGAAGGTGACCGGCACCAGCGGCACCAGCATGTGCTTCCACTCGGTCAGCAGCTTCTTCTCCTGCTTGCGGGCGATCAGGTCCGCGCCCCACAGCACCAGGGCCAGCTTGCCGAACTCGCTCGGCTGGATCTGGAAGGAGCCGCCGAGGGCGATCCAGTTCTGGTTGCCGTTGACCGTCTTCCCTATCCCCGGCACCTGCACCAGGACCATCAGGAAGACGGCACCGGCCAGCATCGGGTAGGCCAGCGCCCGGTGCAGCTTCACCGGCATGCGGGAGGCCACGAACAGCAGTACGCCCCCGATCACGGCCGCCAGCAGCTGCTTGCGGAAGAAGTACGACCCCGGCAGCGACATCTGCAGCGCGGTGACCTGGGAGGCCGAGTAGACCATGACCAGGCCCAGCACGGTGATCAGCACGCTGCCGCCGAGGATCAGGTAGTAGGCGGTCAGCGGACGGTCCCAGGCCTTCCGCGCGCGCGAGTACAGCCGTTGTACGGGGCTGTCGCGGCGGGGCCCGGGGACCGCGGGACGCCGGGACGACCCCTGCACGGGCGGCCGACCGGTACGACTACTGGGCATCGGCGCCTCCGCTGAACGTCGACCGTCCCACGCGTCCCTCCCAAGATCCGCCCGGCGGGCGGCCGGGGTCAGGCTTCGAGTTCGCGGACCGCCGCCGCGAACGCGTCACCGCGCTGGTTGTAGTTGGTGAACATGTCCATGGAGGCGCAGGCCGGGGCCAGCAGCACCGTGTCACCGGGCCGCGCGAGCCGCTTCGCTTCCTTCACCGCCTGGAGCATCGCCCCAGTGTCGGTCCGGTCGAGGTCGACGACGGGTACTTCCGGGGCGTGTCGCGCGAGGGCCTCGCGGATCAGGGCGCGATCGGCGCCGATGAGGACGGCACCGCGAAGTCGCTTTGCCGACTTGGCGACCAGTTCGTCGAAGGTCGCACCCTTCGCCAGACCACCCGCAATCCATACAATCGACTCATATGATGCCAACGAGGCTTCGGCGGCATGCGTGTTGGTGGCCTTGGAGTCGTCCACGTACGCCACCGCGTCGATGTCGGCGACGTGCGCGATGCGGTGGGCGTCCGGCCTGAAGGCCCTCAGGCCCTCGCGTACGGCCGTGGCGGACACCCCGAAGGCGCGCGCGAGGGCCGCCGCGGCAAGGGCGTTGGCGATGTTGTGCGGAGCCGGCGGGTTGACGTCGGAGACCTCGGCCAGCTCCTGCGCGTTCTTCTGCCGGTTGTCCACGAAGGCGCGGTCGACCAGGATGCCGTCCACGACACCGAGTTGGGAGGGCGCGGGGGTGCCGAGGGTGAACCCGATGGCCCGGCAGCCCTCCTCGACGTCGGCCTCGCGCACCAGCTCCTCGGTGAGCTTGTCGGCCACGTTGTAGACGCAGGCGACCCGATTGCCTTCGTAGACACGGCCCTTGTCGGCGGCGTAGGCCTCCATGGAGCCGTGCCAGTCGAGGTGGTCCGGGGCGAGGTTGAGGACGGCCGCCGAGTGGGCGCGCAGCGAGGGCGCCCAGTGCAGCTGGTAGCTGGACAGCTCGACCGCGAGGACGTCGTACCGCTCCTCGCCGAGGACCACGTCCAGCAGCGAGACGCCGATGTTGCCGACGGCGGCCGTGCGCAGGCCCGCGGCCCTCAGGATCGAGGCCAGCATCTGCACGGTCGTGGTCTTGCCGTTGGTGCCCGTGACGGCCAGCCAGGGAGCCGCGTCGGGGCCGCGCAGGCGCCAGGCCAGCTCGACATCGCCCCAGACGGGCACGCCCGCTTCGGCCGCCGCCGTGAAGAGCGGCTTGTCGGGCTTCCAGCCGGGCGCGGTGACGATCAGCTCGGTGCCCTCCGGCAGGGTCGCACCGTCGCCGAGGCGCACGGTGATCCCGAGCGCCTCCAGCTCCGCGGCCTGCTCACGCGCGCGTGCGTCGTCGCCGTCGTTGACGACCGTGACGATCGCCCCGCGCGCGTGCAGCACCTTGGCCGCCGGGACGCCGGAGACACCGAGCCCGGCGACGGTGACGTGCTTGCCCTGGAAGTCGTAGAGCTCCGAGGTGGAGGTCACTTTTCCGCTGCCCATCCTGCATAGAAGAGGCCAAGTCCGACAATCACACAGATTCCCTGAATGATCCAGAATCGGACCACCACCAGGACTTCGGACCAGCCCTTGAGTTCGAAGTGGTGCTGGAGTGGCGCCATCCGGAAGACGCGCTTGCCGGTGAGCCGGAACGAGCCGACCTGGATGACGACCGACATGGTGATGAGGACGAACAGACCGCCCATGATGGCCACCAGCAGCTCCGTGCGGGAGAGGATGGCCAGACCGGTGAGGACACCGCCGAGGGCGAGCGAGCCGGTGTCACCCATGAAGATCTTCGCCGGCGAGGTGTTCCACCACAGGAAGCCCAGGCAGGCACCCATCAGCGCGGAGGCGACCACCGCGAGGTCGAGCGGATCGCGCACCTCGTAGCAGGCGGCCGGGTTCGTCAGGGTCTGCGCGTTGGCGCAGGACTCCTGGAACTGCCAGACGCCGATGAACGTGTAGGCGCCGAAGACGAGCACGGAGGCGCCGGTGGCGAGGCCGTCCAGACCGTCGGTCAGGTTCACGCCGTTCGACATCGCGAGGATCATGAACAGCGCCCAGACGACGAACAGCACCGGGCCGATCGTCCAGCCGAAGTCAGTGATGAACGACAGCTTGGTGGAGGCCGGGGTGTTGCCGCGCGCGTCCGCGAACATCAGCGACAGCACCGCGAAGGAGATGCCGACGATCAGCTGCCCGGCCATCTTCGCCTTGGCCCGCAGGCCCAGCGAACGCCGCTTGACGATCTTGATGTAGTCGTCGAGGAAGCCGACCAGGCCCATGCCGAACATCAGGCCGAGGACCAGGATGCCGGAGTAGGTGGGCGGGTAACCGGTGATGAGCTTGCTCAGGAAGTACGCGGCGATCGTCGCCAGGATGAAGGCGATGCCGCCCATGGTCGGCGTACCGCGCTTGCTGGCGTGCTCGCGCGGGCCGTCGTCACGAATGTACTGGCCGTAGCCCTTGCGGGCCAGGAGCTTGATCAGCAGCGGGGTGCCGATCAAGGTCAGGAAGAGGCCAATGACTCCCGAGAACAGGATCTGCTTCATCATCGGGCGGCAACCTCGCCCTCGGCACCGGTCTCGACGAGCGCCTGGGCAACGCCCTCCAGACCCACCGAACGGGACGCCTTCACGAGGACGACGTCCCCCGGGCGCAACTCGCTGCGCAACAGGTCGATCGCCGCCTGTGCGTCGGACACGTGCACCGACTCCTCACCCCACGAACCCTCGTTATATGCGCCCAGTTGCAGCCAGGAGGCCTCAATCCCCCCGACGGCGACGAGCTTGCTGACGTTGAGCCGGACGGCGAGCCGTCCGACGGCGTCGTGCTCGGCGAGCGCCTCGTCCCCCAGCTCGGCCATCTTGCCGAGCACCGCCCACGTGCGGCGCCCCTTGCCCATGGCCGCGAGCGCCCGAAGGGCGGCCCGCATGGACTCGGGGTTGGCGTTGTAGGCGTCGTTGACGATGGTCACGCCGTCCGGGCGCTCGGTGACCTCCATACGCCAGCGGGAGAGGGTGCCCGCCTCGGAGAGCGCGGTGGCGATCTCTTCCGCGGACATGCCCAGCTCATGAGCGACGGCGGCCGCGGCGAGCGCGTTCGACACGTGGTGCTCACCGTACAGGCGCATGGTCACATCGCTTGCACCGGAGGGTGTGTGAAGTCTGAAGTACGGCTGTCCACTGTCCGTGAGTCGCACGTTCTCGGCGCGTACGTCCGCTTCGGCCGACTCTCCGAAAAGGACCACCTTCGCCTTGGTACGCGGGGCCATGGCCCTCACCAGCGGGTCGTCGGCGTTGAGGATCGCCGCGCCGTCCTCCGGCAGGCCTTCGACGATCTCGCCCTTGGCCTCGGCGATCTGCTCCCGGCCGCCGAACTCGCCGATGTGGGCGGTGCCGACGTTGAGGACCAGGCCGATCTTCGGCGGGGTGAGGTCGGCGAGGTAGCGGATGTGCCCGATACCGCGGGCGCCCATCTCCAGCACGAGGAAGCGGGTCTCCTCGGTGGCGGACAGCGCGGTCAGCGGCAGCCCGATCTCGTTGTTGAGCGATCCGGGCGTGAACACCGTCGGCGCCTTGCGCTGCAGGACCTGCGCGATGAGGTCCTTGGTGCTGGTCTTGCCGGCCGAGCCGGTCAGGGCGACGAGGGTCGCGCCGAGCCGGCGTACGACGTGCCGGGCGAGGGCGCCGAGGGCGGTCTGCACGTCCTCGACGACGATCGCGGGTACACCGACCGGGCGTGAGGCCAGTACGGCGACCGCTCCCGCCTCGACGACCCGCGCCGCGAAGTCGTGGCCGTCCACGCGCTCGCCGACGAAGGCGGCGAACAGGCTGCCGGGCACCACCTCGCGGGAGTCCCGGACGACCGGGCCGGTGACCTGGACGGACGGATCCGGTATGTCGTGCGTCTGCCCGCCGACGACTGCTGCGATCTCGGCGAGGGAGAGGGCGATCACAAGTTCATCCCCTGGGTCTTCTGGATTTTCATCCCTGGGTTTTCTGGATGGCTTCGCGGAGCACCTGGCGGTCGTCGAAGGGACGGATGACGCCGGCGATGTCCTGGCCCTGCTCGTGGCCCTTGCCCGCGACCAGCACGGTGTCGCCGGCCTGGGCCCGGCCCACGGCGGCGGTGATCGCCGCGGCCCGGTCCTCGAAGAGGAGCACCTCGCCACGCTCGTGCGCGGGCACGGAGGCGGCCCCCTGGAGCATGGTCGCGAGGATCGCGAGCGGGTCCTCGGAGCGGGGGTTGTCCGAGGTCAGTACGGCCGTGTCGGAGAGCCGGGCGACGGCGGCGCCCATCGGGACGCGCTTGGTCTGGTCGCGGTCGCCGCCGCAGCCGAGGACGACGTGCAGCCGGCCCTTGGTGACCTTGCGCAGCGCCTTGAGCACCGACTCGACCGCGTCGGTCTTGTGGGCGTAGTCGACGACCGCGAGGTACGGCTGGCCGGCGTCCACGCGCTCCAGGCGGCCGGGGACGCCCGGTACGGCGGCGATGCCGTCGGCGGCGGTCTGCGGGTCGAGACCGGCGGCAGCGAGGGCGACGACGGCGGCGAGGGTGTTCGCCACGTTGAACGGGCCGGCGATCGGGGACCTGGCGTGGATCCGCCGGCCCTCCGGGCCGACCACGGTGAACGTGGAGTCCATGGGGCCGACCTGGACGTCCTCGGCGCGCCAGTCGGCGTCGGGGTGGCCCTCGGCGGAGAAGGTGACGACCGGGACGGTGGCCTCCTGGGCGAGCCTCCGGCCGTACTCGTCGTCGAGGTTGACGACCCCGAGTCTGCTGCGTTCCGGCGTGAACAGCCGCGCCTTGGCCTGGAAGTAGTCCTCCATGCCGGAGTGGAACTCCATGTGCTCCGGGCTGAGGTTGTTGAACACGGCGATGTCGAAGACACAGCCGTCGACCCGGCCGAGGACCAGGGCGTGGCTGGAGACCTCCATGGCGACCGCCTCGACGCCGCGCTCGCGCATGACGGCGAACAGGGCCTGCAGGTCGGTGGCTTCGGGGGTGGTGCGCTCGGACTTGATGCGCTCGTCGCCGATGCGCATCTCGACCGTGCCGACGAGGCCGGTGGACTTCGCGGTCCTCAGCCCGCCCTCGATCAGATAGGCGGTGGTGGTCTTGCCGGAGGTGCCGGTGATGCCGATCTGCAGCAGGTCGCGGCCGGGGTGGCCGTAGATCGTCGCCGCGAGTGCGCCCATCCGCGCGCGCGGGTCGGCCACGACGAGGACCGGCAGTCCGGTCGCGGCGGCACGCTCGGCGCCGGTCGGGTCGGTGAGCACGGCGACCGCGCCGAGGCCGGCGGCCTGGGTGACGAAGTCGGCGCCGTGCAGACGGGCGCCCGGGAGGGCGGCGTACAGGTCGCCGGGGCGGACGGCGCGCGAGTCGTGGGTGATCCCGGTGATCTCGGCGGCGGCGTCAGGTACGGCGGCACCCAGCTGATCGGCCAGTTCCGCGAGGGGTGTGGCGGAGACCTGAACCGGTCGCGGCGGTCCCGGATATGTCACGGAAGCGCCCTTCTGGGTGGTTTGGGACTGATCAGCGTGTGGCACGGCGGTGAGCGTACCGGGCGCACCCGCTCCGGAGCGAAGTGAGGGGCGCCGGGCGCCTTGGTTCCCGGGTTCCGGGGTGATCGTTGTCACGGGCTCGTTCCTGGTGTTCCGGTGTGCTGATCAGGGCTTGTAGTCGACGGGCAGGTTGGCGGGCTGTGCCCCGGTCGGCGGGACCTGCAGGGTCTTCAGGGCGAACTCCATCACCTGCTTGTAGATGGGACCGCAGATCTGGCCGCCGTAGTAGCTGCCGGAGGTGGCGTTCTGGATGGCGCAGTAGACGGTGATCCGGGGGCTGTCGGCGGGGGCGAAGCCGGCGAACGACGAGGTGTAGCCGCGGTACTTGCCGGTGGCCGGATCCACGCGGTTGGCCGTGCCGGTCTTGCCGGCGACGTTGTAGCCGGGGATGCGGGCCTTGATGCCGGTGCCCTGCTCGTCGTCTACGACGGACTCCAGCATCTCGGCGAGCGTCCTGGCGGTCCTGTCGCTGACCACCCGCGTCTCATTGGGCTTCGGCGCGGGGGTGAAGCGCCCGTCGGGGCCCTTGGTGCCGCGCACCAGGGTCGGCTCGATCCGGACCCCGCCGTTGGCGATCGTCGAGTACACGGAGGCGGCCTGCACGGCGTTGATGGAGAAGCCCTGGCCGAAAGGGATCGTGTACTGCTGCGATGTGGACCACTTCTGGTACGGCGCGAGGATGCCGGGGGTCTCGCCGGGGAAGCCGAGTCCGGTGGAGCTGCCGATGCCGAACTTGCGCAGGTAGGAGTAGAGGACCCGGTTCGCCTCGGACTGCGTCCTGCCCAGCTGGCCGGTGGCCAGGATGGTCCCGATGTTGCTGGACTTGGCGAGCACGCCGTTCAGGGTGAGGTACCAGGTGTCGTGGTCGACGTCGTCCTGGAAGAGCCGGTCGCCGCGGTGCAGCCGGTTGGGTACGACGACGTGGGTGAGCGGGGTGGCGGCGTTCTCCTGGAGCACGGCCGCCATGGACATCAACTTGGCCGTGGAGCCGGGCTCGTAGGCGTCCTGGAGGGCCGCGTTGCCCATCGCGTCCGCGTCCGCCTTGGACAGGTTGTTCGGGTCGAAGCCGGGCGCGTTGGCCATGGCCAGGATCTGGCCGCTGCGGGTGTCCTGGACGACGACGTACCCGCGGTCCGCGTTGGATCTCTGGACCTGCTCGGTGATGGCCTTCTGCGCGGCCCACTGGATGTCGCGGTCGATGGTCAGCTCGACGTCGGAGCCGGGTACGGCGGGAGTCTCGTTGGACCCGACCGTGGGCACCTCACGCCCACCGGACTGGGCATAGCGGATCTTGCCGTCCTTGCCCGCCAGCTGCTTCTCCAGCTCCTGCTCGATACCGCCGCCGCCCCGGCCGTCGGCGTTGACCCAGCCCAGTGTCCCGGCCGCGAGGTCGCCGTTGGGGTACACGCGCTGGCTGCTGGGGTCGGCGAAGACGCCGGCCAGCACGTTGGCGGTGTTGTTGTCCGTCTCCGCCTTCTTGGCGAGCGCGTTCCTCAGGTCCTTGATCTGCTTCCAGACCTGCGGGGTCTGCCGATTGGCGAGCCGGGTGTACCGGGAGTTCTTGTTCTTGGGCCGCAGCTTGTTCACGAGCGTGGCCTGGTCCTGCCCGAGGATCGGCGAGAGGAGCGCGGCGGCCTGCTCGGGTCCGTCGTCGATCTTCAGCTGCTGCCGGCTGAACATCGTCGGGTCGGCCGTGATGTCGTACGCGTCCTCGCTGACGGCGAGGGCGACGCCGTTGCGGTCGGTGATCCCGCCGCGGTCGGCGGCCAGCGTGTGCACGACATACCGGTTCTGCTCGGCCCGCGCGGCGTACGCGCTGGCGTCGACGGCCTGCACCTGCAGCAGCCGTACGACGAATACGAGCAGCACCAGGGTCAGTGCGAGGCTGACCATGCGCAGCCGGGGCCGCGCGCTGCCGAGCCGGAGGGGGCGCTGGGCCGGCGGTCGCGCGCCGCTCGGCCGCCGCGCCGGACGCGCACCGGGGCCGGGCTGCCGCCGCACGGCACTCCCGGGCCGGGCCGGCTTCGCCGGCCCGGGCACACGACGGCGCGGCGCTTCCCTGTCGGACACTTCCCTCACCTGCCGGGGGTCGGGGTGGACATGGACTCGGAGATCGAAAGCGGCACCACGGCACCCGCCGAGGCACACACCGGGGCCACACGACGCCACACGGGGAACACGACCGCACCTGCGCCGCAGCCGCCCCTCCCCTCACCCGAAGCCAGCGCATACGCCGGCCCGCGCACACGACGGCGCGGCGCTTCCCTGTCGGACACTTCCCTCACCTGCCGGGGGTCGGGGTGGGGAGCGGCGGGGAGCCGGCGGGGGGCGGAGGGACGGCCACTGCCGGGTCGGGGGTCGTGGGGGTGGGCTGGAGGCCGGTGGGGGCGGGCTGACCCTGGGCCGGTGCGGTGGAGGGGGGCGTCGACCCCTGCATGGGGAGAGGGGGGGCCGGGGGCAGGGCCTCGGGGGCGACCGGGCGGGTGAGGGCGGCCGACTGGGGGGCGACGCCCGGGACGCCCTTGACCTTGCCGTCGGGGCCGAGGAAGGCCGGGTCGCCGCCGGGGACCATACCCAGTTCACGGGCCCGGCGCTGGAGGGCGTCGGGGGACGAGTAGGCGTCGATGTCCCGCTGGAGGCCCTGTTCCTCGTCGGTGAGGCTCTTCGTCCGCTTCTGCAGATCGGCCAGTTTGAACGAGCCTTCGCTGAGCGCGGAGTTCAGCACCAGCAGCCCGATGAGGCCGCCGCCCAGGAGCAGGACGACGAGGAGGACGAACGGGGCGCGGGCGGCCCGGGCGCGGCCGGCCGGGAAGAGCCGGGCGAGTCGCGCGGCCCGCCCCCTCAGTTCGGGTTTCCTACCCACGGCTCCCCCGGTGAGTTCGGGAATCCAACCGGCTCCTGCCGTGCGTTCGGGAATCCAACCGACCCGTCTCGCTCACTCGGCGTCCTCCCTGATGCGCTCGGCGCCGCGGAGCCTCGCCGGTGCGGCCCGGCGGTTCTCGGCGACCTCTTCCTCGGTGGGAAGTTCGGCACCCCGCGTGAGCAGCTTGAGCCGCGGCTGGTAGCGCTCCGGCACGACCGGCAGCCCGGGCGGCGCGGTGGACGCGGCTCCGGCCGCGAACACCTGCTTGACCAACCGGTCCTCGAGCGAGTGATACGACAGCACGGCGATGCGCCCGCCGACGCCGAGGGACTTCACCGCGGCCGGGATCGCCCGCTCCAGGACGGACAGTTCGCCGTTGACCTCGATGCGCAGCGCCTGGAAGGTGCGCTTGGCGGGGTTGCCGCCGGTGCGCTTGGCGGCCTGCGGCAGGGCGTCCCGGATCACCTCGACGAGCCGCGCGCTGGTGCTGAACGGCTCCTTCTCCCGCTCGCGCACGATCGCCGACACGATCCGCTTGGCCTGCTTCTCCTCGCCGTACGCGCGCAGGATGCGCACGAGTTCGCCCGCCGGATAGGTGTTGAGGACCTCGGCGGCGCTGATGCCGGTCGTCTGGTCCATGCGCATGTCCAGCGGCGCGTCCTGGGCGTAGGCGAAGCCGCGGTCGGCCTCGTCCAGCTGCATGGAGGAGACCCCGAGGTCGAACAGAACGCCTTGCACGCGCGCGATGCGGAGCCGGCGCAGGACCTCGGGCAGCTCGTCGTAGACGGCGTGCACGAGCGTGGCGCGCTCACCGAAGGGCGCCAGCCGCTCGCCGGACAGGCGCAGCGCCTCCTTGTCCCGGTCGAGGCCGATCAGCCGCGCCTCGGGGAACCGGGCCAGCAGTGCCTCGCTGTGCCCGCCGAGGCCGAGGGTGCAGTCGACGACCACCGCTCCCGGGCGCTCCAGGGCGGGCGCCAGCAGGTCCAGGCACCGCTGGAGCATCACCGGGACGTGTCGACTCTGGCTCAAGACGGCCTCTCATCTTCCGGCGAGGCCATACGCACCGCCGGGTCCCCGCCAGCTCGTGATGGGGAGGCCTGCCGGCGCCGGAAGCGTCAGCCGGACCGGGAGCGGGAGGAGGCCGAGCCGTACGTACGCGCCGCGCACGTGGGGAGACGGTCCGGGGCGAGCCGGGGTCTCCGGGGGTTTCACCAGCAGGGAGAGCCACGTCTCCCGCTTCGCGTCACTTTAGTCCACCGTGTCTCGCGGTCAATCAACCGGCCTGCGCGTCGCCTACCGCATCGCGGCGGGAGCCGCAATTCGGCTGGATTCACCCGTCCGGAACAGGTTTGCCCTCCCTATGGGGTAGCTCACAACAAGCCACGATGACGTTCTTTGTCCCGTCTCACAGCGGGCCAGGAACGAGCGTGACCAGTAACGTCATGAGTATGACGACTTCCGCAGCAGTTCCCACTGGATCCGAAGGCGCCATAACGAACGGCGGCACCGTGACGGATCGCCTGGTGGAGGCCAACCAGGCGTACGCCGCCGAGTTCACCGACCCGGGCATGGACGCTCACCCCGTCCTCCAGGTCGCCGTCGTGGCCTGTATGGACGCCCGTCTCGACCTGCACGCCGCGCTCGGCCTGGAGCTCGGCGACTGTCACACCATCCGCAACGCGGGCGGTGTCGTGACCGACGACGTCATCCGTTCCCTGACCATCAGCCAGCGGGCGCTCGGCACCCGCAGCATCGTGCTCATCCACCACACCGGCTGCGGCCTGGAGTCCCTCACCGAGGACTTCCGGCACGAGCTGGAGATGGAGGTCGGCCAGCGGCCGGCCTGGGCGGTGGAGTCCTTCCGGGACGTCGACCAGGACGTGCGCCAGTCCATGCAGCGCGTGCGCACCTCGCCGTTCCTGGTGCACACCGACGACGTGCGCGGTTTCGTGTTCGACGTGCGCTCCGGTCTGCTGCGCGAGGTCGACCCGGCCTGACCGGCACACCGGCCGGCCACCCCGAAAACACGGCGTCTTCGTACGCCTTCCCGCGTCTCCCCGGTATCGAAAATGCGGTCGAAAAATACGTAAGGCCGACATCGTGCGGGCAGTTGTCCACAGGCGAGTGACACGAATCGGTAACGGCGGCAAGAATGCGGGGTGTGGCGTCGCGCGGAACTTTTCCCGCGCGGTGTCCGTGTTTCGGGGTGGGCCGGTTCGCAAGCAGCGTCGGCCCGGAAAGAACGGGCCGAGGAGGGCCGGGTGACGACCTATGACGATCGAGCGAGCCTCACAGATCTGACCGCCACGGTGGAGCGGGTGCGCGGTTCGGTGGAAGGCGTGATCGAGGGCAAGCCCGAGGTCGTACGGCTGGCGCTGACCGTGCTGCTCGCCGAGGGCCACCTGCTGATCGAGGACGTCCCCGGCGTGGGCAAGACGATGCTGGCCAAGGCGCTGGCACGGTCCATCGACTGCACGGTGCGGCGCATCCAGTTCACACCCGACCTGCTGCCCTCGGACATCACCGGTGTGTCCATCTGGGACCAGCAGCGCCGGGACTTCGAGTTCAAGCCGGGCGCCATCTTCGCGCAGATCGTGATCGGCGACGAGATCAACCGCGCCTCGCCCAAGACCCAGTCGGCGCTGCTGGAGTCCATGGAGGAGCGCCAGGTCACCATCGACGGGCAGACGTACGAACTGCCCAGCCCCTTCATGGTGGTGGCCACGCAGAACCCGGTCGAGATGGAGGGCACCTACCCGCTGCCCGAGGCCCAGCGCGACCGCTTCATGGCCCGGGTCTCCGTCGGCTACCCGAGCGTGGAGGCCGAGTTGCAGATGCTCGACGTCCACGGCGGGGTGAGCCCGCTGGAGGACCTGCAGCCGGTGGCGCACGCCCACGAGATCGTGAAGCTGATCGAGGCCGTGCGCGGCGTCCATGTCGCCGAGCCGGTCCGGCGGTACGCGGTGGAGCTGGTCGCCGCCACGCGCAACCACCCCGACCTCAGACTCGGCGCCTCCCCGCGCGCGACGCTGCATCTGCTGCGCGCCGCGAAGGCGTCCGCGGCCCTCGCCGGCCGGGAGTACGCACTGCCGGACGACGTCCAGGCCCTCGCCGTCGCCGTCCTCGCGCACCGTCTGCTGCCCACCGCCCAGGCCCAGCTGAACCGCCGTACGGCCGAGCAGGTCGTGCAGGAGATCCTCCAGCGCACCCCCGTGCCGACGGCGCCCGGACAGCAGAGCGGCTTCGGGGGCCTGGGGCGGGGCGTTCCGGCGTATCCCCAGCAGCCCCCGCGGAGTCTGTGATGAGTGCCGGGGGGACCGGGCAAGCGGACGCCGACCCCGGGGAGGCGGGCGGCGTCCGTACGGCCCTGGCGGGTCTGACGACCCGTGGCCGTTCCTTCCTGGCGGCCGGTATCGCGGCCGCGATCTGCGCGTATGTGCTCGGCCAGAGCGATCTGCTGCGGGTCGGCCTGCTGCTGGCCTCGCTCCCGCTGATCTGCGCGACCGTGGTGTACCGCACGCGCTACCGGGTGGCCGGCACCCGCCGGCTCGCCCCCGCGCGCGTGCCGGCCGGCAGCGAGGCCCGGGTGCATCTGCGGATGGACAACGTCTCCCGGCTGCCCACCGGACTGCTGATGCTCCAGGACCGGGTGCCGTACGTCCTCGGACCGCGCCCCCGGTTCGTGCTGGACCGGGTGGAGCCGGGCGGCCGCCGCGACGTGTCCTACCGGGTCCGCTCCGACCTGCGCGGCCGCTATCCGCTGGGCCCGCTGCAGCTGCGGCTGACGGACCCCTTCGGGATGTGCGAGCTGACCCGCTCCTTCTCGACGTACGACACCCTCACGGTCATCCCGCGCGTGGAGCCGCTCGCACCGGTCCGCTTCGGCGGCGAGGCGCAGGGGTACGGCGACGGGCGGCAGCGCTCGCTGGCCCTCGCGGGCGAGGACGACGTGATCCCGCGCGGCTACCGCTACGGCGACGACCTGCGCCGGGTGCACTGGCGGTCCACCGCGCGCTACGGCGAGCTGATGGTGCGCCGCGAGGAGCAGCCCCGGCGCTCCCGCTGCACCGTCCTGCTGGACACCCGGGGCGGTGCCTACGAGGGCGCGGGCCCCGACTCGGCCTTCGAGTGGGCGGTGTCCGCCGCCGCCTCGGTGCTGGTGCACATGCTCGAACGGGGCTTCTCGGTACGGCTGCTGACCGACAGCGGCAGCGTGGTGCCCGGCGAGGGCGCCGACGGGTACGCGGGCAGCGGCCAGGAGACCGCGGAGGCGGCCGGGCTGATGATGGACACCCTCGCGGTGATCGACCACTCCGACGGCATGGGCCTGTCCCGGGCCTACGACGTGCTGCGCGCCGGGAACGAGGGGCTGCTGGTGGCCTTCCTGGGCGACCTGGACGAGGAGCAGGCCGCGACGATCGCCAAGATGAGCCGGCGCAGCGGCGGCGCCGTCGCCTTCGTGCTGGATCCGGACACGTGGGTACGGGAGGCGACCGACGTGCCAAGGGCCGGCGACCGGCACGCCGAGCGGCTGCGCATGCTGCGCGATGCCGGCTGGACGGCGCTGAGCGTGCCGCGCGGCGCCGCACTGAACGCCCTGTGGCAGCAGGCGGACCGGGAGCGCTCGGGCCTGGCCGTCATGAGCGGGGAGGCGGCGCGATGAGCGGGCGGGCCCGACTGACGCTGTGCGCGGCCGCGGCCACGCTGATGGCCTCCTGCGCGCTGCTGCCCCTGGTGGCCGAGCCGACCTGGCTGCTGGAGCTGGTCCCGCTGGTGGCCGTGCAGACCGGGGTGGGCGCGGCGGCCCGCCGGGTGCCGCTGGGCCGGCCGCTGACCGTGGCCGCGCAGGCGCTCGCCACCCTGCTGCTGCTCACCCTGGTCTTCGCCCGGGAGTACGCGGTCATCGGGCTGATCCCCGGCCCTGATGTCTTCCGGCACTTCGCCGACCTGCTTCAGCAGGGCTCACAGGACGTCAGCGAGTACGCGATACCCGCGCCGCTCACCGACGGCATCAAACTGATGGTGCTCGGCGGCGTCCTGCTCATCGGGCTGCTGGTGGACACGCTCGCGGTGACCTTCCGCAGCGCCGCCCCGGCCGGGCTGCCGCTGCTCGCCCTGTACTCGGTGGCCGCCGGGCTGTCCCACGGCGGGGCCGACTGGCTGTGGTTCCTGGTGGCGTCGGCCGGCTATCTGATGCTGCTGCTCGCGGAGGGCCGGGACCGGCTGGCGCAGTGGGGGCGCCTGTTCGGCGGCGCGCCCCGCTCCCCCGGCTCCCCGGAGGGCGGCGCGGTGGCCCCGGTGCGCACCGGACGCCGGATCGGCGCGGTCGCGCTCGGCGCGGCCCTGGTGGTGCCGCTCGCCCTGCCCGCGATGCAGGGAGGCCTCCTGGAGGCCGCCGGCGCGGGCGTGGGAGCGGGCGACGGCAACGGGGGCACGATCTCCGCGGTCAATCCGCTGGTGTCGCTGCGCGACAGCCTGAACACGGACGACGACCGCCAGGTGCTGTCCCTGAGGACCAGCTCGAACGACATCTCGGACCTGTATCTGCGGATAGTCTCCCTGGACGATTTCGACGGCACCACCTGGAAGCCGGCCCAGCGGCACATCGTCGGCGTCCCCGACACGTTCCCCACGCCCATCGGCCTCGCACCGGACGTCAAGCGCAGCACGGTGACGACCACGGTCACGGCGGCGGACTCGTATGCCCAGGACTGGCTGCCGATGCCGTATCCGCCGAGCGGAGTGAGGGTCGGCGGCCGCTGGCGCTACGAGCCGGTCGGCATGACCCTCGTCGGCGACCACGGCCAGACCACGCGCGGTGAGACCTACCGGGTGACCAGCCTGGACGTACAGCCGACCCCCCAGCAGCTGGCCACCGCTCCGGAGCCGCCGGCGGCGCTGAAGCGCGAGTACACGCAGGTGCCGTCCGCGCTGCCGACGGTGGTGGCCCGGACCGCCAAGCAGATCACGGCGGGCGCGCACAACCACTACGAGGAAGCGGTCAAGCTCCAGGACTACTTCTCCGTCTCGGGCGGCTTCCAGTACGACACGCAGGTGGAGGTGGGCCGTGGTCCCGGCGCCATCGCGAACTTCCTGAAGAAGAAGGAGGGCTTCTGCGTCCACTTCTCCTTCGCCATGGCGGCGATGGCCCGCACGCTCGGCATCCCGGCCCGGGTCGCGGTGGGCTTCGCGCCCGGCACCGCGCAGGCCGACGGCTCGGTCACGGTGAACCAGAAGGACGCCCACGCGTGGCCCGAGCTGTACTTCGCGGGCGTGGGCTGGACCCGCTTCGAGCCGACCCCGACCCGTGGCACCACGCCGTCGTACACCCTGTCGGACACGCCCGGCACCTCGCTGCCCGACCAGGGCCTGCCCTCGCACCGGTCGTCCTCGGCGCCCTCGGCTGCGGCCTCGCCGAGCGAGAGCTGCTCGCCCCAGCTGGTCAAGGTGCAGGGCTGCGACACCCCGTCCGCCGCGGCGGCTGAGCACAGCGGCGGCGGGGGCACGGGCCCGTGGTGGTATCTGCTGATCGGCCTGGGCGCGCTGGTGGTCCTGGCGGTTCCGCTGTCGCCGCTGCTGTGGCGGGTGCGGGTGCGGTCGGCGCGGCTGGGCGGGCATGCCCGGACCGACGAGGGCGCGGTGGCGCACACCCTGGCGGCCTGGCAGGAGCTGACGGACAGCGCCTGGGATCACGGCATCCCGCCGGACGAGTCGCTGACGCCGCGCCGGGCGGCCGCCCGGATCGTCGAGCTGGGCCGGCTGGATCCGGCCGCCGGTGCCGCGGTGCACCGGCTGGCGGACTCGGTGGAGCAGGTGCTGTACGCGCAGCGGCCGAGCCCGGCGGCGGGGGCGGCGCAGGACGTGCGCCGGGTGATCGAGGGGCTGCGCGCCACGGTGAGCGGCGGTGCGCGGCTGCGGGCGCTGTTCCTGCCGCGCTCGTCGGTGCGCGTGCTGTGGGCGGTGGCGGCCCGCTGGTCCGCGCTCAGGGCCCGGGTGGTGGCGGGCAGGCCCGGCCTGCGCCGGCCGTCGGAGCAGCAGGGCTGAGACGGGCAACGTGTGAGGGGCGGCCTCCTCGTCCCGCCCGATCAACGGCGGCGCACTGAAGACGATCTGCGACACGCCCCCATCCTGACACGCTGCAGAACCCCCCGGGTCAGGAGGTGT
>NZ_JBFAWH010000046.1:0-42270 GCF_040680235.1 Streptomyces sp. NPDC052101
GCACCGGATCCCACGTGGACTGGTTCACGAACTGCTGCAGGTTCTGCTCGTTGCCGTCCGGCAGCCGCGAAGCCATCGCCTGGATCGACTTACGACGACCGTCCAGCATCAGCCCCCGCAGGTAGCAGTCGCCCTTGGCCCGCTGGTCCTTCCGCTGCACCGAGGCGAACACATCGTCCACGAATAACGCCAACGTCGCCCGGAACCGGTCCACTTGAAGTACGTCCACGCACCCAACATGCTCCTCAACAGGCCCGACGTGAAGACCTAACGGAGTCCTACTAGGGCCTTGGAGCGCGGCACAGGACGGTGCCCGACTGGGGCGTCAGTTCGGGGAAGGGCCCAGCCGGTCCCAGGGTGAAGGTGATCCGGGGTCCTGGGGCAGGCGCTTGGCGCCGGCGTTGCCGTCAGGGTGCTGGTTGATCCAGGACAGGCCGCCGAGGTCGAGTTGGTGGCGGGCGCGGGTCACAGCGACGTAGGCGAGGCGGGCCTCCGCATCGTCGATGTCGCCGGGCAGCGGGTCGCCGTTCTCGTCGCACTCTTCCTGGTCGACGGGTTCGGTGAAGTCCTCGCCGATGCGGACGGAGGCCCATTCACGGCCCTTGGCCTTGTGGGCGGTGGAGACGACGATCTCGGCACCCTGCTCGACGGCGAGCCTGTCCACCGCGCTGAGGATGACGTCGACGCCGTGTTCGTCGACGAGATCGACCAGCGGCAGGAGATCCCGTCCCGAGGGGTCGTACTCGGCGTACTCCTGCAGTTCGCCCCAGGACTCGAAGAGGATCAGTTCGGGGTGGGTGCTGCGTTTGCCGGCCTTCAGGTCGCGGGCAGCCCTCGCGAGGGCCCGCAGCGACTCTCCGCCGCCGACCAGGGCGACCCGGCGGCCTTCGTCGAGCAGGCGCATGACTTCGAGCATCGCGCCGACGTTGGAGCGGCACAGGATCGCGTCCGGCTGCTCGACGCGTTCCAGACGGGTGTTGATCGCGGCCGTGCCCGCCAGGCGGATCGGGGCGTCCACGATGCCCAGCCACCGGTTGGCCTCCTCAGCGAGTGCGGGGCCGAAGCGGAACGACTGGGACAGCGCGCGTTCGGTGCCCTCGAAGCCGCTCATCACGTCCCGCGCTCCGCGCCAGCCGTAGATCGCCTGGGCGGAGTCGCCGACCATCACCAACTGGGCATGGCTCCGCTGGTCATTGAAGACCTTCTCGACCACGGGGTTGGTGTCCTGGGCCTCGTCCAAGAGCAGGAAGTCCGCGTCGATGCGCGGCTGGGTGAGGGCCCAGTGCTTGAGGTAGTGGTCGTGGTCAAAGCGCACGACACCTTCCTCGGGGTTCTGCAGGTCCTTCCATGCCTGGTTCGCGTACGGCAGGACGAGGTCGACGAGCTGGGCGTGGAGGTGTTCGGCCTCGATGCCGCGCAGACGCGGGACGTGGTGGCGCTGGATGGCGGGATCCGCGGACTGGCAGAAGCGGGTGACGGTCCGCAGCACGGTGTAGGACAGGGCCTTGTTGGTGACGTTGCGCTCGCCGATCCGCACGCGCATGTTGATGCTGACGCCCAAGGCCGCGCCGGTCTTCCACCCCGGGACGCGGGGCGCGTCCATCCGGCTCTTGAAGCGGTGCCCGACCGCGGCGTACGCGAGCGCGTGCATCGTCTTGCACAGCGTGTTGCCGGGGAACTTGCGGGAAGCCTCGGTGGCGATGGCCTTGTTGAAGGCGATGTACCGGCCCCGCCTGCCGGTGCTGGCGGCGATCATCGACAGGGTTGTCGTCTTGCCGGTTCCGGCACCGGCCTGCAGGACCAGGTGATCCCCGCGCCGGAAGGTGTCGATCGCGCCGCTCTGCTCGGCGGTGGGTGCGGGCATGATGCTCCTCAAAAGGACGAGTGCGGCTTCGTAGCGCAATCGCAAGGTGGCACACAGAGACATCCGGTGTCCGCTGATCACCGGATCCGCGCCCACTGCGCGGGGGCGGACCGGACAGCAACCTGGTTCGCGCCGCTGGCCGGCGACCAGCCCTCGCGCTGGCTGCGCTCGAAGGACACAGCCTGGGGCGGGTGTACGCACCCGGCAGCCGATGCATCTGAGAGGAAGTCAAGAGTCGTCAGGGCGCTGCGGGCGGGGGCGGAGCGGTCTGGGTCTGGTATTCGATGTGGTGCGCGTCCAGCAGTGCGGTGATGTTGCCGTGCTTGGAGTAGGGATAGGTCAGCGCCAGCAGCTGTCGAGCGCGGGTGATGGCGACGTAGCAGACGCGCAGCAGTTGGCCGCCCGCTCCTGGGAAGGCCGGCCCCGCCACGGCGGCCGCCGCGGTGGCGGCCCCGCAGCCGACCGCACCCGCGGTGCCGACACCGCGCCCCGCCCCGCCCCGTCAAACGGCTACCCCCGCGCCCTCGAAGCGCACCGTCAGGCCACGCCGCCGTCCCAGGTGGACCCGGCCGTCGCGGAAGCGGTGGAGCAGCAGACCACCGCGATGCGGGAGCTGTCCCGCCGCGCGTCCCCCGAGCCCGACAGCGTCCGGGACGATGCGCCAGGGGTCGCATATCTCTCGAGGCGTCGGACGATCTCGCGTCGGGTCTTGCCCTCCTTGATGCGGCGCGCGGGGTAGCCCTGGTGGGCGGGTCAGGACGGACGGTTCGGTGCGGCGCGGTTGTCACGGTGCCTTCGTGGCCACGCAGTGCTTCTTGATGAGGTCGTAGGAGCGCACGCGGGCGTCGATGTCGTAGACAGGTGTGGTCAGCATGAGTTCGTCTGCTCCGGTATCGGCGGCCAGTTGCGCGAGCCGTCGTACGACGGCCTCGGGCGTCCCGCACGCCTGCTGTGCGCGGAATGCGGCAAGCGCCTGGCGTTCCTCCGCCGTGAAGGGATGGGCGGCGGCATCCGCGGGCGTGGGGAAGGGAATCTCGCTCAGCCCTTTGAGCAGTCCGGCCTTGACGACGTCCATGGGCCCGGCTCGCCATGCCGCTTCCTGCTCCGTCTCAGCGCATATCGCCTCCACGCACACCACGACCCGGGGCTGCTCGCACCAGCGGGACGGGATGAACGCCGCACGGTAGCGCTCCAGCACCGTGAAGGTGTTGTCGGGCCGGATGTGGTGTGCGACGGCGATCGGCAGGCCGAGTCGCGCGGCGAGGGCGGCACCTGCGGTACTGGAGCACAGCAGCCATGGCTCCGGCAGCGGGACGAGTGCCACTTCGTCGACCAGAAAGGACAGGATCGCAGCGACGTCGTCGTGGTACTGCGCGTCCGTCGCCGGTCCGGCTCCGCGGCGCAATTCCCGCGCGGTGGCCTCGTCGAAGGTGCCAGGGCCTCGGCCGATACCCAGGTCGATGCGGTCCGGGTGCAACGCGGCCAGTGTTCCGAACTGCTCCGCCAGTGTGATGGGCGCATGGTTGGGCGCCAGTACTCCGCCCGACCCGAGCCGGATGGCTGAGGTCGAGGCCGCCGCATGAGCGATCAGCACCACGGGTGGGAACGCGCCGATCGCGGGCGAATGGTGGTGCTCGGCGTACCAGATCCGGTGATACCCCAGTAGTTCGAGCCTGCGAGCGAAGGTGGCGGTGTCACGCAGGGTCTCCACGCCACGGGTCCCTGATTCGACCACCGCGACTTCCAGCGCTGAAATCGGCACATCGATCATGCCGTCAGCATAGGGATCAGTGTGCGCCTCAGGTGCGGTGGCCCCCACCGACACAATGCTCGGGCCGGTGGGTGAGGTCTGTGCGCCAGTTGCCTCCGGTCCGCCATCGCCATACTGGTCGACCGTATCAGTCGCTACGTCCGCCTCGTCCCACTGCCCGACAGGCACGGCGCCGAAGCCGTCCGTGGACCACCTGTGATCACCGAAGCCACCAGCCAAGCAGAGGCGTCGCGGGGCGTGCCGAGAACGGAGGCGACAGGGCGAGGGACCCCCGCCTCGCTCCGACACGCTAGTAGGAACTGGTCCGGTAGCGGCTGCGAAATTCTGCCAGCAGCTCATCGGCCACTTCGGCCCCGGAATTCACCGCGGCGTGGGCATCACGGAAGTAGTTTTCGTAGCCGGCAGGGGTGTACAGGCACAGGGCGCGTACCGGGGTCGAGCCCGCATTGCGGAAGCCATACGGGGTGCCGCGGGTCGCGGCGAGCAGGTGCCCGGAGCCGACCGCTACCTCGCCGTCCCCGGTCTGGAGGGTCAACTCCCCTTCGAGGACGTGGAAGTACTCGTCGTGTCCATCGTGGACGTGCGGCCTGGCGCCGACTACTCCGGGGCCAGACCGAATTCCTCGAAGGCGAAGCGTCCGCCCGTGTGCTTGCCGTTGAGCCGGAAGAAGTGAGCGACACCGGCAACCTCTATGAGTTCACCGTCCTGAGGGCGTCGCAGCAGGGGACGAGCGGGATTCCGGGACTGGTCGTCGGTCATGAGGGCATTGTGGCCCAGGCACTGTCTGCTCAGCCGGCGGTCCGGCGGTGGATGGGGTCATCGGGCGGGTACCGACCTTCCTCCTTTGCTCTGTTCATGGCAGAGTCCGGACTGCTCGTGCTCGCCGTCACTGCGCCCCGGCAACGGCTGGTGACCAGTGGCGTGCCGCTCGACTCCTCCGCAGTCGCCACTCCGACACTCCTGCAGCACCCGTGTTCCGCCCAACTCGTAAGTGGTGCCATGCCCCAGCAGCAAGCGCAGCCGAGACGGGCGGCACCAGCGGCTCGAAGCGGTGATGGAGCAAGGATTACTGGTGCCAGGTGTGTTTGAGCATGGTGAGCACATCGGATTTGGCACCGGGGGCGCCCCAACGAGGTCGGGCGGCGTGAAAGGCAGTGGGGTGCACGGGCTCGACCGGGTATCCGGCTTCGAGCAAGCGGTCGACAACCAGCCCACAGGAACGTTCGATGATGACGGGCAGTTCAGCCGGGGCGCCGTGGCTGGACAGTCGGGCCGAGGCGGCCGAAAAGTCGTCTTCGCTAGGTGGTGGCGAGACCCGGCTGCCGGTTCCTCATTGTTCGGCTCTCGGTGGGGCATGTCCTTGACACCGGTCTGGGGCCTCGGCGTGTCGGGGGCGGCCAAACTCAAACTGGCCCGTCGAGTGCGGCACGGCAACGAGGCTGTCCCCCAACACTCACCAAGGAGTCACGACCCATGGATTGGGCCGCAGCATCGATACTTCCCCAATGAGGCATCGGACGATGTCGCGTCGGTTCTTGTCCTAGATGCTGCGGCGTTCGTAATAGTCCTGGGTGCGCGGCTGACACGCAGGCGAGTCTGCACGATCCGGTGCAGGGCGGCGTTGGCCTGCCGGTCGCCGCCACGATTGAGGCGGCGGTATTCCCGACTGCCCGAGGAACGCTCGACAGGACTAAAGCGTGCTGGTTGTCATGGGACGCACCTCCTATGAGGCGTCTCTCTGGAATCGGATGAGTCCCGGTTCCCTCGATCTATTCGCTCGTGACGAGCAGGGCGAGCAGCCCAGCGGCGATTGGCTGTCTCACTATTGGCATGGACTGACCTGCCGGAACAGCCCGCGAACCACGATGCTCCGCCTCGTCCCGAAGATCACGCTCACCAGTAGTGGCGTCGGCCGGCCATGGCGTGGCCCATGGATCCCATGATCCACAAGATGGCGCCGACCACGGTCAGGATGATGCCAATGGTCCACAGGATCGATATGCCCGTGACGAATCCGATGACGAGCAGGATGATGCCCAGGGCGATCATGGCTGCCTCCTCCTTGTAGCAAGGGCTTCCGCCGCCCGTGTCCCCCCAGGTAGCGCCGCCAACCCTCGATAGCGGTACAGGCGAAGTGGGCAGTTCAGCGGCCGCCTGATCGGGCACGACTGGGCGCCCGTGGTCAGTGGTCACCTTCGGGTCCACGGCGGCGGCTCGGCCGCGACCCGCCGACGGGCTGCGGGCGAGCCATCCGTTACGGACAGGCCTCGCCTACCCGGCATGTCCACACCAGCCCGAGGAACCGGGGTGACACGAGCCCGCGAGATGAGCACGAAGGTTTCGTGGCTGAATCGGAGCAGGAGCGCATCACGGAGCTGCGGGAAGAAGTCGATGAGCTGAAGCAGACCGTGGCCTCGCACGCCGTGGTGGACCGAGCGATCGGAATGATGGTTGCGGTCGGGCGGGTCACGCCCGAGCAGGGTTGGGAGGTCCTGAAGGACATCTCCCAGCACACCAACATCAAGCTGCGCAACGTCGCGGAACTGATCCTTATCTGGGGGAGCAAGGGGGACCTGCCCCCGGAAATCAGTGCCGAGCTGGAAAGGGCCCCCGACCGGTTCGGTCCCACCCAGGTTCCGGGCGCGCCCTCGTAATGCCGTCTGCGGACGAGGCGTGGTCCTTAGAGTGCAGCGGGAGCGCACGACTGGGATCGTAGTGTCTGAGGTAGTACGGACAGGCGCGGACTGAGGTGGTGGCCCCGTGCTGATGGCACATCCTTCTTTGTTGCGGGAACTCGTCGAGCGATGCGAGGCCCTGCGGCGGCGCATGGCGGCTGGAGGCGGTCCGGAGATCGCCCGCAATCTTGAAGACGTGACGTACACACTCTGTGTCGTCACAGGGACCCGTCAGCTGGACACGGCACTGTATGTGGCCCGTCGGCAACTAGCTGACGGGCCACGACGCCAATCTTTGCATCGATGAAGGTGGTAAGCGGTCCTCCCAGTGAGCTGGAGCCGAGCAGAGCCGGCCGAGCCATCCAGTGAGCCTGCTCTGCTCTGCCTTCCCCGTGCAACCCGGTCGGGGTCATCAGCCTCGGCGACCTGGCGACCGTGGAGGACCCGCACTCCGTGCTGGCGGAGATCAGCCGGGCGGAGCCCAATCGCTGAACCGCTCGAGGCTGACATGATCGATTCATGTCCCCGTTGCGCGTGGCAGCGGGCGCTGAAGCCGCCGAAGTCCAGGGCCGAGTCGTACGCGGCGGTCCGGCGCGATGCGCGTGCGGGGCTGTCGTACTGAGCTCTACAGCACAACTACGGGGTGGGCTTTCGGACGGTGAAGTCGGCTCCTCGGTGCGGCCGGAGCCGTGCAAGAAGCCGCCGCCTCCCGGAAACCGGCCTGACCGGGCTGGCGCACACCGGGCCGGTGAACGCATTCGAGGAGTACCTCGCGGACTGGGAGCTCGGCGACGCGTGGCGACCGGTCGTGGAGCGGCAGCCGAGCGGGTCGCCACCTGGCCTTCCACAGCCCCGCAACCAGCTGTGGCACGAGGGAGTGCTCGTCTGGGCGTGGACCGGTGCGGACGCCGCCGTCTGCCTGGGCGGCCAGTTCGACTCGGCCGGTCTGCGGTGCGGGGCACTCAACCCGCACAGCCCGGGAGACCACCTCGGCACGTGGTATGTGGTGGCGCGCCACGGCAGGGCGCTGGGGATCCTGGTGGACAAGTTCCTCGGGTGGATCGCCCGCGAGAACCCGGCACCGCCGACCCCTGCAGCGCCCCATGGCCAACGTCTTCCACGGGTCGGATACGTCAACTTCGAAACGTCCAGCCGACAACCTCACAGGTGAGAACAGGGTTGCGTGGCGGGGGGCTGGTGTCGGTCTTGTTTGACTGGTCCTGCTCTGGGGACTCGAGATAAGCGATCAAGAGACCTGACCACCGCATCATCGTGTGCAAGGAATCAGCGGAGGGCCCACGTGAGCCGACCCCTGATAGTGATCGTCGGTGCGGGATTCGCCGGCTATCAGGTCGCCCGTACCCTGTCGCGGCTTGCCCGCGGCGCGGCCGACATCATGCTGATCAATCCCAACGACTACTTCCTGTACCTCCCCCTACTGCCGCAGGTGGCGACGGGTGTCCTGGAGCCGAGGCGGGTGTCGATATCGCTGCGCGGCACGCTGCCGCGGGTTCGCCTGGTCCTCGGCGAGGTCGACAGAATCGACCTGAACGGGCGCCGCGTGTCCTTCACCGATCCCGAGGGCAGCCGCTGCGAGACGGGCTACGACCGGCTCGTGCTGGCCGTCGGCAGCGTCAACAAGCTCTTGCCGATCCCCGGCGTGGCCGAACACGCACACGGCTTCCGTGGCATGCCCAAGGCGCTGTACCTGCGCGACCACATCGCCCGGCAGATCGAACTGGCCAGCACGTCTCACGACGCGCACACCCGGACGGCCCGCCTGACGTTCGTCGTGGTCGGCGCGGGTTACACCGGCACCGAGGTGGCCGCACACGGCCAGCTGTTCACCGATGCACTCGCCCGCAGTCACGACAGGCAGGCTGACGGGGAGCGCCCCCGGTGGCTGCTGATCGACCTCGCCCCGCGCATCCTGCACGAGCTCGATCGGCGGTTGTCGGATACGGCACGGCAGGTTCTGGAGCGGCGCGGAGTCGACATACGCACGCAGACCTCGGTGAAGGAGGCCACGGGTGACGGGGTGCTGCTCTCCGACGGGGAATTCGTCCCAACTCGCTCGCTGATCTGGTGCGTCGGGGTGCGACCCGATCCGCTGGTGGAGGCCGTGGACCTGCCCACCGAGAAGGGCCGCGTGGTTGTGGACGAATACCTGACCATCCGCGGCCACCCTGAGTTCTTCGCGTGTGGCGACGCCGCCGCCGTGCCCGATCTCACCCGGCCCGGGGAGTTGACGCCCATGACAGCGCAGCATGCATGGCGGCAGGGCAAGGTGGTGGCACACAACATCGCCGCCTCCTACGGCCACGGCGAGTGCCGGCCTTACAAGCACCACGACCTGGGCTTCGCTGTTGACCTCGGCGGCATCCAGGGAGCGGCGAACCCATTGCACCTGCCGCTGTCCGGGCCGCTCGCCAATGCCGTCACGCGTGGATATCACCTGGCGGCCATGCCGGGAAACCGGATCCGGGTCGCCGCCGACTGGCTCCTCGACTTCGTACTGCCGCGCCAGGCCGTACAACTGGGGCTGGTGCGCTCCTGGGCCGTCCCACTGGACACGGCCTCGCCAGAGGCGCCGTGGGCAAGGGGGCACTCTGGTGATACGTGACGCGCAGGCGGAAACGAGAGCTTCAGTGTGACTATCCGAAACGCTCTGCTTGTTCCAGGTCCTCGCTCAGGGGGCGCAAACATCTGGAGGGGAGTCCCGGCGGCGCATGATCGGCCGGCTCAGGGGTACTCCGGGCGCCGTCGAGCCCGGTACCACCGCACCACTCCGGCGGGCAGGGAGGTGATCCGCAGTGGCCCACCGCAAGAGCCGGGACCAGGCCGCCGAAATCGCGCGCATGGGTGCCCCCGTCGATGTCGGAGAAGTGACGACCCGCTTCCTTCTGTACGGACTGCTGCCGGGCTGGTTTGTCCCGGGCGTCGCCGACTGGGCGATGCACCGGCGCACCCGGATCGAGGACACCTCGGGCACAAAGGAGTCCCTGATCCACTCCCTGATGATGACCGAGGTCGGCATCCCGATCGCCCTGACCCTGCGCTACGAGGTCAACCCGCTCCTGCTATCTGTGCAGTCCGCCGGGGCCGCCCTGCATGAGGCGACCGCCCTGTGGGACGTGCGCACGGCAGCACGCAGCGACCGCGAGATCAGGCCGCTGGAGCAGCACATCCACAGTTTTCTGGAGTCGCTGCCGTTCGGCGCGCTGACCTCGCTGATGTGTCTGCACGCCGACCAGGTGACGTCGCTGCTGCGGGGCGGAAGCGATGACCCCGACGCCTGGCGTTTCGTGCCGCGTCGGCGGCCTCTGTCACCCGGCTATCTCGTGGGCATCGCCACGGCGATCGGTACCTGCGTGCTCCTGCCGTACGGCGAGGAACTGATGCGCTGTCGACGTGCCGCCAGGGCGAGGAAGAAGCGCTCCAGGGACGAGGAGATCACGGCGGCCGTGACGCAAGGGCCGTGACGGAGGTGCGCGGTCCGACTGGGTAGGTACGCCGGACCCCTGTGGGATCGACACGGACGACTTTCACCCCGCACAGCGCAGCGAAGGACGCCTCACTGTCCAGGCGTTCCGGGTTGTCCCCCACCGTGATCAGCAAAGCGACGGCCGTGTCCGAACCGATCCCCACCACGTCGAGCAGCTGCGGGGCATGACACTTGACGAGGTGGGTCAGATGAGCGTCCACATTCCGGATCTGCTCGGAGAGCTGGCCGATCCGGTGAGCCAGCAGACCCAGCGTGATCCGAGTGGCCTGCAGCACCGCCTCGTCACCGACCTCCTCGTGACCGCTCACGTCGGTGAACCGCGCACAGGTCCGGAAGAGTTCGGCATTGCCCAGTCCGGCCAGTTCTTCCCGCAAGGCGGGGTCAGCGGTAACGAGGACGGACTTGAGCTGGTTGACGGCATGGGTGCGGGCTTTGACGGCCGACGCCTTCGCGAGCTTCCGGAGCTTCCACGCCTCACCGTTCGAAGCCGCCGCGACCCCGGTCAGGAGCAGAGTCACCAACCGCATGAGCCGGGGGGCGAACTCGGAGGCCACCTCGCCACATGGGGCTGTCCACCATGAGCACCCCGTGCGTCCGACCGGACCGGGACGGCCGGATACAGTGCGCGCGACGGCAGCCTGGTTGCTCAAGGAGGGGAAGCATGACCGACACCAGCGAAACCCGATCCGCCGACAGTGCAGCGCACGCGACTCAGCAGAGCCGACTGCACCGTCTGATGCGCTACCTCCCCCTGATCGCCCCTGTCCTGCTGTGGACCGTGCCCTGCTGGCTGCTGCTGCACACCGGCCAGCACTGGCCGCTCCCTGTCACGCTCGCCTGCACCGCCCTGTTCGCCCTCGGCCTGATCGGTATGCCGCTCGCGATGGTGCGCGGTCACGGCCGACGCCAGCAGGACTGGGCGGCGATCGTCGGAGACACCCTCCTGGGCACCATCTGGACCCTGTTCGCCTGGTCCGTCGTGCTCGGGGTCCCGTTGCGGCTCGCCCTGACCGTGACCGGCGTCGGCGACGGCCAGGACCGGGCCCGGATCGTCACCTGGGCGGTCCTCGGCGCAGCCACCGTGCTGCTCACCTGGGGGTACGCCGAGGCCCGCCGGGTACCACGGGTACGCCGCCTGGACGTGCAACTTCCGCGCATGGGGGCCGGGTTGGACGGCACGCGCGTCGTCCTCATCACCGACACCCACTACGGCCCGCTCGACCGCGCCCGCTGGTCGGCGCGGGTCTGCGAGACGGTCAACACGCTGAAGGCCGACCTGGTCTGCCACACCGGAGACATCGCGGACGGCACGGCCGCACGCCGCCGCGCCCAGGCCGCCCCACTCGGCACCGTGCAGGCCACCCGGGCCCGGGTCTACGTCACCGGCAACCACGAGTACTACAGCGAGGCCCAGGGCTGGGTCGACCTGATGGACGAGCTGGGCTGGGAGCCGCTGCGCAACCGCCATCTGCTGCTCGAACGCGGTGGCGACACCCTCGTGGTCGCCGGCGTGGATGACGTCACGGCCGAGTCCTCCGGCCTCGCCGGCCACGGCGCCGACCTCGCCGGAGCCCTGCACGGCGCCGACCCCGACTCCCCCGTCCTGCTCCTGGCCCACCAGCCCAAGTTCGTCGACCGGGCGGCAGCCGGCGGCGTCGACCTCCAGCTCTCCGGCCACACCCACGGCGGCCAGATCTGGCCCTTCCACCACCTGGTCCGCATCGACCAGCCCGCCCTCGCCGGCCTCAGCCGCCACGGCACCCGCACCCTCCTTTACACCAGCCGTGGCACCGGCTTCTGGGGCCCGCCCTTCCGCGTCTTCGCCCCGAGCGAGATCACCCTGCTCGTACTCCGCTCCCCGCAGCGGCCCCCCACGCCGTAGCGCTGGGCGGGCCGGCGGTTCCGCCTGGAGATGCTGGAGTGCGCCGGCACCCCGAAGAAGGGCTACGCATCCTGCAAGCCCTGCGCGACACCAGCGGCACCACCGCCTTCCAGGAAGAGCAGGCGGCGAAGAAGGGCATCGCGCCCCGGACGGTCCGGCCGAACGCCGCCGCGGACTCCCCCACCGGCTACGGCCGCAGCGACCTGCAGTCGGCCTACGGTCTGAACTCCGCCGCCTCCGCCAGCGGCTCCGGCAGGACCATCGCCGTCGTCGATGCCTACGACGACCCGAACGCCGAGTCGGACCTGGCCGACACCCACGACAGTCAGGCTCTGATGCCCGTGTCCGGAGCCTCCCGCCGATCCGCTCCACCGCGGGCCGCACCGACGCCGGCCGGCCAAGCAGGCGGCTGGCGCAGGCGATCCCTCCTCCCGCCAGGGCAGAGGAGACAGCGCACTCGGAGCGCGCGGCGTCCAGCGGCTGCTGCAAGCCGGCCACCATGCAGGCGAAGCCGGTGCCCCGCCAACCGGCACACCGCGTCATCCCGGAGGAATGCGAAACTCGAATTCGGGACGGTCCCACGGCACGGCGGGCGGGTTCGCGAACGCGGTCCCGGTCCGCACCGCACCGACGCGGTGGTAGAAGTCCTCGGCGGGAACGTGCGACACGACCTTGAGACGGTCGATCCCGGCGGCACGGGCCTCGGACTGCATGTGCGCGACGAGTAGCCGTCCAATACCCCGCCCTTGCACTTCGTCGGCGACGAACAGCAGGTCGAGCTCCGGTGGAGCAAGGACGAGCGAGTAGAACCCGAGGACCCGGCCTCCGTGCTCGTCGGCGCCGACGGCCACAAAGGCGCGGTGGGCCTCGATGTAATCAGGACCGACTCGGTAGCCCGCGACTGCGGCTGCGTACTTACCCTCGTAGGCGCCTGAACCACGCACGAGCCGCGTGAGCCGTTTGGCATCCCGCGCGACCGCCCTCCGTATCGTGATCGACTGGCTCATCGGGGAAGTGCGTGAACTCATTGCGAGAGTATTTCGCACCGGGGAATGCCTTCGTGCGGCGGGTCGGCTGCTCGGGCAGGCACCCGCGCTTGCCTCCGTCGAGCGCTGGCCCGCCGTATTGAGCGGCGCCGGCCGCATGGCGTTCTGCAGAACCTCCCGGCAGCGATGCCAGGCAGGGGCATGCCTGTGATCCGCGCCTGATCCGCCGACGCCGGATTCGAGGCACGGCAATTCGGAGAGCAACACCGGACAGAGTCAGTCGACCCTGTCGTAGCGCCTCCGGACGGGGCAGGTGCGACGCTCGCGGTGCTCAGACTCGGCGTGCCTTCGGTTCGCGGGTGCCCTCGACGACGATGCCGTTCCAGAATGCGACGTGGTTCTTGATGCGGCGGGCGAGCGGGGTCGGGTGGGGGTAGTACCAGGCCGCGTTCGGGGTGATCTCACCGTTGACGGTGAGTGTGTAGTAGCGGGCGATGCCCTTCCATGGGCACAGTGACCTGCTCGGGCTCTCGGTGAAGTACTCCTGCTTGAGCGACTCGGGCGGGAAGTAGTCGTTGCCCTCGACCCTCTCGGTGCGCGGTGCCTGCGCGATGACGACGCCGTTCCAGACCGCGCGCATCATGTTCTCTCGCCTTCCGTAGCTGGCTGCTGTGCGTGGCGCGGGCCGAAGCCCGCTCGTGCGTGCCGGAAACCCTTCGCAGCATCCATCGCATTCCATGCGGGGCCGGGCCGGGTACGGCACGTGTCCCCCTCCGTGGCTCATCCTCCGTGGCCAGCTGACCTGGCTCCTCTACGCACCACCCTCCGCCGGCGCACCCAGCTCCAGTCGAAGACGGGCATGTGCACGTCGAGAGCAGAGGGTCAAGGAAGCAGGCGGCGTCGCCGGCGAGATAGTAGCCGGGTCCGCAAAAGTGGTCGGAGACGTAGGAATAGTCGCTTTCGATCTTCAGATCGGAGGCGAGGTCGGCGCCTTCCAGGATCCGTGCCAGGAGAGGGCAATGGGTGAGGGCCTGCCGGTAGAGGTCTTCGATGGAATCTGAGCGCCGGCGTGCCTGGTTGAAGGAATGCCTGTCCGTCACCAACCCGACACTGAGTGTGCCGTCGTGCAGGGGAATGGCCCAGAACCATCCGTGGTCGGGCAGCGAGAAGACCCCAATGGCCCCTGGAGGGGCTTGCTGCAGCGGTGCGGCTTCTCGCCAGTAGCCCCACACGGCCACATTGCGGAACACGTCATGGAATCGGCGAGCGCGCAGTTGGCGGGAACCCAGCACACCTGCTCGGCCCGAAGCATCGATGAGGTGCCCAAAGGAAATCTCTCCGTGGCGTCCGTCATCAGTTGACCAGACGGCGGCGGTGGCCCGATCTTCCTCCAGTCCGATGCGCCGCACCGTCACACCCTCGCGGACGGCGACACCCTGGTCTCGTGCGTGTTGGAGTAGAAGGTGGTCGAACTGGGCGCGGATGACCTGGAAGCTGTGCGGTGCCGGCCTGCCCGGCTCGTCGAAGCCCAACGACCATTGCTGGTCTCCCCAGCCGTAGAACGCGCCGGTCTTCCGGACGAAGCCGTGTTGCTCCACCAGTTCCCTGGCTCCCATCATGTCCAATACCGGCAGCAGGGAAGGCAGGAGGGATTCGCCGACGTGGTACCGAGGGAAGTGTTCCCTCTCCAGGAGAGTCACCTGAAAGCCTTGCCGCGCCAGCAACGCTGCCGCTGTGGATCCCGCGGGCCCGCCGCCGACAACGAGTATCTGCGTCTGCTCCTGCATGTGTGCAGCTCCTGACGACGTGCGGACACCCTTGTCTCACCACGCTAAGTGACAGGAAGGTCACCATGAAGAGGGCGAAACAGACACAGACCTCCGCTGAGGAACCAGTCCCGGCCAATGACGGACATCCCCCGGTGCCGGCCAGGCCCCTGCCGGTGACCGTGGGGGTGGAGGAGGAGTACCTGGTAGTGGACCCGGTCTCCCGCCAGGTGAGTCCGGAAGCCGAAAAGGTCGTGGCGCACGCTGCCGTGGATCTCGGTGACCGAGTCACCACCGAACTCACGCGCTATCAGATCGAGATACGCACCGACCCCCATACGAGCTTGACCGACCTGGGCGACCAACTCCGCTCCGCACGCGCCGCCGTCTCAAGAGCCGCCGCCCGCCTGGGCTTACGCGCCATCTCGAGCGGCACCCCCGTACTCGGACAGCACACCCCACCCCCAATCTCCGACAGCGACCGATACGCGCAGAGTGTGGCCATATACGGCGCCCTGGATCACGAGCAGAGCGTGTGTGCCTGTCACGTCCATGTCGGCGTACCCGACGAGATCACCGCGCTGCAGCTCAGCAACCACATGCGTCCCTGGCTTCCCGCAATCACCGCCCTGTCCGCCAACTCCCCTTACTGGGAGGCCAGGGACACCGGATACGCCAGTTGGCGCACCCTGACATGGGGGCGGTGGCCCGTGGCGGGCCCACCGCCCTACTTCACCTCCCGCTCCGACTTCCATGACCTGGTCGACAGCCTCATCGCCTCGGGCACCGTCATGGACCGCGGCGGCCTCTACTGGGACATCCGGCCCTCTCACCACGTTCCCACCCTTGAAATCCGGATCGCCGACGCCCTGCCCACCGTCGAGGACACCGTGCTGCTCGCCGGCGCCGTCAAAGGCCTGGCAGCCGACGCCCTTACGGCCATCCGCCGCTCCCAGCCAGCCCCGCAGCCGAGGCCGGAAATACTCAAGGCCGCATGCTGGCGCGCCGCCCGCGACGGTCTGACCGGCGACACCATCCACCTGCACACCCGCCGACTCGAACCCGCCACCACACTCATCGAACGCCTCTGGAACACCGTGCACGCTGGTCTTGGCGCGGGAGACCTTGCACTCCTCAACGCCGCACAAGCACATCTCTACACCCACGGAAACGGCGCCGACCGTCAAAGAAACGCCTACCGCCAGCGACGTCACCTCCCCGACGTCGTCGACTACCTCATCAAGGCATTCGATCAAGGCTTTGGTGAATCCAGAGCCACGGGGTAGCGACAGGTGACGGTCAAGCCGGACCAGGTCGGGGAAACCGCAGCCTGAACAGCCCCACTCATGAGTCATCCATCGGGCTACGTGCCGCGGTGCCTGGACACACCGTGCCGCCCCATCTGATCAGAGCACGGGATGCACGATGACGTACAACATGGACCTGGCGGTCCGGGTGGAAGACGCCTTCACCCAACTGCCGGATGACGGCCGCATCAACGGGATGGAGACCATCGCCGCTGCTCTGGTTCGGCGGGAGGCATGGCCAGCACCGGGCGGCTGGGGCGGAGGCGTGCGTCGTGGTCCGGGCGCCCCACCGCTTCGCCCCCGTCTGACGGCGTCACATACACCGGCCCGTGCGGCCAACTGGCCGCCGCCTCCCGGAAATGGCACGCACCAGAGCGGGGACGGTGCCCTGGAACATCTCTCCTCCTGCATGAGAAGTCCGGACCGACTGGGTGCCGGTCCGGGCAGGCGTGGGACGGCCGGCCGGATCCTTGGAGAGGCAGGCGGCGACCAGCGACCGCAACTCCCCCGGCAGCGCGGAGAGATCCGCGGGCTCGTGCACCGACCGGTACATCAGCCCCATGGGCGTACCGGCGCCGAACGCGCTGCCTCCGGCCGCCGCGACGAGTACGGGCCCGAGCGCGAACACATCGGCGGCACCGCCGACTTCGTCACCTTGTGCCTACTCGGGCGCAAGGTATCCGGGAGTGCCGAAGGCCGACCCGGTGGCGGTCAGCCGGGTGGACTCCACGGCCCGCGCGATGCCGAAATCGAGGACCCTTGGACCGTCGTCAGCCATGACGATATGAATCGGCTTCAGATCCCGGTGTACGAGCCCGCATGCGTGGACAGCTTGGAGCGCCTCGGCCAGGGCCGCCCTGAGAGGCCTCAACTGCCCTTCACTCATTGGAGCCTGCGCACGGACACCCGTACGTGACACCGTCTGCTGCACCCCGGCCGATCTCCGGTCCCGCGTATCCCTCCAGCAGCGTAGACGAAGACACCGCCCCGATGTCCGGGAAGCCGGTCTCAGCCGCTGCGCCGCACCCGGGCCGCCTTGCGGGCCTCTGCGAGCTTGCGTGCCTCGCTGCTCTTGCGGGACGACCTGCCACCGGAGCCACCCTTCGCGTCCTTGGCGCTGCCCAGGCCGCGGAACGGGGCATTGTGGTTCTTGGGGCGCGATACGGCCGACCCGCCGTCGAGAGGCTCTCCGGAGGGGGCCTTGGCGCCGGTGATCCGGCTTAGCTCCGCCTCGCCGGACCGCACTTTGGTGACCTTGGGGGCGACGTCGGCCTCCGCCATGACCTGGCTCGTCTCGCGGCGCTGTCCCGACAGGACGAGTGTCACGACGGTGCCGGAGCGGCCGGCCCGGGCCGTGCGGCCCGCGCGGTGCAGATAGTCCTTCGGGTCGGTGGCCGGGTCGACGTTGACCACGAGGTCGAGGTCGTCGACGTGCAGGCCGCGTGCGGCGACGTTCGTCGCCACCAGCGCGGTGACCTGCCCGTTCTTGAACTGGGCCAGGGTCCGGGTGCGCTGCGGCTGGGACTTCCCGCTGTGCAGGGCGGCGGCGGCCACGCCGCTGGCCCGCAGATGCCGCGTGAGCTGGTCGACGCCGTGCTTGGTGTCCAGGAACAGCAGGACGCGGCCGTCCCGAGCGGCGATCTCCGTGGTCACGGCGTACCGGTCCGGACCGTGCACGACGAAGACGTGGTGCTCGATCGCCGAGACCGCGTTGGACGAAGGGTCCACCGAGTGGACGGCGGGGTCGCGCAGGTAGCGCTGCACCAGCTGGTCGACGTCGCGGTCGAGGGTGGCGGAGAAGAGCATCCGCTGCCCGTCGGGACGCACCTGGTCGAGGATCTCGGTGACCTGCGGCAGGAACCCCATGTCACACATCTGGTCGGCCTCGTCCAGGACCGCGATGCGCACCCGTCCCAGTCGGCAGCCCTTGCGCTCGACGAGGTCGTGCAGCCGACCGGGCGTGGCGACGACGATCTCGGCGCCGTCCCGCAGCACGGCGGCCTGCCGTCCGATGGACACTCCACCCACCACGGTCGCGAGCCGCAGCCGCAGCGTCTCGGCGTACGGCGTGAGCGCCTCACCGACCTGCTGCGCCAGCTCCCTGGTGGGCACCAGAACGAGCGCCAGCGGCTCTTTCGGCTGCGCACGCTGCCCGGCCGTCCGGGCGAGCATCCCCAGGCCGAAGGCGAGCGTCTTGCCGGATCCTGTGCGGCCCCGGCCCAGGACGTCCCGTCCCGCGAGCGCGTTCGGCAGCGCCGCCGCCTGGATGGGAAAGGGCACAGTCACACCGTGCTCATCGAGCGCCCGCAGAACCTCGGCCGGCAACCCCAGCTGGGCGAAGGACGCCACCGTGGGCAGCGCCGAAGAGCGGCCCGACGCCTGAGACACATCGTCCTGCCGCCGGGCATCGGCACGTGCTGATTCGCTCACAGAGAGCCTTCCTCCGAAGGGACCGTACCGAGGAAGGCGCGGCAGGGACGCGGCCGCCGGCCAGGGACACCGAACGGAGTACCGACACAGCAACGCCGCAAAAGCGTAAAGATAGCACGGGGCACGCCGCCCGGGCCTGCCGGGGCATCCGGCACACGATTCCGGAGAAGACCGACAGCCAGGCTGCTCGCCTGCGTGAGGGCTCACGAGGCGGACGACCACCGGGCTTCGACGAGGAGCGGTACAAGAAGCGCAATTCCGTTGAACGGGCCATCAAACAGGCTCAAGAACTCCCGGGCCGTTGCGACGCGGTATGACAAGCGCGGCTACGTCTTCCTGGGCACGGTGATCGCAGCGTCGCTGGTCATCTGGCTGCGGTCAGGACCGCTCGACAGCCTGAAGCTACTGGTCGGCGCGGCGGTGGAGCCACGCGCGGTACCAGGCGTGAGGCGCTTGACCCTCACGTGGCGTCATGCCGCATTGTCGGTGGCGTGGAGGAACACCTGACCGTGGGACGCGTGGCCGCACTGGCTGGCGTGAGCGTCCGCACGCTGCATCACTACGACGAGATCGGCCTCGTGCGACCGTCCGCGCGGACCGCAGCCGGGTACCGGGCCTACTCGGCGGGCGACGTGGAGCGGCTGCGGGAGGTGCTCGGCTACCGGCGGCTGGGCTTCGGATTGCGCGAGATCGCGGATCTGGTGGACGACCCGGCCACCGATGCGGTCGCGCACCTGCGCCGGCTACGCGGTCTGCTGCTGGAACAGCGCGATCGGGCTGCTGCCATGGTGACGGCCATCGACAAGGAACTGGAGGCACGAGCAATGGGGATCAGGACGACACCGGAGGATCAACTCAAAGTTTTCGGAGCGCAGTTGTACGAAGCCATCGGGTCCGCGTACCCGGCGACGCGGCGCACCGATCCGCGGATCGCCGCGAGGATCTGGGATGCGCTCGGGGACGCCCGGACGGTACTGAACGTCGGGGCCGGCACCGGCTCCTACGAGCCCCCGGACCGCGAGGTCACGGCGGTGGAACCGTCGGCGGTGATGCGGGCGCAGCGTCCCGCCGGTGCGGCGCCGTGCGTGGCCGCCAGTGCGGAGCGCCTGCCGTTCGCTGACCAGTCCTTCGACGCCGCGATGGCGGTCAGCACCGTTCATCACTGGCCGGACCCGGTTGCCGGACTGCGCGAGATGCGGCGGGTGGCCCGCCGCGTGGTGGTGTTCACGTACGACGCCAGTTCGACGGGCTGGCTTCAGCGGTTCTGGCTCACCCGCGACTATCTGCCTCAGTTCGCTGACCTTCTCGTCGGCTGGCCTTCACTGGCCGACATGACCCGCGCGATCGGGGGCCGCGCGGAGCCGATACTCATCCCGTGGGACTGCGCTGACGGCTTCTTCGAGGCCCACTGGCGCCGACCCGAGGCGTACCTGGACGAACGTGTGCGCCGCGCGGTGTCGGTATGGACCAGAGTCGGGCCGCAGGCCGAGCAGCGGGCGGTGGACAGCCTCCGCGATGACCTTTCCTCGGGCCGGTGGGCCGAAAACAACCGGGACCTCATCGCCCTCGACGCAGCAGAGCTGGGCCTGCGCCTACTCGTGGCCTGAAGCCTCGGAGCGCGCTACCTCTACCTCGGTACGGCCACCGTGTTTCTGAGCCTTCCAGATCGCCTCGACGACGAACTGCTCATTGCCGCGAGTAACCAGGAGGTCGGGCCTATAGCCACCTGTTCCCGTTTGCCGCTCAACCTCCACGCTGCAACCGGAACCGAGCAATTCTCATTCCATTTCCACTGCGTCCCGACGACCGCAGGGCTCAACCGAGTCAGCCGTTCTCACACCTTCCGGGCCCCTGTTGAAGTGGCCGACCCGAGGAAGTGCCCGTGCCCACAGGCAGGTTTGGTCTCCAAGGGGGAACAGGTGCGAGATGCGCCGCTCGCGCCGCGGGTTCACCAGCAAGCTCCACCTGACTGCCGACGGCCGCTGCCGCCGGTTGCAACACATCGCCTCCGCTCAGGCGCGCTGCGACTACGGCGCGCTTCTGGCCGAGCACGATCTCGTGCGGCGGGGTCGGCCCAGACGCCCTTGAGGGTCGGGGCGCGTTCCGGGGGGACGCAGCATTGGGTTGTCCGCGGTCATCTGTGCCACAGGACTGCTGTGCTGGCTGGGGTTCGATCGGGGTTCGATCAGGGTGGTCCCTGATAGACGATGCGCCGAGCACGGTCAAGGATGACGAGCGTGACAAGCAGAATGCGCACGCCACGCCCCGCGATGACGGGCCGGTCGCTGAACCAGAAGGTCGTGGCCTTGAAAGCCAGGGCGATCGGAACGGCGGTGCTCGTCACCGCAATGTTGACGGTATCCGCGGCGACTGCCGCCGCCGCGGATACCGTCGCTGCCGCCCGCAATCCGGCGTCGTCACTGAACTGGACGGCGTGCCCGTTTCCCGACTCACCAGCGGAACTCCAGTGTGCTTCCATCCAGGTGCCGGTGGACTATGCGCACCCACACGGATTGAAGGCAACCATAACGGTGGACCGGCTCCGGGCGAGCGGCGCGCATCCGGTCGGTAGCCTGTTCTTCGACCCTGGCGGCCCCGGCGGTTCCGGGACGCAGTTCGTGCAAGCCGAATCCCTCGGCGCGCACGTGTTCTCCGCTGCCACCCGGGAGCATTTCGATGTGATCGGCCTGGACCCGCGCGGTGTCGGACTCAGCAGTCCGGTCCGCTGCGACCCCGCGCTGCTCAATCGCCAGGTCTCGCTGTTCCCCAAGGACGAGGCCGGGTTCCGGCACTTGGTTGCGCGGAACAAAGCACTGGGCCGGAGCTGCCGTCGACTCACCGGACCACTGCTGGAGCACGTCGACACCGTCAGCGCCGCCCGCGACCTTGAGGCCCTGCGCCAAGCGCTCGGCGAGGGGAAACTCAACTACCTCGGCCTGTCCTACGGCTCCCAACTGGGCGCCACATATGCCGAACTGTTCCCGAACCGGATCCGGACCCTGGCGTTGGACGGGGCACTCGATCACTCGCTGTCGACGGTGCCCCTGTTCAAGGACGAGTCTCACGCGTACGAGGACTCCCTCAACCGCTTCTTCGACTGGTGTGCGCAGACCACGTCCTGCGCGCTGCACGGCACAGAGGTCGGGCGGCTGTTCGACACCCTGGTAGCAGCCGCCGACCACCGTCCGATCCCTGCCCCGACCTGCGCCAAGGCGGGTGACTGCCGTCCGTTTGTGACCGGCGAAGACATCCGGTTCGCCGCGCAGGGCCTGCTGCTGTTCCCGTCCCGCCGCAACGATCTCGCCCTCGCTCTCCAACAGGCCGAGGCCGGCGATGCGTCGGCGCTCTCCCAGCCCGTTGCCACCGGGCCGAGCGACGACAATGCGAACGGCAGTCAGATCGCGATCGAGTGCCTCGACTGGACGACGCCGATCCGGACGCTGCACGATCTGCAGAACCTGCGACGGCTCGGGCAGGCGGTCGCGCCTCGTCTCGGCGGCGCGTCCCAGTCGTGGACCATTCTCACCGGGTGCGTCGGCTGGCCAGCACGGGTGGCGAACCCACCGCAGCCGATCAAGGTCCAGCACGCACCGACGATCCTGATCACCAATGCCACCCACGACCCCTCAACGGCGTACCCGTGGGCCCTGCAACTGCACCACGATCTTCCCTCCAGCGTGCTGGTGACCCGCCAGGGCGATGGCCACACCAGCTACCTGGCCAAAGGCACCAGCCACACCAGGGACGCCATCGACAGCTACCTGCTCACCGGTCGAACACCGCCGCCGGACACGGTCTACGACGACTGACTCGGCTCTGGCTGGGTTGGTTCCTCGGCAACGGCATGTCGCACCGGCGGGGCTTCGTCGTGCTGTCAGGTGTCACGCGCGAATCACAGACCCCGTGGACACCTTCCAGTACAGGATCCCGAAACTGGACATACATGTCCGCATAGGACTGGATGGACAGCCCCGGACGGCTTCTACGACATGTGCCATGTGGTACCCAGTGAGGGACCCAGGACCAGGACCGGGGCGTCTTCTGGCCCGTCAGAGCGGCATTGAAGGGTGTTCATCGGTGTCTCACTCACCCGCCTGAACATGGGGGGACCTGACGAATGCCGAGTAGGAACGGCTGCGGCCGTTCCTGCCAGTCAGCAGCGGGCGTTGTGGCCGGTGGCGGGACCACCGGCAGGTGATCAACGGCAACCTGCACAGGAATCCGCCATTTCGCTGACGGACGGTCACCTGTCGCAGTAGACCGTCTGGCATGCGATATGCGGATGTGGGCGGGCTGACAGCGAAGGCATGTCAGCGCCGTGAGGCCGTGCGGGCTTTCCCGCTCACTTGCTGGGGCGGTAAGTGCTGCTCATCATGTGAGCGGGGTGAGGCCGCCGTACGAAGTGGTGCGTCGGCGTGGGCAGACTCACGGGAGGAACTGGGCGAGTGCTCCGGTGACGGCGGCGGCGAGGGGGCGGCGAAGGCGGTGGCGGCGCGCATGAGGGCGGCGGGGTACGTGGCGCCGTCGAGGCGGGCGAGTGTGTCTGCGGCCGCGGCGGCCAAATTGGCTTCGGTGCGTCCTGCTCGGCCTGACGGATCCACTCCAGCAGCAGGTATCCGCGCTGGTGGCGGACCAGGCCGGAGAGCGCCCGAGCGAGGTCACAGGCCCTGGTGATGTCCTGACAGGCGGGCCGGACCTGAAGCAGCCGCTCGTCCTGGCTCCCGGTGAGCGTCTCCCGGAGCCGCATGATCCAAGAGGTGATCTTGCGGGGGCTGGGGATGTCAGCCCGGACCGGTTCGGCGGTGCCTGCCCGCAACGCAGCGAGGTGTTTGCGGACGACCTGGCGGCTGCCCCGATAGCCGCGGGCCTGCACCTTCAGGAGCAGCCGGGTGCCGCTGACCTGGCCTTGCGCCTCCGAGAACCGGGCGTTCAAGTACGCCTTGAACGGCTCCAGGACGCCATTGGGCCGGCGGTCGCGCGCCGAGGCAAGCAACTCGTCCAGGTCGGTGTCGCGGAAGCGGCGCACAGTCTTGCGGTTGAGGTTCAGCCGACGAGCGATCGCATTGATCGGTTAGGCAGGGCGACCGCATACCCCGTCGTCACCGATGGGGATCGACGAACCGACGCGCGCTTCCCGCTCAGTCATGAAAGCGACCATCAGGTCCCCGCGAATCTCGGCTGCACGCATGCTGATGCTGTCGCCGTCGAAGCCTGGTTGCGGAGCGAGGATCTGCCGCCGTAGATCCAGCCTCACTTGGTGCATCGAGAATGTTACCGGCCGACGCCGGTCGCCGTGCTCATCAACGCTGGGTGTGACCCGGACCAGGCGGGTGGGCCGGAACGAGTTGTTGCTCAGCAAAGAAACGGCCCTCACCACAGCCGGCAATACCGGCTCCGCAGCTTCGTCGAACTTGGCAACGTCGACTTCCCGGCCTGCATCCAGCCCCTGGACCGCCCAGGAAACGAGCCGATGCCAGTCCTGCGTACACACGATCGCCTCTGCGATGGCGTCCAGGACCCTCTGTTTCTCCTCGCGTGCAGCCGCCTGTTCCTCGGCCTGCCTACGCTGCCCCTCAAGGAGCAGCTCGTGTAGGCGTCGTCGTTTGTCGATACGACCCGGGCCGTACACACCGGCAATACCATCGATGAGTGCTCCGCCGATTCCGCTGATCAAGCTGTAGAGCGTTGTTGCATCCGCCATCATCCCAATGTGGCTGTGCTCGCGGCCTGTTGAGATGCCTTTCGCTGAAAAGCGCCCATCAGAAGCCTTCAGGATCACGGGGCTCTTGCAGGCTGACTACACGCTGCCTTCGCTTCGTCGACACTGGGCCACGGGATCGACTCATGGTCGGGGCGTGGTCGGGCGGCTCTGCCCAGGGCTGAGACATACCGCACCGCGGTGCGCGATGGCCAAGGCCAGAAGCGGGTCCAGCCTGCGCAGGACTAGCCTGGGCCGCCGGCGTCGGCCGGGAGGCCCGGCTGCCTGGGACGGGTGAGCCGTCCGTCAGGAACAGGATCCGTTGCCAGCCCCGTCCGCACTGCAGGTGAGCGTCTTGGTGACGTTGAATACTTGCCCCGCAGAGTCCGTCTCGATGAGAACGACGACGATCGTGCCGCCGTTGCTGACCGTGGGCGATGTAAGCGACGAGATGAACGTGCTCTCCGGGTCCAGGGCACTGGCGATGGTTCCGCTGCCGTTCGCCGTGTCGGCCCAGGGAACGCTGCCTTGGCTGGAAGGGGGGGCTGTGGGGTTGCCGTACGTCACCGTTGCCCCGTCCGTCCACCCTGCACCGATTACCACGCCGTTGACGTCCCGCTTCAGTTGCAGCCCGATGAAGAACTGGACGGGGACCGAGACGTTGAGTAGGGACGCGGAGGGCCTCGCGCGAAACCGGGAGGTCGGGGTTCACGTGCGGGGCCGCTCACGGGGTGTGGGCCGTCAGACTCCGATCAGGGTGTACGTACCCGTACCGTCCTGCCTGCCGCTGGAGTACTGGCGTATGAACTCCCCGTCCGCGTACCGGTCGTGGCCCAACATGGAGCCGGTGTACTTGTTCTGCACACCGATCTTCGAGCTGCCGGGTACGTCGCGGTAGATGTAGAACCGCTGGAGGTCGTCCTCCGCACAGGGGGCCGTCTGCACGACCGCCTGTTCGGTGGCCGCGTTCTCCGCGGCGATGGTCGCGCACCCGCCGTTGCCCCAGTTCCACAGGGACGCCTCAAGGACCCCGTTGTTCTCCGTCACGTTGCACAGGCGCCAGTTGTCCAGGTGAGCGCTGAAGATCGTCGAGGGCCGCAGGCGGACACCATCGGCCGCCAAGAGCGGCGCGCCCCAGGACAGGGGTTTGTCAGGCACGGCGATCTTGTAGGCGCCGGGCTCGCAGTTGAGATCGGCCCGCGCGATACGCTCGGTGGCCTTGTGCGGTTTGGCGGACGTGCCGCTGGTGGGAGCCGGGCGCTGCGCGAGGCGGTCCCGCTTCTGCTTCACCGTCGGCGCCACCGCACCCGCCGGGTGCTTGGCCTTCGCGGCGGCCGAGCCGCAGTCGAGGAGTTCTTGCGCCTTGGCCATGATGCTTCCTGCGGGCACCTTGTCCTGGCAGCGCACCGCGCCTTCCTCAAGGGTGGTGTAGGTGGTGAAGCTGCCGCTGCCGGGCCCCTCGATCCACTTCAACGCCCAGCTGCCGTCGCCCTGTTGGACGCGGTTGCAGTTGAGGCTTCCGTACGTACCGGTGACCTTCTTGGTGCCCTTGTAGACGCCGTAGTAGCCGGGCTGGTTGAAGTTCCACGTGACCGTACTCGACACGCTGCTGGTGGAGGAGTAGTCGACCTGTACGTTCAGGCCCAGCATCGCGCCGACGGTGCCGAGGGTCTCGACGGCGAAACTGCTCTGGACGTTGCCGTTGAGGCCGACGGACACCGAGATGGTGGTCTGGGTGCTGGTGGTGACGCTCTGGTAGCCGGTCGTGCCCTGGGTGACGTACCAGCCCTTGAAGTGGGTGATCGTCGGAGACACTTCGCTGGTCTTGATGTACGGGTGGCGTGTACCGAGGTCGGCCGCCGTACAGGTGCCGCCAGGCGCGGGCGTCTGCGCCGTCGTGGTGGTGGGCGTTGCAGCAGCCGGGGAGACGGCAAGACTCATGGCGGCGACCGCCGTAGCGGTCACCGCCATGAGTGATCTGCCGACGCGGCTGACGGGTCCTATAGGGCGCATCGTTGTCTATTTCCCCCTCTTCGTATATGTGTCCGGTCGGGGGGTGAATGTAGTGGCCACAGGGCTGGTGGCGTGAGACCGGAACCGGCCGCAAACGATCACGGAGGGGCCGATTCCGCCCCTGGCGCAGACCGTTGCCACGCCGGTTCGATCCTCGGTGGACCCGTACGCCACCGAACAGGGGGACCACCCTTTGAAACGCGCCAGACACCTGCTCGCGGCACTAGCCGCACTCGCTCTGACCGCAGCCCTCCTCGCCCTGGGCACCTCACCGACCGCCGCCGCACCGTCGACGGCCAGCCGGGCGGCGCCCAAGGGCCACGGCACGTGCACGGCCACCGCCCCCGGCTCCGGGCCCGCACGCCACGGCCCGGCGTGGACCTGCACCCAACAGGGCCCCGTCTCCGCCCAGGACCTGGCCCGCGTCCGCGCCCACGTCACGGCCGCCCCTCGGGACGGCGCGGGGGCCCTGTGCGCCTCCTCCGAACCTGTGGATGTCGTCTCCACCCGTCACGCGTACTGCGTGCGACACAACATCGTGTACGCGCTCGTCAGCCCCGACGGCCAGGTGATCGGCACCGCCGATCTCACGGTCGTGGCCGCGTCCGAGCCGAGCCCCACAAGTACGCGGTGGCAGGAGAGCATCTCCGTCCTCGCCGGCGCGATGTCACCCACCATTCCCGCGATGAAAGTGTCCCTTCGATCGGACTGCACCCAGTGCATCGCGGGCCCGCCCGCCTGGGGCGGCGGGTACATCGAGCTGCACCAGGGCGAGGAGGACCACACCGGGACGCTGTCCTACGACTCCACCGTCCGGGGCGGCGGCCTCAGTCAGCGCACGCAGATCTCCTACCAGTCCGAGGTGGTGAGCACCGGAGCGAACCCCGTCACCAGCCCCCAGAACTGGGCGGGTCCCTCGCTGCGCTGTGACGGACAGGTCGGCCTGTACCCCGGCTGCATCGTCACGGGTCACCTGGCCCAGGTGACCATTAGCAAGTCCCTCTACGGGGCCGCCGCAGTGGCCTACGAGTGGGCGCAGAACAACCTGACCAACGGCAGGCTCGGCACCGAGAAGAAGCCGCTCACGCGTGACGCCGACGACAAGATGGCGGACAAGAGGCGCTACTACAGCTGCAAGGCTCCCCCGAAGCCCTTCGAGGGGGACCCCAGTGTCCGGGACGATTCCTGTGACGAGTTCCCCTTCGCCAAATCCCGCGAGGGCGGCACGATCGGTTCCATGTGCACGGAGATCGTCCCCCGCAACGTAGGCGGTGTGTGGAGCGTAACGGTCGTACGCGACGAGCCGGTGGCACCCTGCATCAGGGCCCATGTCCCCAAGGACGAGAACACGGGCGCGGGGGGACAGCTGGGCCGTGACGTTCAGTCCGAGCGCATCCTCGACGGCGAGGCGTACCAGGTGGTCATCACCCCCTAGTAGTGCTTCGTTACGGGCAGGCACTCGGCGAGCAGGTCGACGACGTCGCGCCAGGCTCGCTGTGCGTGCCGTGGGTTGTAGCCGACACCGAGGCGCACGGTGTGGTCGACCGGCGGGTGGTGGAAGGCGTGCAGGGCTCCGCCGTAGACCACGAGGCGCCAGTCGACGCCCGAGGCCTGCATCTCGGCGGTGAACGCGTCCCGTTGCGCGGGCGGCATGATCGGGTCTTCCGACCCCACCCCGGCCCACACCGGGCAGCGAATGCGCGCCGCCTCGCCCGGTCGGCCCGTAGTCAGTGCGTTGACTGTCCCGATCGCGCGCAGGTCGACGCCGTCGCGCCCGAGTTCCAACCCGATGGCGCCCCCGGTGCCGTAGCCGACGGCGGCGATCCGGTCGGGGTCGGTCCGCGGTTCGGCACGCAACACGTCGAGCGCCGCGTGGCCGATGCCCCGCATCCGGTCCGGGTCGGCGAGCAGCGGCATGCAACGGCCCAGCATCTCCTCGGGGTCGCCCAAATACCGCCCGCCATGGAGGTCGAAGGCCAGCGCCACGTATCCCAGCTCGGCGAGTGCATCGGCCCGGCGGCGCTCGACGTCACTGAGCCCTGGGCCCTCAGGTCCGACCAGCACCGCGGGCCGGCGGCCGACGCCAGCCGGGAGCGCGAGGTGCCCGATCATCGTCAGGCCGTCGGCCGGGTACTCGACCGTGCACGTTGTAACCGTCGTCATGAGACTGGACTGTAGTGATCGTCGAGTCCGGTCGGGCCGGGTTCTGCCGCTGGCCGAACAGCGCTGGTAGCTGATACCGGGGCCGTAACCAGCCTCGGTAACAGCTACCAGCGCCGCCCCAAGGGGGAATACCGCATCCTTCGGATAAGTGCTCTGCACCAGTTAAACAAGCATGACGCTGGAGGAGGCCGCCGACTCGTTGAATGCAATCACCAGCGTGGCTGTGCAGCAGCCCGCTCACCTCGGGCCGGCCGGTCCCGGTCTCACCAGCGCGGTGCAGCCGCTCCAGAACGGGATGCGGCGAGATGACACAGGCGGGCTTGAGCAACCCCTTCGATCATGTGAACATCGACAGCCCACATGGCCATGGCACTCATGCCCGCCCGCTCGCGAAAAGACGCCCTACGATGTCATTATTTCAATTAGCTCGGGGCTCTGGAGAACGCTCAGGGAGAACCGCCACAGCTGGCCCTCGTAGGTGCTGACGTAGATCACGCCGTTGTCGTTATCCAGCGCGACGCCAAACGGGGAGAATTCGCCCTTAGTGGATTTGACCGCCGCTCGCCGCTCGCCGCTTTGAAGGTCGACCTTGTACAGGATGTCGGCAAGATGCTCGGGGACGTATGCCGTGCCCGCGCCGTCCACCGCCATGTCGGGACTATTGTCGGCTTTGGTCACCGAGCGCTTGGTGCGGTTATCCAGGTCGATCTCGTACATGTCCCCGGTCGTCCACCAGTGGCCGGTGTACGCCTTGCGCGCCTTGCCGTCCTCGTCCAGCACCAACGCTACTCCAGAGGCCTGCAGCCCCAGGCCATCGATGATCATCTCCTTCTCTTTCTTCTTCAGATCGACCGCGAACAGCTGCCCTTTTTCAGAGTCGGTGATGTAGGCCTTGCCGTTCCTGTCCAACTCGATGCCCTGCGCCTTCACGCCGGTGACGATCGTTTTGGTGTCACCGTTGGACAGGTCCACTTGAATCAGACGATTACCGCTGTTGTCGGTGACATAGGCCTTGTTGTCCGTATCCAACGCCACACCGCGGGGCGAGCCCAACTTTTCGCTCGTCATGACCTTGCGGTTGGTGCCGGTGGTGAGATCCACCCCGTACAGCAAGCCGTCATCCCCGACGATGTACGCCTTCTGGCCTGATGGGTCGAGCGCGACGTCGTAGGCTTTTGTATTGAACTTGCTGACCAAGAAGGCGCCCTCGGCCTGGTAGCGAGCCCTTTTTAATGCACTCCCCGTTTCCTTGCCGATCGTTGGCTGATCTTCTGGCTCAATGTCAACTCCCTCCCCTCTCACATTGCTGTATGCCTCATCCTTGACCGAGGATGCCATACCGGATGCCACCTTGGGGGTTCCGTTAACCTTGAGCTGCTCCGTGGCTGCCGTCTGGAAGTTCTGAAAGAAGGGAGTGAGGAAACCTCCCATAACATCGAGCGCGCCATGCGCCGTCTGGCGCAGAAGCCACGGTTCGCGCTCACTCTCCAATTTTCGCACATAGCCCGAGGTACTTCCCGAGACAGTCTCATTCTCGTCATCCCAGGCGCCATCCCCGACACCAGGAGCATCTTCACCGATCCGGTTAGCGGTGTTTTCGGCGGAAGCGGCTTGCTCTCTGCCACCGTTGAAGATGTTACCGACGGCAGTCTTTTCGGTGGAGTCGGCTCCCTCTTCACCGCTACCGGAGGCATTGTCAACAGACATGGGCTTCTCCCTTGATCCCCTCGATGGATGCTGCGTCAGCTCTTATAAAAGGGCGCCTCCTTGTCGTCTTCGATATTGTCGCTGAGCGTTAGCTTTTCGAGTTCAAAGAGCTCGGTCTCCCCGGCGAGGACGGAGACAATTTCGGCTTCCCCTTTTTGGGAGAAGTATTTTTTGCCATCCTCGACCAATCCGATGATATCGATATCACGGACGATCACCTGGGCAAATTTCGGTGGGTCAGTTTTTCCGGTAGGATCCACAGTCTGTGCACGCTTCCGTTCATCGTCATCTTCACCGTCAAGACTCCGAATGCTCCCCAGCTCTACCGGCTCGGGGTAATACAAGGCGACACACCCAGCAAAGACGATGGGGAGTTCGTAGTCGAACCTCTTCACCTGGCGTCGTTGCGTGGCTCTGACAACCGCCCGGGTTTCAATCTGGGTACTGATCTGTGCCGTCGTTTTCGCCGAAGTGGTGAACTCGCCACCGACAGAACCTGTGATCGCAAGCATGAGTTCCGAATACAGTTCCCCGGTACCTGTGGCGGAACCCATTGCCGTTGCCGTACTCGTCGCTTGAGCCTGCGACTCGCTGTCAACGCCGATATTGTCCTTGCTGTTCTTGACAGTGGTCTTCTGATATTGCTCAATCGCCATACTTTTTTGCAGTTGCTGCTGAAGTGATGCGATGGATTTTGCCCCGAACTGGAGCTGCACCTCTCCTTGGAGATTCCATTTGATTGTGTTCGAGATCGAGAATTCGGTAGTGAAGGTTACCGTTGTCGGTTGAGGGTCGGTTCTATTGGTGAACGCATGCTGGGCGATCAGGTCGGGTGGGGGCTGTTGAATGTCACTTCGCTCTTCAATGAGCGGTAACCCCATGTTCATATAGGTGTACCACCCGCGCTGGTGTGCCGTCTTCTCCTCTTGAGGAAATTCGCCATACCTCACCTTGTTTACGGAAAACCCGATAGGGGCGATCCAGCGGTCCTCCTCAGCTTCTGACGCCTTCTTGACTTTTGCCCTTATTTTCTCCCACGCTAGAGGCCTTTCCTTCTGATCCATTTCTTCCCACTCCTTCCACTTCGCCAGAAGGGGATGGGACCTGCCCCGAATGTCGAGCTCCTTTTGGTTGTGCGTTGTCAATGGATGCCGCATAAACCTTGTGGGCTTATAGGTTTTGCCCACTGCGTTTACGCTACCGATGTCGTTCTCAACGATACTGGCTTTGGTAGGCTTGATCATCAAGGCTCCTTTGCCGCAGAACTGAATGATTTGTCAATGACTATTTTCGTCTTCGTTCTTGACGATGACCCGAGTGAATCAATTGCAGCGCGTTCACCCTGGTCCACCGAGCAATGGCCGATCCAGGACTCGCGAATAAGGTCCCACCACTTCTGTATGACCGTGTTGATGGATGCGGTCCCTTTGGGGACAGGACGAAATTACGCGTCAGTCGCCGGGTAGTGACCAAGTCAAACTGGCCATGCGGCGAAAATCGGACAGGTTCCGTTGACCACGTGCGTGATCGCTCTTTGGGCAGGCACCTGACCGGCCTGTCTGCTGTCATCCGTACACCGTTGCTTTGACCTTCGAAGCCAGGATCGCGGTCGCGGCGCTGCGGCCGACGGCGTAACTGGGCGCAGGCTGTGGCCGGATCTGCAGTTCCGGACGGTTCGCGTGACTGCGGGGTGTCAGGTAGTGGCGGGAATGCGTCACCTTGACGCACCACTTGACGGTCTGACTGTGGTGTGGGCATCGACGCCCAGGCCGCCTGTCAGAACCACCGCCTACGCTTACACAGCGGCGGTAACAGCACCGACTCGAACGAGGGCCTGATGGGCAGGAATTCTAGGCACGAGCCCCCCTCCGCCTGGCAAGCCAGAGCCAGCTCCCAGGCCCGAGTCCGAACAACTCGCGCTGCTCGGTCAGCCCGTACCTGTCAAAGTCCCCGCCCAGCCATGGCGGTCCTGGCTGAGCGATCCGCTCATTGTCACCAGATTCGTAGCGAAGCGGTACCAGCGTTCCGAACACGATTGCCTGCCACGGCTACCGGCTGTGTCTTCAACGAGCGATGGCTCCTTGCTGGTAGTTCGTTAGATCCGGCTGTAGAGATCAAGACCGTGTCCGGTGGTGACCGCGTTGATCAGGGCTTGGAGCTCGGAGGGTGGGTCCGTGTCCGTCCAGGCTCGCCACCACCGGTTGAGGGTGACGGCGGGGGTGAGTCAGGAGCGGATGGCTGGTAAGGCCCTGGGCCAGCAGGGCTGTTGGGGCTGGTGGAGTTCGGCTGGGCACCCTCTCTGTCCCCTCTTCGGGGCACGGGTCCGGCGCGGTGGCGTCCAGGGGGCCGGGTGGGCGAACCATTGGTCCCAGCAGAAGGAGAAGGCGCAGTTGACCAGGGTCTGGTGGCGGCGGATGGCGCGGTCGGAGCGGACTTGAAAGTCGGCCCAGCCAAGTTCGACCTTGATCTGCTTGTGGCTCTGCTCGATCCAGGGCCGCAGGCCGTAGAGACGGACGATCTCGGCGAGGTCGGCCGGCGGGTGCGGGCTGGTGGTGGCGTGGGGTGCGTGGGGGTGGGGCAGGTTGGTGGCCAGGTACCAGGTGGCCTTCTCCGGCAGGCTGTCCGGGTCGGTGGTGGCCACGACCAGTCGGCAGGGTCAGTCGGGTCCGTAGCCGGCCAGGCGGGCGTCGGCGGCCCACCAGGTCTCGGTGTGCCCGTCGCGGAAGTGACGCTCCACGGGTGTCCAGTCGCCGGGACGCTTGGCGTCCTGTCAGGTCAGGGTGTGGGCTGCTTCGATGGGGGGTGTGTGGCTGGTCGGCCGGAGCCCAGGTGCCGCGGTGTGGCTTGAGCGCGACCACGTAGGCCAGGCCGGCCTCGCGCAGTGCGAGGTACCAGTCGTCGCTGACCGAGTAGGCGCAGTCGGCAACCACCGCCCGGCGCCGAAGCCCGCCTCCTTCCCGCGGGCCGCGAGGGCAGCGGCCAGCTGCGGTTTGGTGCGGAAGGCCGGATCGGAGCGGCCGCGGGCGAAGTGGTGGGCGGGGGTGTAGGGAGTTGTGTGCAGTGGGTAGCCACGCGGCCGTCGGTCCATACCGTGGTCACCGTGACGATGCCGTTGTCGGTCTTGCCCAGCCGGCCCAGCCACTGCCAGCCCACGTGTGCGGTGGCTGTGCCGTCCTTGCGGTCCCCGGAGTCGTCGATCACGATGACCCCGCCGTCGTGCGGAGCCGCCGCCGGCTCCTCGCGCAGCAGCTCAAGCCGCCGGTCGTTGATCTGCTCGGCCTCCCAGGGGGACTCGGACAGGAAGAACTGCAGCCGCTGCACCCCCGGCATCCCCGCACCTGCCACCGGTTCCGCCCTGCCAGGCAGGTGATCGTCTTGTTCCGCTCCCGCGGCGCCAGTAGCCCGGTCAGGTACTCGCGAAACCCTCGCCGCTGGGCGAGGCTGAAGAAGAGGTCGTCGAACCGGGCCGCGTAGTCCTCCAACCGCCCCGGCGCGGGCGGACACGGACGGCGGGTGGTCATCTTCACTCCCCAGCAAGGCAGTTGACTCCTACCACCGGCCTACGACCAACCCGACCTGCCCTCAACCCACACCACCACCGGATTTAACGAACTACCGGTAACTGAGCAGGACGCCTTGGCTGACGCTGAATCCTTGGAGCTGAAGGCACTCTTTCGTTCCTTGAGCGGGGGGCGGGAAGGTGGCAGGGTCGGTGACCCATCGTCCCGGTTGAAGGGTCTGGAAGGTGAAGGGGCCCGCCGTGTCGCCGCAGCGCTCGAACATGTCGGTCATCGTCTGCAGCCACGTCTCCTGAAGCCCCTGCGGGGTGAGTGTGAGGTACCGCCGTCAGCGGTATCGGAGTCAGACTGGTGCAGGGTGATCTCCCCGAACATCGGATGACCTGCCTCCATCACGAAGTCCAGGCCCTGCAAGCGAACGGAATTCTCGCCACCGGTCAGGACCTTCACCACACGGGAACCGATGAAGTTCACCGGGGAGATCTTGTCGAGCAGGGGCAGGAGTTGGGTGACGTCGTTGCGGTTGCCGCCGGTCAGCGACACCGCGAGCGGGATGCCCTGGGCGTCGGTGATGACGTGGTGCTTACTGCCCGGCCGTGCGCGATCGACCGGGCTGGGACCGCTTCTGGGCGGCCCCAGCGGGCCGCCCGCACATGGGAGGAGTCGATCACCGCCCGGGACCAGTCCAGCTTCTTCGCCGACCGCAGCTTCTTCAACAGCAGCACATGCAGCTGCTCCCATACCCCGGCCTCGTTCCACGCGGCCAGCCGCCGCCAGCAGGTCATGCCCGAACCGAAGCTCAACTCCTGGGTCAGGTACTCCCACTGGATGCCGGTGTGCAGCACGAACAGGATCCCGCACAACACCTGCCGGTCCGGCACCCGCGGCCGGCCCGCCACAAGCTTCGGCCACGGCCGGGGCAGCAACGGCTCGACCAGGGCCCACAGTTCATCCGACACGATCCACGGCCGCGACTGACATTTCCCCACAACCAAACCAACGAGCGGATAAGCCAACCGTCACATGATTGACCACTTCTGTTAGGATCTTCGAGCACTCCAGCAGGACTTCGATGTTCTACCTGCTCAGAAGGTTTCGTGGTGAGGCCTGATGGGTCACCGGGTCCTGCGGCTTTCGCACCCGGCCAGTCGGCTCAAGCGCGGCTCAGGCCGCCGTGACTGGCCTCCCATCGCACGGCTCACTGCTCCAACAACCACTCCGAGGAGATTGACATGAGCACAGCCACCCTTCCGGTCCTCGCCGACACCCAGCTCGATGACCTCTTCGACCTGGACGTCCGCATCGAGCTGGACGACACCCACTCGGCCGAGGCCGCGTTCACCTCCATCACCTGCTCCTCCTGCTACCCCACCTGGTGCTGCTGAGCACGGCTGCCGACCGGCGCCCGCATTCCCGTAAGACCGACAGCGCACGGCTCGCTGCTCCAACAACCACTCCGAGGAGATTGACATGAGCACAGCCACCCTTCCGGTCCTCGCCGACACCCAGCTCGATGACCTCTTCGACCTGGACGTCCGCATCGAGCTGGACGACGCCCACTCGGCCGAGGCCGCGTTCACCTCCGTCACCTGCAGCTTCACATGTTGGTCCACCTTCCCCACTCAGTGCGGCTGCTGAGCAAGGCCGAAAGCCGGCTCCGTCAAGGGCGTACGCCCGACGGAGCCGGCAGCTGAGGGCCCATGGGCTGGCGCACCAAGGCTGTCGGCCCCAGGCTCACCCGCGCGTCCGGCCGCCACCGCGCCCGACGCGCCGACCACGCCAGGGATCGCCACCGAGGGACTGCCACCGATGCCGTTACCGCCCGCCCCCCAGCCGCTCTTCCGCACCGCCCCGGTCGCCCTGCTGCGAGCCCCGAGCCGCAGCTATCAGCACCGCGCCGCCTGGGCCGCCGCCTCTTCCACCGACCGCGCGGCCTGCGAGCAACTGCTGAGCGGTGCGGCCGGCGACGGCGTCTTCATGGACGCCCTACGGGTCGCCAGCCCCAGCCTGGCGAGCCTCGTGGCCGCGAGCACCGGCCCCACCGGGCTCGCCGGTCGCACCGACGCCCAACTGCGCCGCGCCGTGATCTCCGTGCTGCGCTACGAGATCCGGCTGCGCTCCCGTTGCACCCCGTTCGGGCGCTTCGCCGGCGTCGCCCCGGTCCGCTTCGCCCCCGCGGCCGACGGCCTGGCGGCGAAGGTGTCCTGGTCCGGCCCGGCACGCAGTCGTACCCGGGTCGATCTCGACTGGCTGCTGCGCGTGGTCCAGCAGCTCGAGCAGGACCGCGACCTGCTCCCGCACCTGAGCCTGCACGTCCATGCCGGGACCATCCCGCGCGGCGGCCGGCTGGTGACGGCCGCGCCCTCCAACCCCGGTGCCACGGCGGGCGACAGCACCCGCAGCGAGGTCTCGGTCCGGCTCACGCTGGTGGTCGCCGCCGCGCTGGAACTGGCCGCCGCCGGCACGACCGGCAAGGAGGCCGCCGCCGAGCTGGAGCGGCGCTACCCCACCGCACCACCCGGCGCGGCCGCCGCCCTGCTGGCCACGCTGGTACGCCAGGAGTTCCTGATCACGGGGCTGCGGCCGGTGCTGGACGGCGGCGACGCGCTCAGCCGGGTGATAGACGTACTGACCGCCGCGGAGCGGTCCGCCGGCCGACCGCTGCCGCTGCTGGCGGCCCTGCGCGCGATAGCCGCCGACCGCGACCGCTACGACGCCGCCACCACCCCGGGCGAGCGCGGCGCGGTGCTGGCCGCGCTGGAGGAGAGGATGCGTCAGCTGGCAGACGCCGACCGGCTGGTCCACGTCGATCTGGCGTTGGATGCCGAGGTGCGGCTGCCGCGCATGGTCGCCGAGGAGGCGGCCCGCGGGCTTGGCGTGCTGTGGCGGCTGTCCGTGCCCGGCCCGGCGCCGCTGCGCGGCTACCACCGGGACTTCCTGGAGCGCTACGGACCCGATCGGGTCGTCCCGGTGCTGGAGGTGCTGGACGACACGGTCGGCCTCGGCGCGCCGGCCGGCTACACCTGGCCGGCCTCGTCCCGCAGCGAGGACCCGGCACCGCGGCCGGCCCGCGAGCTGGAGCTGCTGCTGGGCCGACTGGCCGCCGAGGCGATGCGCGACGGGGCCCGGGAGGTGGTGCTGGACGACGACCTGGTGGCGCGACTGGCCCCCGGGGAGCCGGACCGCGAGCTGCTGCCGCGCTCCTGCGAGCTGTTCTGCACCCTGGTCGCCGCCGACGAACAGGCGCTGGCCGAGGGCGACTTCCTGCTGGTCGGCGGTGGCGGACCGGGTGCGCTGGAGGCCGGCGCCACCTACGGCCGGTTCGCCGGACTGGCCGGCTCGGTCAACGAGGAGCTGGCCGCCTTCGCCTTCCCCGAGCAGCCGGACGCGATCCACCTCGCTGTCGCCTACCAGCCGCGGCTTACCCGGGCGCTGAACGTCGCCAACAGCCCGCGCACCGCGGAGCACGAGGTGACCATCGGGCTGCCGCCGGACCCCGCCGCGACCGCCGTTCGGCTGGACGAGATCGGCGTGGCCGCCACCTTCGAACACCTGTATCTGGTGCACCTGCCGACCGGGCGCCGGCTGCTGCCGCACGCCCACCACGCGATGGACCTGCGCGGCCAGGCGCCGAACGCCGCCCGCTTCCTGCTCGAGGTCGGTCGGGACGCTCACCGCTCGTATGCGCCCTGGGACTGGGGACCGGCCACCAGCGCGCCGTTCCTGCCCCGGGTGCGCTACGGCCGGGTGGTGCTCGCCCCCGCCACCTGGCGCCTGGACGAGCTGCGCGAGCACACCGGGCTCGATCCGGCCGGCTGGGCCGAGGCGGTGCGGCACTGGCGGGAGCGCTGGCGGGCGCCGCAGCAGCTGGTGCTGACCCGTGCCGACCTCCGGCTGCCGGTTGACCTGTCCGAGTCCTGGCACCGCGAGCTGCTGCGCGACGCGCTCTCCAAGGACCCCCATCTACTCGCCGTCGAGCTGCCCGGCGGGGAGGAGCGGGCCGACGGCTGGCTGCGGGACACCGAGGACCGGGCGCACCACTGCGAACTGGCGCTGGCCTTCGTCCGGGAGCCGAGGGCCGCGGCGCTCGCCCCCGCTGCACCCCGGATCCCGGCGGTTCGCCCGGCCGGGCCGCGGCTGGCCGAGCCCGGCGGCGAGTGGCTGTACGCCAAGCTCTACCTCGCGGGCCGGCAGGCGGACTCCTTCCTGACGGAGCGACTCTCCCCGTTCCTGGCCGAACTCCCGGACTTTTGCCGCGAGTTGATCGACCGATGGTTCTTCATCCGGTACCGGGACCCGAACGACCACCTCCGGCTGCGGTTCCACGGGCCCGCCGACGGCCTGTGGCGGGAACTGCTGCCGCCGCTGCGCACCGCGGTCCGGCAGTGGACGGCCCAGGGACTCGTCGGGCGGTTCGTGCTGGACGGCTACGACCCCGAGTGGGAGCGCTACGGCGGTCCCGAGGCCCAGGCGGCCGCCGAGCGCTTCTTCGCCGCGGACAGCCGTACCGCGCTCACCTTGCTGCAGATCGCCCGGCAGGCCGACGGCGGGAGCGGTGACGTGCCGTGGGACAAGGAGACGCTGGCCGCGCTGTCGCTCGCCGCCATCGCGCACGCCTTCGGTCCGCCGCCCGCGGTGGACACGCCGACCCGCTACCAGGAGCCGGGCGCAGCCTGGCTGGCAGGCAGCGCCGCCGGCCAGCAGCCGCCCGCCGGCTTCCGGACCCACCGGGCGCAGTGGCTGCGGCTGATCGACCCGGCCGGCGGCTGGCCCGCTTTGGCCGAGCATCCGCTGGGCGACCGGCTGGCGCAGGCCCTGGCCGACCAGGCCGGACATCTGCGCGCCTACCGCGAGCAGTTGTACGCGCTCGCCGCCCGCGGCGCCGGCTGGTCGCCGCTGCCCGGGGTGCTGGCGAGCCTGCTCCACATGTCCTGCAACCGGCTGCTCGGGCCCGACCGGGAGGCCGAGCTGCGCGTACACGCCCTCGCCCGCGCCTGCGTGACCGCAAACGCCGACCGAAGGAAGCACCAGCGATGACCACAGCAGCAGTGCCCGGCCGCACCGAGCGGATCGCGGCGGTCGTCGACCGGGTGGCCGCCGCCCTCACCGACGAGCCGCGCCCGACCGGCCCCGCGGTCGCACTGGAGGGCGGTTCCGGCGTTGCCCTGCTCCTCGCCGAGCTGGCCCGCCGGGATCCGGGCCGGCTGCCCGCCGCGCACGGCCGGCTGGCGGAGGCGGCCAAGGCCCTGACCGGAACGGCCTCATTCGGCGTACATCACGGCCCGGCCGCGGTGCTGACGGCCGTTCAGGCGGCTGCCCGGGTCGGCGGTCACTATCCGGGCCTGCGCCGCACCCTGACCGCACACGTCGCGGCCGAGCAACTCGCCCGCCTCGCGGCCGAGCCCGCCGGACCAGGGGTGTCCTGGTCCAGCTACGACGCCATCACCGGCACCGCCGGCGTCGGCCGGGTGCTGCTCGGTGCGGTCACCGACGGCGACACCGAGGAGCGGGCCGCGGCCGAGCCCGCGCTGCGCGCCACCCTCGCCCACCTCGTCGCGGTCAGCCGGCCGGTGCGGGTGGACGGCCGTGAGGTGCCCGGCTGGTGGGTGCCCGGCCACCGCCAGGTGACCGAGGCGGACCGGGCCCGCTTCCCACGTGGTGACCTCAATCTCGGGACGGCGCACGGCATCGCGGGCCCGCTGGCGCTGCTCGCCCGCAGTGCCGAGCTGGGCGTGGCGGTCGACGGGCAGTCGGCCGCCCTGCGACGGATCGGCGGCTGGCTGGCCGAGCGGGCCGACCGGGACGCCTACGGGCCGTACTGGGAGCGGCGGCTCCCGCTGGACGACGAGTTGGCCCGGGCCCGCGGCGAGCGCCCCCTGCCCTCCTCGCCCCGCACGGGCGCCGCGGGGGCCGCCTGGTGCTACGGCACGGTCGGCATCGCCAACGGCCTGTTGCGCGCGGCCCGGGTGACCGGCGAGGAGACCTGGAGCCGGCTCGCGCTGGCGAGTACCCACGCGGTGCTGGCCCGCCCAGGCAGCCTGGACGGTTTGAAGGGCCCCACCGTCTGCCACGGCGAGGCGGGCTTCCTGCAGACCCTGTGGAGGCTCGGGCAACAGGCCGCCGACCAGGCGCTGCTCGACCACTGCGACCGGCTGGCCGACCGGCTCGCCGCAGCCTGGGACGAGCAGGCCGAATACGGTTACCGGCACCTGGCCGGGCCCCGCGGCGCCACCGGCCCGCAGCACGGCCGACCACCGACCGAGGACAACCCCGGGATTCTGGAGGGCGCGGCGGGCGTGGCCGCCGCACTGCTCTCGGTGCTGCCGGGCCCGGGCGGGCCGGGCAGCGAACAGCACGAGCCCGTCTGGGACCGCGTGCTGCTCCTGTCCTGATCGAGGGCCGCACCGCGCAGGCACCCCGAGACGCCTTCGCCGCTTGCCCGGCCCCCTGAGGAATCACGGAGTGATGACGGTGCGCCCGAGGGCCGGACGCCGTGCGCGATGTCCCGCCCCTGATGGCCCATCAGTCCACCGCACTCGTCAAGATGCCCCTGACCAGCGACGATAGCGATCTGCAACTGGAGTACCAACGCGCCCTGGACCCAACTTCGGTCGCTGTCCGGTCGTTTATGAGAGTGGCTGACCTTTTCAACGTAAGGTCGGTGCCGTACGCGGGATTGCCGAAGCCCTGGTTCGGGCGCCGAGGAGCCGTCGATGCTGGACCAGGGTTTGCAGCGCGCCGAGCGCCTGGCTGGTTACGGGACCGTGAGCACTCAGCTCTCCTTGCTGAGCGACCACCGGCTCGGGGAGGTCGTGGCAGCCGCTTCCCCGCTCGGGTCAGGCATCGGCGGCAGGTCGGCAGAGCTGGACGTCAAAGGAACGCGCGTCTTCGTCAAGCGGATCCCTTTGACGGACATCGAATTGCGCCTGGAGAATGTGCGGTCGACGGCGAACGTCTTCGAGCTGCCGATGTTCTACCAGTACGGGGTGGGCTCGGCCGGATTCGGTGCTTGGCGGGAGCTTGCCGTGCACACCATGACCACGAACTGGGTTCTCGGCGGCGAGTATGCGGGATTCCCCCTGATGTACCACTGGCGGGTTCTGCCTGACTCCCCTCCCGAAGGATTCACCGACGCGTTCGGGGGCCTGGAGGGGGCCGTCGCCCACTGGGAGGGATCACCCGCCGTTCGTGACCGGCTGGAGGCCATCGGCCAGTCCTCGTGCAGCCTGGTGGTCTTCCTGGAGCACCTGCCGCACACACTCGCCGGATGGCTGGCCGACCACCGCGAAACTGCCATGCGGGAAGGCGGGGACGGCTCGCCCTTCCGCTGGGTGGAGGAAGCTCTGATGGACGGAGCTGACTTCATGAGTTCTCACGGACTTGTCCACTTCGATGCTCACTTCGCCAACATCCTGACCGACGGCCGCCAGCTCTACTTCGCCGACTTCGGACTTGCGCTGAGCTCCCGCTTCGACCTTACGGCGGACGAGTCCAACTTTCTCGCGGACCACCTCGCGTACGACCGCTGCTACACCGCGAGCCACCTGCTCCAGTACCACTTGCTCGACGGCGTGCGCGGTGACACGGAACGCGAAGTCTTCCTGCACGACTGGATCGCGGGCCGGCGACCTGGCGACGTCCCACCCGAGATCACGGCCATCATCGACCGGCACGCACGCCCTGCCGTCGTCGTGGACTCCTTCTTCCGCCGCCTGATCACCGAGAGCAAGCAGACCCCGTTCCCGGCCAGGGAGATCGAGCGGCAGTCGGGCGCTGGCGCCACCACCCCGAGCTGATCTGTCGGCGACGGCTGAAGAGTGGTTCTGGATCACTTTCAGTGCCGGGGCCACGGAGGGTCACCGAAACCGCAATCATGAACGGCCTTGCGCGGTGAGGAGGACCCGTTTCCGTAGCAGGTGGAAGTTGGCGCGGCCGCACATCTGGCGCTTCAGCATCTTGATCTTGTTGTTGTGGCCTTCGACGGCGCCGGAGCTTTAGCGCAGGCTGAGGCCGGCGACGACAGCATCGAGGTCCTGGCCGAGGCCGGTGGCGAAGGTGTGCAGGGCGGGGAGGTCGTCGGCCTGAACGCACGTGATCCGCTGGCTCAGCGCGGCCCTGACGGTTGTTCATGAGCTCGGCGAACGCCCAGACGTGGTGCGCGGGCCAGCGGGCCAGCGGGCCAGCGGGCCAGCGGGCCAGCGGGCCAGCGGGCCAGCGGGCCAGCGGGCCAGCGGGCCAGCGGGCCAGGATCTCCTTTAGCCGCCGGGCCTGGTCGTCGGCGAGACGGTCGGGGTGGCGGGTGAGCCAGCCGGCCACCTCGCGCACGGACGGAGTCTTGCAGGGTGGATCGAGGGGAAAGGCATCGCGGAGCCGGTTCGCGTACTTCTTCACGACGCTCTCGCCGCCCGAGTATCCGCGCTCGCTGCGTGAGCGAGGCGGCGGACGGTGTTGCGGGCCAGCCCCAGCTCACGGCCGATCGCTCCCAGCCCAACCCTCTTGTCGAGAAGGGCATGGATGGCGGCGTGCTGTTCCTGGATCCGATCGGAGAGCCGACCGGCTGTCCGCGGTCCCGCTGGGGAGACCGGTTCGAGCTCCAGCCTCTCCATGGCCGCAGTGGCCTGGACCGCGGCTGAGTCGTGCGGTTCGCGAAGCAGAGCGCGATGCTGGACGACGGTCTTCTCGACGGCCTCGGCAAGGTTCGACCAGATGGTACTGGTGGGCCGTCGGCGAGGCGCCTGCTGAGCAGGCCCTTTTCCTACGGCCCCCAGCCCGAACGACGCATGCGACTTGTCACCGCACGTCGCTCTCCAGTGATTACTCCGACCTGCTGATCGCGCTGGTCATGCCGGGGCGTGCGCCGGCGGGCGAGTGTCCCGGCTTCCGGTGCCGGCGCCCGGCTATTACGCCGTAATAGCGTCGCGCCACAGGCAGTCGGAAGTGAAGATCACTTGGCCTCCAGCGTAGGGGCCAGGCACAGCGCGAACA
>NZ_JBFAWH010000047.1:0-41350 GCF_040680235.1 Streptomyces sp. NPDC052101
CTGGCGCCCGCCTTCGTGCTCTCGGCGACCATCAACTGGGACCTGCTGGCGGTGGGGTGGGCCGTGACTGGCGCTGAGGTGGAGTACCACCGGGGAGCGGTCCGTGGTGGTTGCCGCGCGCCTGGGCAAGAGAGTCGATCCAGCTCAGGAGTGTGCAGCATGACCCAGGCCCGCCTCATGGACGGCACCGCCGTCGCCCGCCGCATCGTCGAGGACACCGCGAAGAAGGCCGCCGGCCTCATCGAGCGGACCGGCGCCGCACCGTGTCTCGCCACCGTCCTGGTCGGCGAGGACCCGGCGTCCGTGACGTACGTCCGCATGAAGCAGAACCGTTGCCGCAAGGCCGGTATCGAGTCCCGGCACGTGGCCCTGCCCGCCACCACGACCACCGACGAACTCGTGGGCGCCCTGCGGGAGTTGTCGGCCGACCCGGCCGTGCACGGGATCCTGCTCCAGCATCCGGTCGGCGACCACATCGACGAGCGGGCCGCGTTCGAGGCGATCGCGCCGGAGAAGGACGTCGACGGCGTCACCTTCGCCTCGTTCGCCACGATGAGCTTCGGCCTGCCGGGCTTCGTCTCCTGCACCCCCGGCGGCATCCTGCGGCTGCTGGACGAGTACGGCGTCGAGCCCGCCGGGAAGCGGGCCGTGGTCGTGGGCCGCAGCGCGATCCTCGGCAAGCCGGTGGGCATGCTGCTGCTGGCCCGGGATGCGACCGTGACGTACTGCCACTCGCGGACGGCGGACCTGTCGGCGGCGGTCCGCGAGGCGGACATCGTGGTCGCCGCTGTGGGCCGGCCGCGGCTGATCCGCGGGCAGGACATCAAGCCCGGTGCCGTCGTGATCGACGCCGGTTACAACCCGGGCAACGTCGGCGACGTCGACTTCGACTCCGCCGTGGAGCGGGCCTCGCTGATCACGCCGGTGCCGGGCGGTGTCGGCCCCATGACGATCGCGACGCTGCTGGAGCAGACCGTCGAGGCCGCCGCACGGCAGCTCGGCGCGTAAAGGTCCCCACGCGGGGGCCGTCCGGGTCAGCACGAGCGCGGGGTCAGCGCATCCAGGCGCTGTACTCCATCACGTCCCCGGCCTTCACCCCGTAGCGGCGGTCGTCCGCGGTGAAGGCGGACTCCAGGCCGAGGACGGCGCCGGTGCGCGGATCGAGGATCAGCATGCGCCGCTCGCCGGGCACGTCGTACACGTACGCCTGTCCGGGGCGCCCGAGCCGGTCGGTCACCTGCCCGGCGGGGCGCAGGCCCTTGGCGTCCTTGAGGACCCCGACCAGCGCGGCGGACTCCGCGGCACCGAGTGTCCAGTGGTCCAGCAACTCCTGGACGGAGTCGAGGAGTTCGGACGTGGACAGGCCGCCGGTGCCGGTGCGGGCGGTCTCGGCGAGGTAGGCCCGCAGGGCGGCCGGATCGTGCGGGGGGCGTGCCTCGGGCGGGGCGTCGCTCCAGCTCGGCGGGTAGGTGGTCCGGCACCGTACGTGGCCGTCGGCCACCAGGCGCGGCTCGTCGCCCTCGTCGGTGAGGACCGGGCGGCCCGGATGGCGCGGGTCGGTCGCCACGACGACCTCGGTGTGGCTGTCGTCCGGGTTCCAGCGCACGACGCGTTCCTCAGGGAGGGTCACGGGCGCTTTGTCGTCGCTCATGCCGTGGCTCCAGGACTGCACATGGGTGCCCTTGCGCAGTACGGGCGAACCGCCGGCGGCGGCCGCGGCGGCCAGTTCGGCCACATGCGGTCCAGCGGTACGGCCGTGGAGTGGGCCCGGACGGCCCGCGGGCGGGGTGCCGCGACGGCGGGCGCGCTGCCCTGGCCACCGAGCAGCACGGTGAGCGTGGTCGCGAGGACGGCGGCGGTGGCGGCGAGGCCCCACAGCAGCCGGGGGCGCGGGGTCCGACGCCGGGAGCGGCGGTCGTCGTTCCCGCGCAGCAGCAACTCCAGCCGCCGCTCGGCGCGGTGGTCCAGCGGGCCGTCGCCGAAGTGCGGACCATGGGGCGGAACCGGGTCGGCTCGGCGCAGGAGGTCGAGTTCGTCAGGCATGGCGGGGGTCCTTGCGCGGGGGTACGCCGACGGGGGCGGCGGAAGCGGAATGCGACGAGCGCCGACCGGAACCGCTCTCCCCGGCGGGCTTCTCGTCATCGGCACGGGCCGGATCGGCCGACCGCCTGCCGGCACCGGGCGCCTGCCCCGGCGGTTCGGCGCTCGCCGGCGTCCCGGCAGGTGCGCGGCGCCCTGACGGCGACGCGTCCACCGCCGTCCCCACAAGCGTGCCCGTCCCGGACAACGACTCGTCCGCCGCCGCCCAGGGAGGCGTGCCGTGTGCTGAAGGTGGCGGGTCGTTCGACCGCCCGGGGCCCGAGGGTGGGCCGGGCAGTGTGCCCGGGGTGCGCGCCGCAGGGCGCATACGGTCGATCTCGGCGCGCAGCCGGCGGCGGGCTCGGTGCAGGCGCATCGCCGCCGCGCGTCCGCCGCAGCCCAGCGCCACCGCGATCTGCTCGGCGTCGAGTTCCTCCCAGGCCGCGAGGCGCAGCACCTCCCGGTCGGACGGGGAGAGCCGGTCGAGGGCCTCGTGCACCCAGGCACCCGGCGCCTCCGTGTCCGGGCTCTCCACGATGTGCCGGCCGTGCGCGGTCTCGTCGTTGCCCAGCCGGTCCACCAGCCTGCGCCGGCGCCCGTAACCGCGTACCGCGTACCGCGTTCGCCAGGCAGTTCCGGGCCACCCCGTACAGCCAGGGCAGCGGCGTGTCCGGCAGGTCGCGCCGGCGCCGCCAGGCGACCGTGAACACCTCCGCCACCACTTCCTCCACCTCGTCGGCCCGCCCGGGCGGTCGCCGCGCGACATAGCGGCTGACCGCCCAGTAGTGCTCGCGATAGGCAGCGGCGAAGATCTCGTCGTTGCTCATGTCCGGTTCGTGTCCGGAAGACGGCCAAGTACGGCGAGCGGGTCGAGACGGACGACCCGTGGGGCTACGGCCGTTCGCTGGGGTGGGCGACCTCCTGCCCGCCCCCGCGGCACAACTTCCTCACGCTGCCGCGGATCCGCAGCGAGTCCCCGGCGTTCGACCTGCACCATCCCGAAGTGCCCTTGCGGGAGCGAGAGTTGACTGCGCGGTGAGCATCGGGGACGGACGGACGCTGGTCCAGGAGATCGAGGGCCATCTGCTGCTCGCCGCAGCACGGGAGGAGGGCCGTACCGCGGCGGCCCGCGTGGCCTGCCGGCCGGGCTGGATGACCGACACCCAACGCGACGACCCGGGGCGGCAGTTGGAGGAGGAGTACCTCACCTTGGCCCGCACGTCGTGGCGGCGGACCGCCGAACGCGCCGAGGAGCTGCGGGAGATGTACGAGACCCGGTACCGGGCGCTGCGGCAGCGGCTGGTGGCCTGGTGCGTGCTGGGCGGTGCCCTGCTGGCGGCGACGGGCCTGCTGGTGCTCGCCGCCGCCCGGGAGATGTCAGCGCAGTGACCACTTCTGGTTGCCGCCGCCGTTGCAGCTCCACAGCACCAGTGGCGTCCCGTTGCCGGTGCCGGCGTCGTACGCGTCCAGGCACAGGCCCGCGTGGACGTTGGTGATCGTCCCGTCGGCGTTCACGGTCCACTTCTGGTTGTCCTGGCCGTCGCAGTCCCAGATCACCACCTTGGTGCCGTTGATGGTGCCGAGGTTGTAGGCGTCGAGGCACTTGTCGCCGTAGACGACGAGTTCCTTGCGGGAGGTGTGGGTCCAGGCCTGGTTGGCGCCGCCGTTGCAGTCCCACAGCTCGGCCTGGGTGCCGTTGGTGAGGGTGTTGTCGTTGACGTCGGCGCAGCGGCCGGACTGCGTGCCGGCGAGCAGGGTGCCGTCGGTGCCGGGCAACGGGTGCACGGTGAGGGTGCCGAGGGCTGGACCGCCGGTGAACGCCAGGGAGTTGGCGGCTCCCTCGGTCAGGTGCGCCTGGACCGAGACCGTGCCCTGGGCGGAGCCGGTGGGCGGGAAGGAGACGGTCGTCGGGGTCTGCCCGTCGACCTGGAGGGTCGCGGTGACCGGCGTGGCGGCGGTGTTGGTGTAGGCGATGTCGAGGACGTGCAGGCCGGTGCTCGTGGCGGTCACACCGGTGTACTTGCCGGTGGACGTGGCGCTGTAGCCGCTGCTCGCCGCCTCGGTTCCGCTCACCCTGAGCAGCACCGAGCCGCCGGCCGGTACCTGGGTGGTGTAACCCGTCGCGTAGGAACCGGTGTTCCTCTGTGCCCACAGGTCCCGGACGGTGGCCGTCGCTCCGGTCAGGCCGAGGTCGGACCAGCGGACGGTGATGTCCTGTGCGGCGGAGGTGCGGTTGAGGAGCACCACGGCCCGGTTGCCGGTGCCGGTGAGGACCTTGCCGTACACCTGGAGTCCGGTGGTGTCCTCGGCGACCTTGACGCCCTGCAGGCCGCGTGGGTCCTGGTCGACGGCGACGACCTCGGGGTTCTTCAGGATCGCGGCCGTCTCGTCGGACATGGCGGTGAGGTCGTTGCCGGCGAGGAGCGGGGCGCCGGAGAGCGCCCACAGGGCCATATGGGTGCGGTTCTGCGCTGCGGTGAGGCCCGGCATGCCGACCATCAGCATGTCGGGATCGTTGTAGTAACCGGTGTGCTGGGCGGCGGGGTGCAGGGCCTGGTCGAAGTTGGACAGCATGCTGCTCTGCGAGGGCGTGTTGCCGTAGTAGACGATGTCCGTGCTGGTGCGCCACATCGGGGCGAGGCCCGGCGCCCAGTTCCAGGGGTTCCGCCTGCCCCAGTTGCAGACGGAGAGGGTGAGCGGGCGGCCCGTGGCCTGGGCGGCCTTGGTGACGGCGGCGCTGACCGAACTGTACGTCGTCGCCGCGTCCAGCCCCTCGGCGTCGCCGCCGCACCAGTCGACCTTGACGAAGTCGAAGCCCCACCGGGAGAACTGCAGCATGTCCTGGTCGTAGTGGCCCTCGCTGCCGGTGTTCGGGGCGGCGGGGCGGCCGGTCGGGTAGTAGTAGCCGCAGCCATTCTTGCCGGCGTCGGTGTAGATGCCCGCCTTCAGGCCCTTGCTGTGGATGTAGTCGGCGATGGCGCTCATCCCGCCCGGCCACTCACCGGTGTCGACGGTGATGGTGCCGTCGCTGGCGCGGGTGCCCTGCCACCAGCCCTCGTCGATGTTGATGTACTTGTATCCGGCGTCGGGGAGGCCGGCCGCGACGAACGCGTCGACCTGCCGTTTGATGACGCTGTAGTCGATCTTCGCGGCGAAGCTGTTCCAGGAGGCCCAGCCCATCGGCGCGGTGGGCACCGGGATCTGACGGGTTGTCGCGGCCTGCGCCGGACCCGGCTGGGCGAAGAGCAGGGCGGCGGCCGCGGTGAGAGCCAGGACGAGTGCCCGTACGACGGCGGGTCTGCGGCGGCGTACGAGGGCCTCGGCGAGCGGACGGGGTGGGGGGTACATCGGCGCCTCCGCGTGCGGGACGGACTCCACGCTGATCCATAGGGTCGACACTATGGTCGAGATATCGAACGCAGATCGGATAATCGAACATGTCGCGCGCCGACCGTAGAGCCGCCCGGGAGTGAAGTCAACGGCTGCGACAGACGTGAACCCGCCGCCGCAGCCGGGGTGTTGACGTCACGCGGGGCGGAATGCGGCCATACTGTCCGTCGTGCGTGTTGCCATCATGACGGCGGGATCCCGGGGCGATGTGGCCCCCTACACCGGACTGGGCCATCGGCTCGCCCGGGCCGGGCACGAGGTCACCCTGGTCACCCACGCCCGCTTCGAGCCGCTGGTGGCGGGATCCGGCATACGGTTCCACGCCCTGCCGGTCGATCCACGGGCGGAGCTGGAGTCGCCGCGCGGCCGGGGCCTGCACCGCAGCGCCAGCGACGCCGGGAAGCTGCTGCGCCTGGCCGAGCTGGCGCGCCGGGTGGTGGGGCGGATGACCGAGGACCTGCTCGCGGCCGCCCGGGGCGCCGAGGCGCTGCTGCTGTCCGCCTCGCTGGCACCGCTCGGCCACACCATCGCCGAGGGACTGCGGGTGCCGAGCATGGGCGTCTATCTCCAGCCCATCGCCGGAACAAGGGAGTTCGCGCCTCCCGTACTCGGCGGCGGCTCCTGGGGGCCGGCGGCCAACCGGGTCGCCGGACATGGTGTGTGCCTCGCCACGGAACACATCTTCGCCGGCGCCCTGCCCGGGGTGCGCAGACGGCTCGGACTGCCCCCGATGCGGGCCGGTGCCGCACGGCGGGCCCGGGAGCGGCGGCTCTGGCCGGTGCACCACGGCTTCAGCCCGCTGGTGGTGCCGCGGCCCCGGGACTGGCGGACCGGTCTCACGGTGAGCGGCTACTGGTGGCCGTACGACACGCACACTCAACTCCCCGACTTCGTGCGGGAGTTCCTCGACGCCGGGCCGGCGCCGGTCTTCGTCGGGCTGGGCAGCGCCACCGTGCCGGACGCGGGGCGGCTCAGCGCCCAGGTGGTCTCGGCGCTGCGGCGGGCCGGGCTGCGCGGGGTGATCCAGCGCGGCTGGAGCGGGCTTGCGGCCGCCGGGGACGACATGCTGACCATCGACGAGGTGCCGCACGCGCTGCTCTTCCCGCGGATGGCCGCCGTGGTCCACCACGCGGGGGCGGGGACAACGGCGGCGGGGCTGCGCGCCGGGGTGCCCGCCGTGCCGGTGCCGGTGCAGTTCGACGCCGGGTTCTGGTCCGCCCGGCTGATGGCGCTCGGGGTCGCCCCGGACGTCGTACCGCTGCGCCGCCTGAGCGTGGGCGCCCTGGCCTCGGCCCTGGTACGGGCCGCCCGTGAGCCGGTGTACCGGGATCGGGCACGCGCGCTGGGCGTCCGCATCCGCGACGAGGACGGTGCCGCCCCGGTACTGGCGGCGCTGGACCGGCTCGGCGGCTGAGCCAGGGCCGGTCCGCGGGCGCCCGGGGTCAGACGGTGGTGAGCACCATCCGGAAGCGGGCCCTGCCGGCGAGCATCTTCCCGTAGGCCGCGTCCACGTCGTCCAGCGGGACGGTCTCGGTCATCGGGCGGATGCCGTGCAGGGCGCTGAACTCCATGGTGTCCTGCACGTCCTGCGCGGTGCCGGAGGGGTGGCCGCGCACGACCCGGGCGCCCATGATCAGCTGGAGCGGGCTGATGCCCATCGGCTCGGGGTCCGCGCCGATGACCACCAGCTCGCCGCGCGGAGCGATGCCGTCCACGGTGGCCGTGATGGCCTCGGAGTTCCCGGCCGTGGCCAGCACGACGTTCGCGCCGCCGAGGGACTGCAGGGCCTCGGCGACCGGGGTGCCGGAGGTGCTGTCGATGTAGTGGTGGGCGCCGAGCTGCTTGGCGAAGTCGGCCTTCTCGGCGCCGCGGGCGATCGCCGCGGTCTCGAAGCCCATCGCCACCGCGTACTGCACCCCGAGGTGGCCGAGGCCGCCGAGGCCCAGCACCGCGACCAGGTCACCGGGCCGGGCGGAGCTGTGCCGCAGGCCGTTGTACGTGGTCACGCCGGCGCAGGCCATCGGCCCGGCGTCGCTCGCCGCCAGCGCGTCGGGGATCCTGGCCAGGGCGTCGACGGGTGCGACGGCCTTCTCCGCGAAGCCTCCGTCGTAGGCCCAGCCGGGGACCTTCAGGTTGGCGCAGACGATGAAGTCGCCCTGCCGGCAGGGCTTGCAGTGGCCGCAGCTGCCGCCGAACCAGCCCACCGCCACCCGGTCGCCGACCCGCCAGCCCCACTCCTGCGCCCCCTCGCCGAGCGCCTCCACGCTCCCGGCGATCTCGTGCCCGGCGACCTCGGGGAACGTCACGCCCGGCACGGCGGCGTTGACGAACATCGCGTCGCTGTGGCAGATGCCGCACGCCTCGACGGCGATGCGCACCTGGCCGGGCCCCGGTTCGGGCACGTCCCGTTCGGCCAGCTCGAACGATCCGCCCGCGGTCGTCACCTGTGCGACTCGGTAGGTAGTCATCTTCTCTCCTGTGTCGTCCGGTGCGGCCCGCGTCCCGGAGCACGGCTACGACGCCCCCGCACCAGCAGACCAGCTCCTGGCCCATCGCGCGCGCCGAGCCCCATGGCCCCCTCCCTGACCTGGGCCGACGGGCGGGGCAGGGGACCGGGTCAGCCGGGCAGGGGCCGCCAGCCCTCCGGCCGGAGCATGCCCAGCAGCAGCCGCACCAGCTCGTCCACCACCTCGTCCAGCGTGGCGTCCACCCAGCCGGCGCTCCAGTCGTGCAGGAGGCCGTTGACGCTGCCGACGAAGGCCGCCGCGGCGAGCCGGTAGTCCCGGGGCGCCGCCTCCCCGCGTGCCACGGCCGCGTCCGCCTCGGCGCGGATCAGGTCGATCCAGCGGGCCCGGCGGGTCAGGCGCTGTTCCTCCAGGCGGGGGCTGACGCCGATGATCTCCACGAAGGCGATCCGGGTGCGGCGCGGGTCGCAGGTGACGTCACCGGCGTAGGCGCGGAAGAGCACACCGGCCCGCCCGGCCAGCGGCAGCCCGTCCGCCGTGGCCAGGGCGTCCAGCACCGCCTGTTCCGCCCAGCCGTTGACCTCCAGGTGCAGTGCGGCGAGGACGTCCTCCAGGGTGCGGAACTCCTCGTAGAACTGACGGGTGGACAGGCCGGCGGCCTGGCTCAGCGCGGCGACGGTCGTGCCGCGGTAGCCGGGTGTGCCACCGAAGAGTTCCAGGGCCGCGTCCAGGAAGCGCCGGCGCCGCTCGGCCTGCCGTTCCTTCGCGGATCTGCCGCGGTAGCGGCCCGTCGGCGCCTTGAGCCTGCCCGTCACGTTTCCCCTTCCGTCCGCCGACCGATCACCCAATCTTGTCGTGCACACATCTTGTCGAGAAGGGCGCCCCCTCCTTACTTTTCAGTAAGTTCACTGTGAATGCACCCGTGTTCAGATTCCCCCGAGGAAAGAGAGCAGTCATGCCTGCCTCCAGAACCAGGCACCTTTGCTCCGTGGCCGCCGCCCTCGCCCTGACCGCCGCCGGCCCTGCGACCGCCGCCTCCGCCGCGAGCGGCGCCTCCGACGGCCTGCGCGAGGTGCTGTTCGTCGGCAACAACTGGGACGGCACCGCCGATGTCATCAACTCCTCCAGCGACTTCGCGAAGGTCGGCCGGATCGACGTCATCCCCGACAAGGCGCAACGGCTGGCCGAGATCAACGCCGACCCGATCAAGTGGATCTACTACACCTCCATCCGCAACGAGGTCGGCGAGGGACACGACCAGTACGCGGACGACATGTACTCCACGCCCGACGGACGGTCCGTGGTCGTCTCCCGGCCCAGCTTCGCCGACGTCGTCTCCATCGACCTGGCCACCGACAAGGTCAACTGGCGCTTCCCGGTGGCCGGTTACCGGGCCGACCACATGGCGGTCTCGCCGGATGGCACCCGTGTCGCGGTCTCGGCCTCGACGGCGAACAAGGTGCAGGTGCTGGACATCAGCACCGGTAAGGAACTGGGCGAGTTCGACACCGGCGACAAGCCGCACGAGAACTTCTTCACGAACGGCGGCAAGTACATCTGGAACATGTCCATCGGCGAGGTGACCACCTCCCTCGACGCCCCGGGCTGGGACTGGACCAAGGGCGACCGCCACATCACCATCGTCGACGCGACCACGTTCAAGCAGGTCAGGACCATCGACATGCGGCAGCGGCTGGACGCGATCGGGCTGAAGGACTTCTCCGACGCGGTCCGGCCCGCCGCCTTCACGCCCGACTGGTCCAAGCTGTACTTCCAGGTGTCGTTCTTCAACGGCTTCCTGGAGTACGACGTGGCCACGGACAAGATCACCCGGGTGAGGACACTACCGGAGAACCCGGCGACCAACCCGGACCGCACCACCTGGCTGCTGGACTCGCGCCACCACGGCATCTCGATGAACCCCGAGGGCACCAAGCTGTGTGTCGCCGGGACGATGGACAACTACGCGACCGTGGTCGACCGGGCCTCCTTCGACGTCGGCCCGCTGATCACCGCGTCGACGCCCTACTGGGCGACCGTGAGCGGCGACGGCAAGGACTGCATCATCTCCGAGGCGGGCGCCGACCAGATCACGGCCATCGACTTCGCCACCGGGCAGAAGGTGCTGTCCGTGCCGGTCGGCGACCATCCGCAGCGCGTCCGGCTGGGGCATGTCCAGGCCGACTGGACGGGCCCGAAGGGGAGTTGAGCGCCGTACGGCCTCCGGGGCGACCCCACTCCTCCCGGGGGCCGTACGGCTTGTGCACGAAAGTCCCGGAGTCAGGGAAGTCCCAGTCTCGGAAGTCTCAGAGTCCCGGAAGGCCCAGAGTCCCGGAAGGCTCAGAAGTGCGCCGCCGCCCACGCGCCCAGCTCAGACCGGGCCGCGGTCAGCAGGCCCGCCGAGGGGGCCGTGGCCCCGTTGGTCACCAGCGCGTAGTGCAGGGCTCCGGAGTCGGTGTCGGTGAGCAGCAGCCGGCGGCTGCCGGTGCCGCCCGGCTCCGGGGCCACGGCGACCGGGGGGGCGGCGCCGGTGTAGGCGGGCGGGGCGCCGAGCGCGCCCAGGTCGGAGACGACGGTGGTCGAGGCGGCGGGGAAGGACGCCGGCAGGTGCAGTTCGGTGGGTGCGGTGCCGTCGCCGGAGCGCCACACGAGCAGCCCGTACTGGCCGGAGCCCACCAGCCGTGCCACGTTCGGCAGGGAACCGGGCACCGGGTTCCAGGTGAGGGTCGTGGAGCCGTCGCGGGAGCGGTCCTCGTAGGTGAAGGCTAGGGCCGTACCGGCCGTGGCGCTCGGGTAGAGGCGGTCGAGCAGCCGGGCGTCCTGGCGCAGGGTGACGTTGCCGGAGTCGTCCAGGCGTACGGCGGAGAGGTCCTCGTCGTTCCAGGCGTCGCCGGAGGTGAGCACCTTGCCGGGGTTGCCGTTCATCAGCTCGTGATGCCGGCCGCTGTAGAGGTCCCACTGCCACTGGGTGCCGGACAGGACCGGGCCCGAGGCGGACGGGTTCGACCACCAACTCGCGCCCGCGAGGCGGGAGTCGAGGGCCTGGTACATGGCCTTGTCCACGGTCGGCGCCTTGTCGGAGACCGTGCCGGAGAGCGGGTGGCCGAACTCGCTCACCACGGCCGCGGTGCCGGCGGCCGAGGCGCGGTCGCGGACGGTCGCGAAGTCGGCGGCGTACTGGCCGTCGGCGGCCTTGCCCCACATCAGGATGCCGGAGATGGCCTTCTGGTCGTAGAAGTGGGTGTCGAAGACGTAGTCCGGGCCCAGGTTTCCCGCGTCCAGCAGGCCGCCCTCCTGCCTCTGGGTGGAGATGTTGGCGTTCCAGAAGAGGTTGGGCTCCACGAAAGCGGGCTTGTCCTGCCAGCCGGCGGCGTCCATGCGGGCGCGGAACCTCTCGTAGAACGGCCACAGCAGATCCTTCTCCCAGGTGCGGGAGGTCTGCCCGGAGTCGTAACTGCCCGCATAGGGCTCGTTGTACGGGTCGAAGCCGGCGATGCCCGCGAACTCGGGCCCGCTCAGGTGCTGCTGGAGGTAGGCCATGGTCGTCCGAGCGGTGGCGAGGAAGGCGTCCTGGAGGCCGTGGGCGTTGTGCCAGAGGTCGTACTGGGCCTGCCGCACGGCCGCGTTCTGGGTGATGTTCTGGCCCCAGAAGAGGCAGACGCCGCAGGACTCCGCCGGGTAACTCCCGGCATCGGCCGCCCACTTGGGGGCACCGTCACCCGTGTACCAGCTGCCGGTGTTGAACAGGTAGCGGGAGTACAGGTCCTGGTGGAAGTCGGGGAAGACACGGATGCCCGCGTCGAGGAAGGCGCGCATCTGCGCGGTGACGGCGGCCAGATATCCGGTGTCGACCTGGCCGCGCACGGGTTCGGCGTGCGCCCAGGAGAGCAGGAGGCGGACCGTGTTGCCGCCGCCGAGGGCGCGTAGCGCGGTCGCCGACTTCTCGGCGTCGGCCACCGAGGCGAAGGGCAGCCCGCCGTTCTCCTCCAGCTTGGTCTCGCCGGAGACGTTGTAGCCGCGCAGGACGATCTCGCGCCCCTGTCCGTCGGTGAAGCGGCCGCCCTGCACGGTGAGCGGGGCGCCGTCGAACCAGAGGGAGTCGGAAGGCTGGGCGAGGGTGGCGGCAGTGGCGGGCGGGAAGCCCGCCACCGCCAGGAATCCACTGAGGACGACCAGGACAACCAGCACACGCACCCGGAAATTCGGCATGTCCACCACAATCCGACGCGCTCCGGACAGCGTCAATACACCTGACTCACAAGTAAGTTAACTTATCGTCAGTTCAGTCGGTGCGGTCCCCCGCCCTGCCCGCCACGTTCAGCAGGTATTCCTTCCGGTTCAGCGGATTGTGGTCGGTGCGCGGCCGCTCGGGGACGGTGCCCCGGGTGACCGGCGCGTAGCGCTCGAAGGCGGTCTCCAGCTCCCCCTCACCCCGGGTGAGCCCGGGCAGCCGCTGCTCCAGCTCGTGCACCCGGGCGGCCGGCACCGTGCCCTGGAGCACACAGGCCGCGCCGAGTGCGCCGGTGGTCTGCGGTACGCCGCCCAGCCGGGCGAGCACCGGCAGCAGCGCGCCGAGCGTGTCCGCCGGGACCTTGAGGCGGAAGCGCTGCAGGGGCTCGTGCACCAGGGTGCCCGCCCGGCGCAGCGCCTCGGCCAGGACCAGCGGGGTCAGGCCCCGGAAGTCGTGACCGGTGCTCGACATGCTCTTGTCGAAGCCCTGGTGGGCGTGGCTCTGCCGGGGCGAGTAGCCGGAGTGGGTCATGGTGACCGTGCAGTCGGGAACCTGCCAGCCGTGCAGTCCCTGGCCGAGCGTCTCACGGACGGTGTCCTCGACGGCCTTGAAGAAGGCGTACGGCATCGAGCCCAGCTCCACCTCCAGCCGGAACGCGACGCCGGAGCCGGGCGGTGCGAGGTCGACGCGCAGGCCGACCGTGGCGAGGAAGGGGTTGGCGTCCTTCTTGTTGAACTCCACCGCGTGCCCGCTGCCGACCGGCCGCTCGATGCACAGGGTCGTCGTCTCGCGGAAGGCGACATCCAGGCCGTACTCCTCGGCGAGGGTCGCCTGGACGACCTCCTTCTGGACCTCGCCGTAGAGGGACACCGAGGTCTCCCCGCGCAGCTCGTCGTGCCGGACGCCGATCAGCGGGTCCTGCTCGGCGAGCTGGGTGAGCGCGAGGTGCAGGGAGCGCCGGTCCGTACCGGGGCCGGGGACCACGACGGTCTCCAGGGTGGGGGGCGCGAAGTGATGCTCGTACGCCGCCCCGGGCCGGCCGAGCGCATCCCCGATCCGGATCCCACCGAGCCCCCACACCTTCACGATCCGCCCGGCACCGGCGCTGTCCTGCCGCATGTCACTGCCCCGCTCGAAGACACGGAGCCCGGTGACCCGCCCTTCCGACCACCCCCGCGCACCCCGGCCTTCTGCCGGGACACCACTTGCAGGCCTCTCCCGACGACGCCTTACGCCCCCACCCTCCGGCAAGCCGCCACCGCCGGAGCCCTCCGGACGCCCATCGAGAACCTCCCCGCTCCCACGGCCACCGGCAGCGGACACTCCCGCACCACCCTTGCGGGCGACGGGACCCCCCACCGGGTCGTCGACAGCCCGACCCCGACCGTCCGCGACCCGGCCCATTTCCCGTGCCTCCGACTCCCGCCCTTCCCTGTGGCCGTCGGTGTCGGTGCCGGTCCCGAACGGGACACGGGCGCGGATGTGCAGGGTGCCGGAGAAGATTCGGGCGTAGGCCACCTTCTCCCCGGCCGGGCCGCGTTCGACCTTGAAGACCGTGGCCGACAGCGGGCCGGAGGGGTCGCCGTCGGCGGTGGGCAGCAGGCGCTCGATGCCGGCGATCAGGTCGGGCACGCCCGCTCCGGTGAGGGCCGAGCCGTAGTAGACCGGATGGACCAGCGCACGCCGGGTCTGGGCTGCCAGCGCGGTGTGCAGCCGGCCGCTGTCGACGCGGCCGTCGAGGCAGGCGGCGAGCAGCTCGTCGTCGTGGTCGGCGAGCACCTCCGCGGCGGCCGGGGTGAGGCCGGGCGCGAAGCGGGCGGCGCGGGTGCCGGGCGCGGCAGGCCCGCCCATCGGGACGAGCGGCACGGCCAGCCGGCGGGTCATCTGCTCCAGCACGGCGGAGCCGTTCGCGCCGCGCCGGTCGATCTTGTTGACGAAGATCAGGGTGGGGATGCCCAGCCGGCGCAGGGTGCGCATCAGCACGCGCGTCTGAGCCTGGACGCCCTCGACGGCCGACACGACCAGCACGGCGCCGTCGAGCACGCCGAGCACCCGCTCGACCTCGGCGATGAAGTCCGGGTGGCCGGGGGTGTCGATGAGGTTGACGGTGACGCCGTCGAGCGGGAACGACACGACGGCGGACTTGATGGTGATGCCGCGCCGCCGCTCCAGCGCCAGAGTGTCGGTGGTGGTGTTGCCGGCGTCGACGCTGCCGATCTCGTCGATCACTCCGGCGGTGTGCAGGAGCCGTTCGGTCAGGCTGGTCTTACCGGCGTCGACATGGGCGAGAATTCCGAGGTTGAGCAGATGCACTGAGCGTGATGTCCTTCGGCACGGGGTGGATTCCTTCCTGGGTGGACATGCACGCAGCTCGCATCGCTGGCCCTCTCTGTGTGACGACGGGTACCGCGCAGTGCAGCAGACGGCGACGACGAGCCGCAATGGATTAACGCTCAACAAAAGCCCGCCACAGCGCTCGCGCTCGCCGCGGCCAGAGCGCGGTCGTAGGGTGACGTACATCACGCCATATGGCTGATTTCATCACTTCAGGTGGCCGATCTCCCTCTCCCGCACGGTCTGGAGGGCACATGACCCGCATCTCGGTGAACGTGGACGGCACCACGTACGAGGACGACGTGGAACCCCGTCTCCTCCTGGCCCACTACCTCCGCGACCGCCTCGGCCTCACCGGCACCCCGATCGGCTGCGACACCTCCAACTGCGGGACGTGCACGGTCGACCTGGACGGGGCGAGCGTGAAGAGCTGTTCGGTGCTCGCCGTCCAGGCGGACGGGTGCGAGGTGACGACGATCCAGGGGCTCGCGCGGGACGGCGAGTGGACGGCGCTGCAGCACGCGTTCCACGAGCAGCACGGACTGCAGTGCGGCTACTGCACGCCGGGCATGATCATGGCGGCGCGGGACCTGCTCCGCGAGAACCCGCACCCGGGCCCGGACGAGGTCCGGCAGGCCCTGGAGGGCAACCTCTGCCGCTGCACCGGCTACCAGAACATCGTCCGCGCGGTGCTCGCGGCCGCCGGGCACCAGGCTCCCGAGGCCGCCTCCGCACCCGGCCCCCCGGTCGGCGAGGAGGTCTCGGCATGACCGACCAGGCCGTCGAACGCGAGGTCGGGCGGAGCCGGCTGCGCAAGGAGGACGCCCGGCTGATCACCGGCCAGACGAACTGGACCGACAACATCCAGGTGGCCGGACTCATGCACCTGGCCATCCTGCGCAGCCCGCTGGCCCACGCTCGCATCACCCGCGTCGACGTCTCCCCCGCCCTCGAACGCCCCGGTGTCATCGCGGCGTTCAGCGGCGCCGACCTCGCCGAGGGGCTGGGTTCGCTGCCCTGCGCCTGGCCGGTGACCGAGGACATCGTGCTGCCCGGCCATCCGCCGATCGCCGTCGACGAGGTCCGCTACGCGGGCGACCCGGTGGCGGTCGTGGTCGCCCGGGACCGGTACGCGGCCGCCGACGCCCTGGAGGCGATCGAGGTCGACTACGACCCGCTGCCCCCGGTCCTCGACCTGGAGGCCGCGCTGGCCGAGGACGCCCCGCTGGTCCACGCCGACAAGGGCACCAACCGCTGCTACACCTGGCCGCTGGCCACCGGCGAGAGCTTCGCGGCGGTACGGGAACGCGCCGATGTCACGCTCAAGCGCCGCTACCACCAGCAGCGGCTGATCCCCAACGCGATGGAGCCGCGCGCGGTCGTCGTCACCCCGCTCGCCGCCTCCGGCGAGTACACGGTCTACTCGGCGACCCAGATCCCGCACATCCTGCGCATCATGCTGGCCACGGTCACCGGGATCCCCGAGCACAAGCTGCGGGTGATCGCCCCGGACGTGGGCGGCGGCTTCGGCTCCAAGCTGCAGGTGTACGGCGAGGAGGTGCTCGCGCTGGCCATCGCGCGCCGGCTCGGCCGGCCGGTGAAGTGGACCGAGTCCCGCTCCGAGGGCTATCTCGCCACCCACCACGGCCGCGGCATGATCCAGGACGTCGAGGTCGCCGCCACCCGCGAGGGCAGGCTGCTCGGCCTCAAGGTCGGCCTCACCGCCGACATGGGCGCCTACCTGATGCTCGTCACCCCGGGCATCCCGATCCTCGGCGCCTTCATGTACCCGGCGATCTACAAGATGGACTCCTACGAGTTCACCTGCATCGGCGTCTTCACCACCCGCACGCCCACCGACGCCTACCGCGGCGCCGGACGCCCCGAGGCGACCTTCGCCATCGAGCGGATCATGGACGAGCTGGCGACCGAACTCGGCTTGGACCCGGTCGAGTTGAGGCGCCGCAACTGGATCCGGCACGAGGAGTTCCCGTACACCACGATCGCCGGACTGACCTACGACAGCGGCGACTACGAGGCGGCCACCGGCAAGGCACTCGCGCTGTTCGGCTACGACGACCTGCGCGCCGAGCAGCGGGAGCGCAACGAGCGCGGCGACCCGGTACGGCTCGGCATCGGCGTGTCGACGTACACCGAGATGTGCGGGCTCGCGCCGAGCCGGGTGCTGCGCGACCTCAGGTACGCGGCCGGCGGCTGGGAGGCGGCGAGCATCCGCATGCTGCCCACCGGCAAAGTCGAGGTCGTCACCGGCACCAGCCCGCACGGGCAGGGCCACGAGACCTGCTGGAGCCAGATCGCCGCCGACACGCTCGGTGTGCCCTTCGAGGACGTCGAGGTGGTGCACGGCGACACCCGGGCCGCCCCGCAGGGCATGGACACCTACGGCTCGCGGTCGCTGGCCGTCGGCGGCGAGGCCGTGCACCGGGCCGCGCGCACGGTCGTGGAGAAGGCACGGAAGGTCGCCGCGCACCTGCTGGAGGCGAGCGAACAGGACCTGGAGTTCAGCGCCGGCGTGTTCTCCGTGAAGGGCTCCCCGGAAGCCCGCAGGACCATCCAGGAGATCGCCTTCGAGACGTTCACCAACCACGACCTGCCCGACGGCGTCGAACCCACGATCAACGCCGAGCACGTCGTGGACCCGGAGAACTTCTCCTACCCGCACGGCACCCATCTGTGCGCGGTCGAGGTCGACACCGAGACCGGGCACACGCGCATCAGGTCGTACGTCTGCGTCGACGACGTCGGCCGGGCCGTGAACCCGATGATCGTCGAGGGGCAGGTGCACGGTGGACTCGCGCAGGGCATCGCGCAGGCGCTGTACGAGGAGGCCGTGTACGACGACGAGGGCAACCTCGTCTCCGGCACCATGGCCGACTATCTCGTGCCGTCGGCGGCCGATCTGCCCGACTTCGTGACCGACCGGACGGAGACACCGGCGGCCTCGAACGCGCTGGGCGTCAAGGGCGTGGGCGAGGCGGGGACGATCGCGTCGACACCCGCCGTGGTCAACGCCGTCGTGGACGCGCTCCGGCCGCTCGGCGTGCACGACGTGCGGATGCCCTGCACACCCGAGCGTGTGTGGCGCGCGGTGAAGGAGGCGTCGGCATGATTCCCCCGGCATTCGACTACGCCCGCCCCACCAGCGTCGACGAGGCGGTGCACACCCTCGCCGACGCGGGCGAGGAGGCGAAGGTGCTGGCCGGCGGGCAGAGCCTGCTGCCGCTGCTGCGGCTGCGGCTGGCCTTCCCGGAACTGGTCGTGGACGTCGGCCGGATCCCGGAGCTGCGCGGGGTGCGCGAGGACGGCGACACCCTCGTCATAGGCGCCCTGACCACACACCACGACGTGATCCGCGACCCGTTGGTGCGCCGGCACGCCGGTCTGCTGGCGGCGGCGACGGCCACGGTCGCCGACCCCGCCGTACGGCACCGGGGCACCCTCGGCGGTTCGCTGGCACACGCCGATCCGGCCGGCGACCTGCCCGCGGTGGCGCTGGCCCTGGACGCCGAACTCGTCGCCGCCGGGCCGGACGGCCGGCGCACGATCCCGGCCCGGGAGTTCTTCCTGGACTACCTCCAGTCGGCGCTCGCGCCCGACGAACTCCTCGTGGAGGTACGGGTGCCGAAGACCGGCGGCTGGGGCTTCCACTACGAGAAGTTCCACCGGGCCGCCCAGGCCTGGGCGATCGTCGGCGTCGCGGCCCTGGTCCGGCGCGACGACGGGCACATCGCCAAGGCGCGCATCGGGCTGGCCAACATGGGCTCCACCCCGCTGCGCGCCACCCGGACCGAGGAGGCGCTGTCCGGTGCGGACGGCCCCGCGGCCGTGGCCCGGGCCGCAGAGGCGGCGGCCGAGGGCACCCGGCCGGCCCAGGACGTGTCCGCCTCGCCCGAGTACCGAGAGCACCTCGCACGCGTCCTGACCAGGCGGGCGGTGCTGAACGCCGGCGGAATGGGGTGAGCACCGATCATCACCATGGACGACCCGGAGCAGGTGCGGGCCCGCCTCGAGGAGACGGGATACCTCGTCGACGAAGGGCTGGCCGTCACCTGTTTCCTGGCCCTGAGGCTGCACCGGCCGCTGTTCTGCGAGGGCGACGCGGGCGTGGGCAAGACCGCGCTCGCCGCCGCCCTGGCCGACGCGTTCGGCGCTCCGCTGATCCGGCTGCAGTGCCACGAGGGCATCGACGCCTCGCAGGCCCTGTACGACTGGGACTTCCCGCGCCAGCTGCTGCACCTGCGGGCAGCCGAGGCGGCCGGGGTCACGGACGCGGACCGCCTGGAGAGCGAGCTGTACGACCGGCGCTTCCTGATCGCCCGGCCGCTGCTGCGCGCCCTGCAGACCCAGCCGGCGGTGCTGCTGGTCGACGAGATCGACCGGGCCGACGACGAGTTCGAGGCGTTCCTGCTGGAGCTGCTGTCCGAGTACTCCGTCACGATCCCGGAGCTGGGCACGCTGCGCGCGGAGGACCCGCCGGTCGTCGTCCTGACCTCGAACCGGACCCGGGAGGTGCACGACGCGCTGAAGCGGCGGTGTCTCTACCACTGGTTCGACCATCCCTCCTTCGCCCGTGAACTGGCCATCGTGCGGCGCCGGTTGCCCGGGGTGTCGGCGCGGCTGGCGGAGCAGGTGACCGCGCTGGTGCAGGAGCTGCGCGGCGCCGACCTGCTCAAACCGCCCGGTGTCGCCGAGACCCTCGACTGGGCCGAGGCCCTGGACGCGCTGGGGGCGAGCGAGGTGGACGCCGAGCTGGCGGTGGCGACGCTGGGCTCGGTGCTGAAGTACCGGGAGGACACGGACCGGGCGCGGGGGCTCGATCTCGCGGCGGTCCTCGCGGCGCGGGGCGGGTGAGCGCGGTGGGCACGGCCGCGGGCGGGGCGGGCCCTCCGCCGGGACCGGATGCCGTACGGCCTGACGAGCTGCCCGGGGCGGAGGCCGGACGGCTCGGGGCGGATGCCGTGCTGCTCGGGTTCGTGCGCGCCCTGCGGGCGGCGGGCGTCGACGCGAGCACCGAGCGGCTGCACGCGTTCCTGCGCGCCGTGGCCGCCCTGCGTCCGGGGGTGCGCGCGGACGTGTACGAGGCGGGGCGGGCGACGCTGTGCGGCGGGCACGACGATCTGGAGCGGTACGAGCGGGTGTTCGCCGCGTACTTCGGGTCCTTTGCCGGGCGAACCGCTCGCCTGGCGCCGCCCGCTCCCCCGCCCCGGCTCCGGCTCGTCGCGCGGGCGGCGCCCGTGGGTGCGGGCGCGCCGGGCGAGGGCGAACCGCCCGGACCTCCGGTGGCCGCGCAGGCCAGCCCGGCCGAGGTGCTGCGGCACCGCGACTTCGCCGCGCTGGACAGCGCCGAACGGGACCAACTGCGCCGTCTGCTCGCCGCGTTCGCCCTGCGCGGCCAGGCGCGCCGTTCGGCGCGGCGCAGGCCCGCCCGGCGCGGCGAGGTCGATCCGCGGCGCACCGTGCGGGAGTTGCTGCGCCGGGGCGGGGAACCGGCCCGGCTGCGCCGGCACGCGCGGGTGGAGCGGCCCCGCCGGGTGGTGCTGCTCGTCGATGTGAGCGGCTCGATGGCGCCGTACGCCGACGCGCTGCTGCGGTTCGCGCACGCGGCGGTGCGCGCGGGCCGCACGGAGGTGTTCACCATCGGCACCCGGCTGACCCGGGTGACCCGCGAACTCTCGCACCGCGACCCCGATCTGGCGATGGCGGCCGTCGCGGCGGCCGTGCCCGACTGGCGCGGCGGCACCCGGCTCGGCGAGCTGGTGCGGGAGTTCCTGAACCGCTGGGGGCAGCGCGGGATGGCTCGCGGGGCGATCGTCGTCCTGCTCTCCGACGGCTGGGAGCGCGGCGATCCGGAGCTGCTCGGACAGCAGATGCGCCGGCTGCACGCCCTGGCGCACCAGGTGGTCTGGGCGAACCCCCGCAAGGCGCGCCCGGGTTACGCGCCGCTGGCCGCCGGGATGGCGGCGGCGCTGCCCAGCGTGGACGCCTTCGTCGCGGGGCACAGCCTGGCGGCGCTGGAGCGGCTGGCGGCGGTGGTACGCGGTGCGGACCGGGCGACGGCCGCGGACCGAGTCACTGATGCGGACCGGGTGACCGATGCCGACCGGGTGACCGATGCGGATCGGGTGAGAGGAGCGGATCGTGCGTGAGATTCTGCCGGCGCTGGCCCGCTGGCACGCGGCCGGGATCCCGTTCGGGCTGGCCACGGTCGTCGCGGTCAGCCGCAGCGCACCGCGCGGGCCCGGTGCCGCGATGGCGGTGGGCCCGGACGACGAGGTCGTGGGCAGTGTGTCCGGGGGCTGTGTGGAGGGAGCGGTGTTCGAACTCGCTCTGGAGGTCACGGCGAACGGCGAGGCGCGCCTTGCGACCTTCGGCTACAGCGACGAGGACGCGTTCGCGGTCGGGCTGACCTGCGGCGGGGAGATCACCCTGCTGGTACGGCCGGTGACCCCGGCGTCGGATCCGGCGTTCGGCGCGGTCGCCGCGTCGGTCGCCGAGGGCGAGCCGGTGACCGTGGCCACGGTGGTGGACGGGCCCGCACCGCGCGGTGCCACGCTCGCCGTCTGGCCGAACCGGGCGGCGGGCACGCTGGGCGCAAGCGGCCTCGATGTCGCCGTCACCGCCGACGCGCGCGGCGAACTCGCCCTCGGCGCCTCGGTGCTCAGACACTACGGGCCGCACGGCGAGCGCCGCGAGGACGCCGTCACGGTGTTCCTGCAGTCGTTCGCGCCGCCGCCGCGCATGCTGGTCTTCGGGGCGATCGACTACGCGGCGGCGGTGGCCCGGATCGGCGACTTCCTCGGCTACCGGGTCACCGTGTGCGACGCCCGCCCGGTCTTCGCCACGCCCAAGCGCTTCCCGGCGGGCGCCGAGGTCGTGGTCGACTGGCCGCACCGCTATCTGGCCGGTACCGAGACCGACGACCGCACGGTGATCTGCGTCCTGACCCACGACCCGAAGTTCGACGTGCCGCTGCTGCAGGAGGCCCTGCGCCGCCCGGCCGCCTACGTCGGGGCGATGGGCAGCCGGCTCACCCATGAGGAGCGGCGCGAACGGCTCACCGAAGCCGGTCTGACCGGGGCCGAGCTGTCCCGGCTGCGCTCACCGCTCGGCCTCGACCTCGGGGCCCGTACGCCCGAGGAGGTCGCCGTCTCCGTCGCCGCCGAGATCGTCGCCCTGCGCTGGGGCGGCAGCGGCGCGCCCCTGACCACCACCGTCGGAGCCATCCACCCGACCGCCGTCTGACGCCTCCGAAGGGAGCATGTCATGGAGCTGCACCACGAGTTCACCGTCCCGGTCCCGGTCGACGACGCCTGGCACGCACTCCTCGACATCGAACGGGTCGCGCCCTGTCTGCCGGGCGCGGTGGTGGAGGACTACGACGGCGAGACCGTGACCGGCTCGGTGAAGGTGAAGGTCGGCCCGGTCACGGTGACCTACCGGGGCACGGCGTTCTTCGCGGAGCAGGACGCCGCGGCGCACCGGATGGTCCTCGTGGCGAGCGGCCGGGAGACCCGCGGGCAGGGCACGGCCAGGGCGACGGTCACCGGCACGCTGACCGAACGCGACGGCGGCGGCACGGCGGTGTCCGTCCGGACCGACCTGGCGGTGACCGGCCGCCCGGCACAGTTCGGGCGCGGGGTGCTGGCGGAGGTCGGCGACCGCCTGGTGGGCCAGTTCGCGAACTGCCTGGCGCAGCGGCTGGCCACGCGTCCTCAGCCTGCTACGGAGGAACCGGCCGCCCCTGCCGACGAGGAGCCCCAGCCGCTCGACCTGCTGCGCGCCGCGGGGCCGCCGCTGGCCGAGCGCGCGGCGGCGGTGGCGGCAGCGATCGCGATACTGGTGGCGGTGACCGCACGGCTGCTACGACGCAGGCGGAGAGGGCACGCCGAGCCGAGAGCCACCGGCTGGGATCCCCGCGGGAAGCGGGCCCGCTAGCGCTCGGGCAGGCGGTGCAGGGTCACCTCGGTCAGTGCCCCGTCGGCGACGGCGGCCGTCAGGTAGGTGCGGTGGGGCTGGCGGCGGCGGTCGGTCGGGGAGCCGGGGTTGAGCAGGCGCAGGCCGGTCGGGGCGGTGGAGTCCCACGGGATGTGGCTGTGGCCGAAGACCAGCACGTCGAGGTCGGGGAAGCGGGCGGCACAGCGGGCCTCGCGGCCCTGGGCGGAGCCGGTCTCGTGCACGACGCCGAAGCGCAGACCGCCCAGCTCGGCGTACGCCACCTCGGGGAGCCGGGCGCGCAGCTCGGGGCCGTCGTTGTTGCCGTAGACCCCGATGAGCCGGCGGCTGTGGCTCTCCAGCAGATCCAGGGTGGCAGTGTCGACCCAGTCGCCGGCATGGAACACGACGTCGGCGTGCGGAAGTTCGGCCAGCAGCGCGTCCGGGAGCCGCTTGGCCCGTTTCGGCAGATGGGTGTCCGACATCAGGAGGAGGCGCACGCGCTCAGCCTAGGCGGGCCGGGCGGTGAGCCGGCGGATTCCGCGTACGGCGCCCAGCAGGGCAGCGCCGGTGCCGACGGCGGTGGCGGCGGGGTGCCGGAGCAGGGTCTCCTGCCAGGAGCGGGCGTGGGCGCTGTCGTCGAAGTCGCCGTGGGCGCCGCGGTCCTCGGCGGGGTCCCGGTCCACGGGTGCGAAGAGGTTGTCGAGGCCGGTGGGCGGGATGCGGTCGGTCTGCTGGGCTTCGTAGCCGGTGCGGGCGAGGTAGCGGTCCAGCAGGGCCGGGGCGAGCCGGTTGGCCCAGAGGGTGGCCGCGGTCGTGGCGCCGACGTAGTACTGCTTGCGACGGGGGTGGTCGGCCGCGTACAGCACGCCGCGGGCGGCGACCTCCGGCTGGTAGATCGGCGGCACCGGCATGGGGTGCCGGGGCAGCCGGGAGCGGACCCAGGCGAACTGGGGGGTGTTGACGGCGGGCAGCTGGGCGATGGTGACGTGGACGTGGCTGCCGCGGTGCAGCAGTTCCGTGCGCAGGGCGGAGGTGAAGCCGTTGACGGCGTGCTTGGCGCCGCAGTACGCCGACTGCAGCGGGATGGACCTTTCCCCGAGTGCCGAGCCGACCTGCACGATCGTGCCCCGGTCGCGGGGCAGCATGCGGGTCAGGGCCGAGCGGGTGCCATTGACGAAGCCGAGGTAGGTGACGTCCGTGATGCGCCGGAACTCGCCGGGGGTTATCTCGTCGAACGGCGCGAACACGGTCGCGAAGGCGCAGTTGATCCATACGTCGACCGGTCCGAACTCGTTCTCCGCGGCCTCGGCGACGGCCTCCACCTGGGCCGGGTCGGCGACGTCGGCGGGCTGGACGAGGGGCCGTCCGCCGAGGGCCGCGACCTCGTCGGCCGCCTCCCCGAGGCCGCCCTCGCCACGGGCGACCAGGACGACGTTCGCGCCGCGCCGACCGTACAGCCGGGCGGTGGCGCGGCCGATCCCGGCGCTGGCACCGGTGATGACGACGGTGGACGGCATGGTCGCCTCCCTTGCCCACGCGGTCACTGCGAGCGGTCCGAGGACGGGCGGGTACCCGCCAGTTCACCAGGCAAAACTGAACAGGAGAACTGAACAGGAGAACTGAACAAGTAATTTAAACAGCCTGGACTGGACAGTTTCGGCTGTCGGTCCTAGCGTGGGACGCATGGCCGACATCTCCGACTCCGCCGCCCGCGCCGCGCGCGATCTGCGCGTGGTGTTCAGCCGGCTGCGGCGCCGTATCCGCGAGGTCGCGCAGAACACCGACCTCAGCCCGTCGCAGGAGTCGGCGCTCACCCTGGTCGGCAAGCACGGCGCCGCCACGGCGAGCGCCCTGGCCGCCGCCGAGGGCGTACGCCCGCAGTCGATGGCCACCACGCTGGCCGCCCTGGACCAGCACGGACTGATCCGACGCGCCCCCGACCCGGACGACGGCCGCCGCCAGCTGGTCACGCTGACCGACGCCGGACGGGCCCGCATAGAAGGCAACCGGCAGGTCCGCGAGGAGTGGCTGGCCCGCGCCTTCCAGGACCGCTACACCGAGGAGGAGCGGCAGACCGTCCTCGCGGCGCTGGAGCTGATGGAACGGCTGTCGCAGCAGTGACGGTGAGACTCACCGCACGCACCGGGAGAGCCGCCCGCCCCTCCCCCGCCGGATTCGACCGCCGGCTGATACCGCCGATGCTCGTCGGCTCGGTCCTCAACCCGGTCAACTCCTCGATGATCGCCGTGGCCCTGGTGCCGATCGGCGTCGCCTTCGGAGCCCCGCCCGCCGAGACCGCGTGGCTGGTCTCGGCGCTCTATCTGGCCACGGCCGTCGGGCAGCCCGTCATCGGCCGCCTGGTGGACATGTACGGCCCCCGCAGGCTCTATCTCGCCGGTACGGCCCTGGTCGGCATCGCCGGCCTGCTCGGCGCGCTCGCCCCCGCACTGGGCGCGCTGATCGCGGCCCGCGTCCTGCTGGGCTTAGGGACCTCGGCGGCGTACCCGGCGGCCATGCGGCTGACCCGCAGCGAGGCCGAACGCACCGGTCAGGACAGCCCCGCCGGGGTACTGACGGCGCTCGCCGTCGCCAACCAGACGGTGGCCGTCGTCGGGCCCGCGCTCGGCGGACTGCTGATCGGCCTGGGCAGCTGGCGTGCCGTGTTCACCGTCAACGTGCCGCTCTCGGCGGCCTGCCTGGTGCTCGGCGCCCTGCGGCTGCCGCGGTCAGCGACCCGGCGGCGCGGCGTCGACCTGACCGGCATGGTCCTGTTCGCGCTGCTGCTGGTGGCGCTGATGCTGTTCCTGATGGACCCGCGCACAGGCCGCTGGTATCTGCCGGTGCTGTCGGCCGTCGCCGCCGCCGGTTTCGCGGTGCGCGAGCTGAGGGTGCCGGACCCCTTCATCGACCTGCGCGTCCTCGGCGGCAACGGCCCGCTGCTGACCACCTATCTGCGCCAGCTGCTCGCCTACACCACCTCCTACGCCTTCATGTACGGCTACACCCAGTGGCTGGAGCAGGGCCGCGGACTCAGCGCCTCCGGTGCGGGGCTCGTGCTGCTGCCGCTGTCGGTGGCCGCGCTGACCGTGTCCACACTCACCGGACGCCGGGAGGCGGTGCGCGCCAAGCTGCTCATCGGCTCCGCGCTGCAGATCGCGGGCTGCGCCCTGCTGCTCCTGGTGCGGTCCGGCAGTCCGCTGTGGCTGCTGCTCGCGGTCGGCGTCGTACTCGGCATCCCGCAGGGACTCATCGGCCTGGCCGCGCAGAACGCCCTGTACCGGCAGGCCGATCCGGAGCGGATCGCCTCCGCGGCCGGGCTGCTGCGGACCTTCACATACCTCGGCGCGCTGGGCTCGTCCGCCGCTACCGCGGCGTTCTACCCGCACCGCGCCGACACGGCCGGGCTGCACGGCCTGGCCCTGTTCATGCTCGCCGGCTCCGTGCTGTTGCTGGCGACGACCCTGCCCGACCGCTCCCTCGGCCGGCTCACCACCCGACGCACCACCACCCCTGGAAAGGCCTGACTGACTCATGTCGCTCACCACGCTCGACCCCCGTACCGCCCTCGTCGCGATCGACCTGCAGAACGGCATCACGGCGATGCCGACCCAGCCGTACGCCGGCTCGGAGGTCGTGTCCCGCACCGCCGAACTCGCGGACGCCTTCCGTGCCCGGAACCTGCCCGTGGTCCTGGTCCGCGTCTCCTTCGCCGCCGACGGCGCCGACGCCGTCCCCGGCCGCACCGAGCGCCAGGCACGGGGCCTGGCCTTCGCCGAGGGCTGGGATGTCATCGTCGACGAACTGTCCGGCCACCCCGGCGACATCCGCGTCACCAAGCACAACTGGAGCGCCTTCCACGGCACCGGCCTGGACGTCCAGCTGCGCCGCCGCGGCATCACCCAGATCGTGCTGACCGGCATCGCCACCAGCATCGGCGTGGAGTCCACCGCGCGCGACGCCTACGCCCACGGCTACCACGTCACCCTCGCCACCGACGCGATGGCCGACGCGGACGCCGAGGCGCACACGAACAGCGTCGAGCGGATCTTCCCGCGGCTCGGCGAGAGCGGCACCACCGCCGAGGTGCTGGAACTGCTCGCCAAGACCCGAGCCTGACCGCCGGGTCGGCATGCGGCCACGCCCACCGCGTGACCGGCCGCCTCATCGCGGGCTCCGCTCCTTCAGCGGCTCCCACCAGGCGCGGTGGTCCTCGTACCAGGCGACGGTCTCGGCGAGCCCGGTGGTGAAGTCACGGCGCGGACGGTAGCCGAGTTCGTCGCGGGCCTTGCTCCAGTCGACCGAGTAGCGCAGGTCGTGGCCCTTGCGGTCGGGGACGTACGCCACCCGGTCCCAGTCCGCGCCGCAGGCGTCGAGGAGCAGTCCGGTCAGCTCCTTGTTGCTCAGTTCCGTGCCGCCGCCGATGTTGTAGACCTCGCCGGGGCGGCCCTTGGTGCGCACGAGGTCGATGCCGCGGCAGTGGTCGTCGACGTGCAGCCAGTCGCGGACGTTGCGCCCGTCGCCGTAGAGCGGCAGCAGCGGGTGACACGGACGTCCAGGCCGTGGGTGCGGTGGTGGGCGAGGGCCAGCAGGTCGGCGGAGGCCTTCGAGGCGGAGTAGGGGGAGTTGGGGGCCAGCGAGTGGGTTTCCGGCCAGGAGCCGGTGTCGATGGAGCCGTAGACCTCGTCGGTGGAGATGTGCACGAACGGGCCGACGCCGTGTCTGAGGGCCGCGTCCAGCAGGGTCTGGGTGGCGAGGACGTTGGTGCGCACGAACTCCCCGGCGCCCTGTATGGACCGGTCGACGTGCGACTCGGCGGCGAAGTGCACGACCTGGTCGGCATCGGCCATCAGCTTGTCGACCACGGCGGCGTCGCAGATGTCGCCGTGCACGAAGTCGAGGCGGGGGTGGCCGAAGGGGAGGTTGGTGAGGGTGCCGGCGTAGGTGAGCTTGTCCACCACGGTGACGCGGGGCGCTCCGGGCGGGTCGGCGGCGAGCAGCATACGGACGTACCGGGAGCCGATGAACCCGGCGGCGCCGGTGACGAGGAGATTCATGAACGGATCCGCACCTTGCAACGTCGTCGTTGGCGGGGTCCGCTCCCTGGTCGAGGAGTTCCGCACCACCGGAGCCTTCAGTCGCGCCACCCTAACCGCGCTGGGCCGAATCCCGCCTCCGCCTGTACGACTGGATGGCGGCGACGGGCGGGGCGAGGGCGTGGCGCACAGGAGGCCTCAGGGCACGGGGGGTAGCGTCACCCGCGATGACGGAACTACCGGAAATGTCGGACACCTACACGGTCGTCGAGCGCTACACGGCACCCGCCCCGCGTCCGGGCCGGACCCTGCTGCGCTGGGTCTCCACCGCCGACCACAAGGTGATCGGGCGGCTCTACATGGTCACGGCGTTCTGTTTCTTCCTGCTCGCCGGACTGCTCGCCCTCGGGATGCGCGCGGAACTCGCCCGGCCGGGTCTGCAGTTCCTGAGCCAGCAGGGGTACGACCAGTTCTTCACGATCCACGGCACGATCATGATGCTGCTGTTCGCGACCCCCATGTTCGCCGGGTTCGCCAACGCCGTGATGCCGCTGCAGATCGGCTCGCCCGACCTGGCCTTCCCCCGGCTGAACGCGCTGTCGTACTGGATGTACCTGTTCGGCGGCCTGATGGTGGTCTCCGGATTCCTGGTGCCCGGCGGGGCGGCGGCCTTCGGCTGGTTCGCCTACGCGCCCCTGAACAGCGCCTACTTCTCCCCCGGCGCGGGCGGTGACCTGTGGGTGATGGGGCTGGCGGTCTCGGGGGTCTCGACGACGCTGACCGCGGTGAACTTCATCGCCACGATCCTGTCCCTGCGCGCCCCGGGCATGACGATGTTCCGGATGCCGATCTTCACCTGGAACGTGCTGTTCACCTCGATCCTGGTCCTGCCCGCGTTCCCGGTGCTCACGGCGGCGCTGCTGGTGCTGGAGGCGGACCGGAAGTTCGGAGCGCATGTCTTCGACGCGGCGAACGGGGGCGCGCTGCTGTGGCAGCACCTGTTCTGGTTCTTCGGGCATCCGGAGGTCTACATCGTGGCGCTGCCGTTCTTCGGGATCGTCTCGGAGATCCTGCCGGTGTTCTCCCGCAAGCCGCTCTTCGGCTATCTGCCGATGGTCGGGGCCACGATCGCGATCACCATGCTGTCGGCGGTGGTGTGGGCGCACCACATGTTCGCCACCGGCGCGGTGCTGCTGCCGTTCTTCTCCCTCATGTCGTTCCTGATCGCGGTGCCCACCGGTATCAAGTTCTTCGCGTGGATCGGCACGATGACCAACGGCTCGGTGTCGTTCGAGACGCCGATGCTGTGGTCGCTGGGCTTCCTGGTGTCCTTCCTGCTCGGCGGGCTGAGCGGCGTGCTGATCGCCTCGCCGCCGCTGGACTTCCATCTGACCGACACCTACTTCATCGTGGCGCACCTGCACTATGTGCTGTTCGGCACGGTGGTGTTCGCGATGTTCGCCGGGTTCTACTTCTGGTGGCCGAAGTTCACCGGGAAGATGCTGGACGAGCGGCTCGGCAAGGTGCACTTCTGGCTGCTGTTCCCCGCGTTCCAGCTGACCTTCCTGGTGCAGCACTGGCTCGGCGAGGCCGGTATGCCCCGCCGGTACGCGGACTATCTGCCCGCCGACGGCTTCACCCTGCTCAACACCCTCTCCTCGGCGGGCGCGTTCCTGCTGGGCGTCTCCACCCTGCCGTTCCTCTACAACGTGTGGCGCACCTCCGTCAGGGGCGAGCGGGTCACCGCGGACGATCCGTGGGGGTGGGGGCGCGGCCTGGAGTGGGCGACGTCCTGCCCGCCGCCGCGGCACAACTTCCTGGCGCTGCCCCGGATCCGCTCGGAGTCGCCCGCCTTCGACCTGCACCATCCGGAGGTCGTGCGGTGGGCCGAGGAGGAGGGCGCCCGGTGAAGGCGGAGGCGATGCTGTTCGGCGGGGTCGCCGTGTTCTTCGGCGGGTCCGCCGCGTTGTACGGGGTGTGGTCGGGGGACGAGACGGGCACGGTCGCGCTGGTCGTGGCGTGCGGGATGGCCGCGCTGGTCGCGTTCTTCTGTCTGATCCAGTACCGGCGGCGGGGGACGCGGGCCCAGGACCGCACCGAGGCGGAAGTGGCGGATGCGGCCGGGCCGGTGGCGTTCTTCCCCGACGAGAGCCTGTGGCCGGTCGTCACCGCGCTCGGTGCCGCGGTGACGGCGGCCGGGGTGGTGTTCGGGCTGTGGCTGTTCCTCATCGGCCTGGGGGTTCTGGCTCGCGGGGTGTACGGGTTGGTGTTCCAGTACGCGCACCGGTGAGCGGTCTGCGCGGGGCGCCGGGCCTGAAAGTCCGGACGGGCTCGTGGTCGGTCTCGTAGCCGCCGGCGAGACTCTGCCGGATCTCGCCCGTGGGCACGCCCTCGGCCAGCCGCTCGGTCTCGGCGGCCGCGAGAGCCCGGCACAGCCACCGGGTCACCAGGAAGGCGAGGACCGGTGCCACGACCAGGCAGACGCGCAGCACCCAGGTCAGGGCGTTGACGGAGATACGGAAGGTCTGGGCGATGACGTCGTTGCCGCCGGCCAGCAGCAGGACACCGTAGAAGACGGCGCCCGCGACGCCGAGCCCGGTGCGGACGGGCCGCTCGCGGGGACGGTCGCACAGATGCCGCTCGATCCGCCACTCCCCCGTCAGCCGCTGCTCCACGAACGGATAGGCGTACAGCACGGTGAACAGCAGGCCCGGCAGGACGACCGCCGGGAGCAGGACGTTCCACATGAGGGTGTGGCCCGCGACGTTCGTCTCCCAGGGCGGGACCAGCCGCAGCGCGCCCTCCAGGAAGCCGACGTACCAGTCGGGCTGGGAGCCGGTGGAGACCTGGTCGGGGCGGTAGGGGCCGTAGTTCCAGACCGGGTTGACCTGGGCCAGGCCGGAGAGGAGCACCAGCAGGCCGGTGACGATGACGGCCAGGCCGCCGGAGGAGGCGGTGAACTGCGGGAAGAACGGCTTGCCGACGGCGTTGCGCTGCGTGCGGCCCGGCCCCCGCCACTGCGTGTGCTTCAGATGCACGACCAGGATCAGGTGTACGGCCACCAGGGCGATGAGGGCACCCGGAAGCAGCAGGACGTGCACCGGGTAGAGGCGGGTGATGATGTCGTGGCCCGGGTACTGGCCGCCGAACACGAGGAAGGCCACGTACGTGCCCACGACCGGGATCGACAGCATGATGCCCTGCGCGATGCGCAGCCCGGTTCCCGAGAGCAGGTCGTCGGGGAGCGAGTAGCCGGCGAAGCCCTCGGCGAGCGAGACCACCAACAGGGTGAGCCCGACGACCCAGTTCAGCTCGCGCGGCCGGCGGAACGCGCCGGTGAAGAAGATCCGCAGCATGTGCACGCCGATCGCGGCGACGAAGACCAGCGCGGCCCAGTGGTGGGTCTGCCGCATCAGCAGTCCGCCGCGCACGTCGAAGCTGATGTGCAGGGTGGAGTCGAAGGCGGCCGACATCCGCACTCCGCGCAGCGGAGCGTAGGGGCCCGCGTAGACGACCTCGCGCATCTCCGGCTGGAAGAAGAGGGTCAGCCAGACGCCGGTCAGGATCAGCACCAGCAGGCTGTACAGGGCGAGTTCGCCGAGCAGGAAGGACCAGTGGTCGGGGAACGCCTTGCGCAGCAGCGAGCCGCCCTCCAGCACGGGCAGCCGGGCGTCCGCGGCGTCCACGAGCCGCTCGGCGCGGCGGCCGGCACGGCTCATGCGTCCTCGGGCTCCGCCGCGGCCCGGGCCACCTCGGCCTCGACCTCGGGGCGCGGGCGGCCGGTGTCCTTCGCGTACTCGCTCAGCGCGGTCTGCACGTCCCGGGCCAGGTCACGCCAGGCGCGCAGCGCGGTCTCGTAGGTGCCCGACTGGGCGCCGGTCATGCCCCGCTCGGCCGGCGGGCCGTAGGCGTCCCGCAGTTCCTCGACCGTGGTGTGGGCCGCGTCGGCCGCGCGCTGCTTCTGCACGAGTTCTTCGAAGGTGTGAGCCACACCGATCGACCCTAGGCACCGCTTTCCGGATATGCCTCTCCAACCTGCTCAAACGCCCCCACGAACGCACCCGTGTGGCCGTCAGCCGCAACGCACGAAGCCCACCGGCCACCGAGCACGGAGCCGACGGCGGGTACCAGACGCCGGAAACGAGGCCGACCGCGACCGCCAGCCGCCCCGCACCAGCGGGCCCCGGCCATCAGCCGACGCGAACAAGACCGGCCACCGCCGCCACCGCCCCACACGAGCCGACCCCACGAGGCTGATGCCGGACACAAGACCGACGAGGGAAGCCAGACGCCGAAACGAGGCCAGGCCCTGGTCGTCAGCCGGTGGGTACGACGTCTGCCCATACCTGTTTGCCGCCGCTGACCGGGAGTGTGCCCCAGGCCGCCGACACCGCCTCGACCAGGAGGATGCCCCGGCCGCCTGTGGCCTCCCAGCCGATGCTGGTGGGCTTGACGGGGCTGCGCGGGGAGGAGTCGGCTACCGCAAGCCGCAGCCGGTGGTTGATCAGGCTCATGTCGAGGCGGACCTGGCCGTCGGTGTGCACGAGGGCGTTGGTGACGAGTTCGGAGACCACCAGCAGGGCCGTGTCCATGGTGTCCTGCGAGACACCCCAGGTGCGCAGGGTGCGCCGGGTGAAGCGGCGGGCGTGCCGCACCGCCTCCGGCACCCGCCACACCGTCCAGCTCTCGCGCAACGGGCGTACGGCCATGCCGTCGTAGCGCATCAGCAGCAGGGCCACGTCGTCGCCGCGGTGGGCGCCGGTGAGCAGCGCGTCGGCGACCAGCCCGAGGTGCACCGGGTCGGCGGCGGCCAGCTGAGCGGCGAACCGGTCCATGCCGACGTCGATGTCGGCGTCCGCCGACTCCACCAGCCCGTCGGTGGTCAGCGCGAGCACCGTGCCGGGCAGCAGCCGCAGCGGGGTCATCGGGAACTCGGCCTGGCCGAGCACGCCGAGCGGCGGTCCGCCCTCGGCCCGGACGATCTCGGCGGTGCCGTCCGGGTGGCGCAGCACGGGCTGGAGATGGCCGGCCCGCACACACCAGGCGGTGCCCTCCTCCATGTCGACGTCGACGTAGGCGCAGGTGGCGAAGAGGTCGGTCTCCATCTCCAGCAGCAGCCGGTTGGCGTGCGCCACGACCACGTCCGGCGTGTGGCCCTCGGTGGCGTAGGCACGCAGCGCGGTGCGCATCTGGCCCATCAGGGTGGCGGCGCCCGCGTTGTGGCCCTGCACGTCGCCGATGACGAGGGCGACGTGGTGGTCGGCGAGCGGGATCACGTCGTACCAGTCGCCGCCGACCTCCAGACCGGCCGTGGTCGGCAGGTACCTCGCGACGGCGACCGCGCCGGGCAGCCGGGGCAGGCGGCGCGGCAGCAGGGTGCGCTGCAGCATGCCGACGAGTTCGTGCTCGGCGTCGAAGGCGTGGGCGCGCAGCAGGGCCTGGCCGGCCAGGCCCGCGCAGGCGGTGAGCAGGGCGCGTTCGTCGGGGCCGAAGTCGTGCGGGCGGTCCCAGCCGATCAGACAGGCGCCGGCCATGCGGCCGCCGGCGGGCAGCGGCAGCACGGCAAGGCCACCGGGGCCGACCTCGGCCAGGGCGGGTTCCAGCGGGCTGCCGGCCGGCCAGATCCGGGCGCGACCCTCGCGCAGCGCGGCGGCCAGGGTGGGCATGGCGCGCACCGGCGCGTCGGGCCACTCGGTGCGCCATTCGCTGCGCCACAGCTCGGGCCAGGCCTCGGCTTCGGGCGGGTCGAGGACGGTGACGACGAGCCGGTCGTTCTCCAGTTCGGCGAGCGCGATCCGGTCGGCCTGCAGCGGCCCGCGCAGTGCGGCGACGACGGCCTTGCCCACGTCCTTGACGGTGCCCGCGGTGGCGAGGGCGGCGGCCAGGCGTTGCACCCGGGCTACGTCGGTGACGTCGGAGCGCAGGGTGGAGGCGTCGGCGACGGTGCCGACGAGCCGGGCTGCGCGGCCGTCGCCGCCGGGCAGCAGCCGGCCGCGCAGCCGCAGCCACTTGGGCGGGCCGGAGGGCTGCAGGATGCGGAACTCCAGCTCGCGGTCGCCGATGGACATGTGGTCGGCCTCCACGACGGACATCAGCGCGGGCAGATCCTCGGGCACGGCGTGCCCGAGCAGGGTCTCGACCCGGCCGTCGAAGGTGTCCCGGCCGATCCCGAACAGCCGCAGGATCTCCTCGCCGACCTCGATCCGGCCGCTGTCCATGGCCAGGCTGAAGGCGTCCGGCGGCAGCTCGCCGCCCTCGCCGGCGGATGCGGCCGGCGAGGGTACGGCGACCGCGCGGGTGATCAGCTCCAGGCAGGTGCGGTCGTCGCTGCCGAAGCCGCCGGGGTGCTCGCTGACGGCCAGCAGACAGCCGCCGCCCGCCGCGCCGAGCGGCAGGACGGCCACGGAGAAGTCCGCGGACGGGGTGCGCCGTGCCTCGGGAAAGCCGGCCAGCTCCTCGGGGCCGAGCCAGCGCGGGCGTCCCGTGCGGTGGACCTCGGCGACCGGGGAGGCGCCGGCGGCCGGATAGCCGTCGCGGAGTCCGTAGAGCGTGCGCGGCAGGCCCGCCGACTCGGCGAGGCACAGCTGGGACGGGTCGTCGCCGGGCGTGTACACCCCGGCGAAGGCCGCCGCGGCGAACACCAGCGCCTGTTCGAGGACCCGGCGGAGCCGGTCCGGCGTGGCGGGTGCCGCGGTGAGTGTGTCCAGGGCGGCTTCGGCACGCTCCGGCGCCGTTCTCGTTCCGCTGATCGCAGCGCCCTCACTGACCACTTCGCCATTACAGCGCGTGCGGGCCTGCCGCGCAGCCCCTGTGGACGCTGCGGGTGCTCCGGTGCGCCCGGTTCGTTCGAAAGTCGCCGAACGCATCTTGACCTATGAGTTCCGCACGGTGTCCTTGTGACAGTCGTGACTGTCCGCGACCACCCGGCTCCTGCGAGTGTCTTCTCCGGTCACACGAGAAGGGGCGGGAGGCGCATGGACAAGCGGTACGAGGTGTACGCGCTCGCCGACGGGCACTTCTACGACACGCCGGACCGGCTCCCGGGGGCGGGCGGCGAGGCGGCACCGCTGTTCGCGACGGCGCGCCGAAAGGTCCCGGAGGGCTGGCACGCGGCGCGCTCCGGCGACTGGCTGACGCTGACGCCGGTGGACACCGACGGCACGCCGCTTCCCTCGCCGGCGCAGGGCTGGAAGATCCACTCCTCGGCGACGGCCGCGAACGCGGAGCGGATCGCGGGCATCGTGTGGGACTACTGCGTGCCGCGCCGTATCCCCTTCAAGTTCGTGCCGGGCCCGCATCTGCTGCACCTGCGCAACGCCAAGTACGCGGGCCGCGACACCAGCGGCAAGTTCGTCACGGTCTATCCGGCGGACGAGGAGCAGCTGCAGCGGACGCTGCGTGAACTGGGCGCGCTGCTGGAGGGTTTCGAGGGTCCGTACATCCTCACCGACCTGCGCTGGCACGACGGTCCGCTCTATGTCCGCTACGGCGCCTTCGCCCGCCGGTACGTCGTCGACGAGCGCGGTTCGCTGGTCCTCGCGGTCGCCGACGGCGCGGGCCGGCTGGTGCCGGACCGGCGGGCCCCGTCCTTCCAGGTGCCCGACTGGGTGACGCTGCCCGAGTTCCTGCAGCCGCATCTGGCGGCCCGCAACACCACGACGGTCGGCGACCTGCCGTACCGCATCGACAAGGCGCTGCACTTCTCCAACGGCGGCGGGGTGTACGCCGGCACCGACAGCCGGGACGGACGGCGGGTGGTGCTGAAGGAGGCCCGGCCGCACGCGGGGCTCGCCGCCGACGGCGCGGACGCGGTGGCTCGGCTGGAGCGGGAGAAGGCGGCTCTGGAACGGGTCGCCGGAACCGGCGTGGTGCCCGAGGTGCGGGACTGGTTCACCCTCGGCGAGCACCGGTTCCTGGTCATGGACCAGCTGGCCGGCCGCACCCTCAACTCCTTCTTCGCCGAGCGGCATCCGCTGCTCACCCCCGACCCCGCCCCGGACGCGGTCGCCGCCTACACGGCGTGGGCGCTGCGGATCAACGCGGCGGTGGAGCGCGCGGTGGCGGCGGTGCACGAGCGCGGGCTGGTCTTCAACGACCTGCATGTCTTCAACATCATGGTGGCCGAGGACGAACAGTCGGTGTATCTCATCGACTTCGAGGCCGCCGCCATGGCCGAGGAGAACGCCCGGCAGACCGTCGCCCACCCCGGATTCTTCGCCCCGCCGGACCGCCGCGGCACCGACGTCGACCGTTACGCGCTGGCCTGTCTGCGGCTCGCCCTGTTCCTGCCGGTGACCACGCTGTTCGTGGTGGACCGGGGCAAGGCCGCACATCTCGCCGAGGTGATCGCCGAGCAGTTCCCGGGCGTGCCGCGCGCCTTCCTCGACGAGGCGGTCGCGGAGATCACCCGGGACGGCGCGAGCGGGACGCGCATCAGGCCGGCCCCGCCGGTGGTGCCCGGCGACTGGCCCTACAGCCGGGACTCGATGGTGAAGGCGATCCTCGCCTCCGCCACGCCGGAACGCGACGACCGGCTCTTCCCCGGTGACATCGCCCAGTTCTCGGACGGCGGCGGACTCGGGCTCGCGCACGGCGCGGCCGGGGTGCTGTACGCGCTCCAGGCGTCCGGGGCCGGCCGCTACGACGAGGGCGAGCGCTGGCTGCTGGCCCACACCGCCCCGCCGCCGCCCGGCACCCCGCTCGGCCTGTACGACGGTCTCGCGGGCGTCGCCCTGGTGCTGGACCGACTCGGGCGCCGACAGCGGGCTTTGGACCTGGTCGACGGCATCCTGCGGGAGAACTGGCGCAACCTCGCCTCCGACCTGCACGGCGGACTCGCCGGGCTCGGCCTGGTCCTCGACCGGCTCGCGGACCAGGCCGGCGAGCCGGCCCTCGGGCAACACGCCGCAGAGGCCGCCGACATCCTCGTACAGCGACTCGCCGAACCGGTCCCGGACACCTCGCGCCGACGCGCCGGACTGCTGCGCGGCGCGACCGGGCCCGCGCTGTTCCTCCTGCGCCGGTACGAGCGGACCGGCGACGGCCGCTGGCTGAGCGCGGCGGGCGAGGCACTCCGCCGCGACCTGGACCGCTGTGTCCTCCAGGAGGCGGGCGGCGGCCTGGAGGTGGACGAGGGCTGGCGGACGCTGCCCTACCTCGGCGACGGCAGCGCGGGCATCGGGCTGGTCCTCGACGACTACCTGGCGCGCGCGGACGACGCCGACTTCGAACGCGCCCGCGCCGCCATCCTGAGAGCCGCCACCTCCCGCTTCTACGCCCAGCCCGGCCTCTTCCAGGGCCGCGCCGGAATGATCCTGCACCTTGCCCGCACCTCGGCGCCGGGCGCCGGGCAGGAGCGGCTGGAGCAGCAGATCGCGGGGCTCGGCTGGTTCGCGATGGACTACCAGGGCCAACTGGCCTTCCCCGGGCACCAGATGATGCGGCTCTCCATGGACCTGGCCACCGGCACGGCAGGCTGCCTGCTCGCGCTCGCCGCGGCACGCGACGGCGCCCGCACCGCGCACCTGCCCTTCCTCCCGCCGCCACCGGCGGCCCCGCAGATGCGGCTCCGCGACCTGACGGAGTCGTGACACAACCCCGTCCCCGAACCAGGGAAAGGACAACGATCATGGCACTTCTCGACCTGCAGACCCTCGACTCCGAGACGGACGGCCACACAGGCGCGAGCACCGTGAGCCTGCTCTCCTGTGTCTCCGCGGCGAGCATTCTCATCTGTCTCTGACCGGGCCGGTGAGTCCACGGCTCCGGACAGCCCCCTCCCGCATGGGTGGGGCCGTCCGGAGCCTTCCCGTGCATGTCCGACCCGAGCGAGGCCCCAGCCGATGAACTCCCGCCCCGGCAGCGCCGCTTCCCCGTCCGGCCGGGCCCTGTCGCGCGCGGTGCTGCGCCAGGGCGGCGCCCGCTGTGCCGCACTGTGCGCCGTGAGTACGGCCGCCACGGCAGCCGGCCTGCTGCTGCCCGCCCTGCTCGGCCGCACCCTGGACCTGCTGCTGGCCGGCGCCCCGGCCGCCCGCTGGGTCGGCGGCTGCGCCGGCGTCGTCCTGCTGCTGACCGTCCTGGACGGCTGCGCCGGGGTGCTCACCGGCACCTGTGACGCCCAGGCCACCGCATGGCTGCGCCGGCGTCTCACCGGGCACGTCCTGGCGCTGGGCCCGGGTGCGGCGGCCCGGTTCGGCGCCGGGGACCTGGTGGCGCGGCTGGTCGGCAACGCCGTACAGGCCGGGACGGCACCGGGCGCGCTGGCCGCGCTGCTCGCCGCGCTCGCCGGGCCCGTCGGAGGTGTGGTGGCGCTCGGCCTCATCGACCCGTGGCTGGCGGCCGTGTTCCTCGCCGGTGCGCCGGTCCTGGCCCTGCTGCTGCGTGCCTTCGCCCGGGACACCACGGCGTGCGTGGCCGACTACCAGCGGGTGCAGGGGCGGATCGCCGGCGCGCTGGCGGAGGCCGTCGGCGGCTTCCGCACGATCCGGGCCGCGGGCGTCGAGGACCGCGAGACCGCCCGGATCCTCGCGCCGCTGCCCGAACTGTCGCGCGCCGGGCACCGCATGTGGCGGGTGCAGGGGCGGGCCGCCGCGCGGGCGGTCACCGTGGCACCGCTGCTGAACCTGGGCGTGCTGGCGGTGGCCGGGCTGCTGCTGGCCCGGCACCGCCTGTCGGTGGGCGAGGTGCTGGCCGCCTCCCGGTACGCGGCGCTCGCCACCGGCGTCGGCGCGCTCATCGGGCAGCTGGCCGCGCTCGGCCGGGCCCGCGCGGCCACCGGCCGGCTCGCCGAGGTGCTGGCCGAGCCCGCGCCCCGACACGGCACCGGACGGCTGCCGCCCGGCACCGGACGGCTTCAGCTGCGGGCGGTCACCGCGCTCCGGGGCGGACGCACCGTCCTGGACGGCGTCGACCTGACCGTCCCGGGCGGCACCTCCCTGGCCGTGGTCGGCCGTTCCGGCGCCGGCAAGTCCCTGCTCGCGCAGATCGCCGGCCGGCTCGCCGACCCCGACGCGGGCGAGGTCCTCCTCGACGGCGTCCGGCTGCGCGACCTCGCCCACGCCGAGCTGCGTACCGCCGTCGCCTACGCCTTCGAGCGCCCGGCCCTGCGGGGCACGACCATCGAGGACACCATCGCCTTCGGGCTCACCGCCGCCACACCCGCCGCCGTCCGCCGCGCCGCCCGGCGCGCCCACGCCGACGACTTCGTGCGCCGCCTCCCCGACGGCTACGCCACCCGCACCGCCGACGCGCCCCGCTCCGGCGGCGAGTCCCAGCGCCTCGGACTCGCCCGCGCCTTCGCGCACGGCGGCCGGCTGCTCATCCTCGACGACGCCCTGTCCAGCCTCGACACGGTCACGGAACACCGGATCACCGAGACCCTGCTGGCCGCCGACGGTCACCGCACCCGCCTCCTGATCGCCCACCGCGCAACGACCGCAGCCCGCGCGGACCGGGTCGCCTGGCTGGACGCCGGCCGCGTCAGAGCCCTCGGAACCCACCGTGAGCTGTGGCGGGAGGCGGAGTACCGGGCGGTCTTCGGGGCCGAAGGGGAGGAACAGGAGCCCGGGACCGGCGAGGACGAGTCCGGGCGCGAAGACGCTGACGAGACCGGGGGCGCTGGCGAGGTGGGAAGCGGGGCCGGTACGGAGGTGCGGGGCGGATGACGGTGCCGAGGGATGGCCGAGCGACGGCCCGGGCCGGGGCGCGACCCGATACGCCGCGAGGCGAGCGCCGCCACGCACCGGGCCTCGGGCACGACCCCGCCGCGGTTCGGCGGACGTACCCACAACCACACCGGGGAGCGGCCATGCGTCGCCGGGAGCGGGAGGTGACGGGCGTGGGTGACGGGGAGCGTCGTTCCGGGGCGGTGGACGGGGTCGGACAGAGTGGTCCGGGCGGCGGTCGTGCGACGCCGCTGCGACGGCAGGCCTGCCGGTTTCTGCGGGCGCGGTGGCGGGTGCTGGTCCGGCTCGGCGCGTGGTCGGCGCTGGAGGCGGCACAGACCTTCCTCGTCGGCTACGCCCTCGCCCGGTCCCTGGACGCCGGGTTCCTGACCGGTCACACCCGCACCGGTCTGCTGTGGCTGGGGGCCGCGGGGCTCGCCGTGTGTGCCGGGGCGTACGGGACCGGGCGGGTGTACGGCGTGGTCGCCGCGCTGGTCGAACCGGTCCGGGACGGGCTGGTGACCGCGGTGGTCGCGCGCGGGGTCCGGGGGGCGGACGCGGGTGCGCTGTCCGGGCTCACCCAGCAGGTGGAGATCGCCCGGGACACGCTCGCCGGTGTGGTGATGGTGACCCGTTCGTTCCTGTTCACCGCCGCCGGCGCCCTGATCGGCCTGTGTTCGCTGGCCCCGCTGCTGCTCGTGGTCGTGCTGCCTCCGCTGCTCGCCGGGGTGGCCCTGTTCGCCGCGGCACTCGGTCCGCTGGCCCGCCGTCAGGAGGCGTTCCTCGTCGCCGACGAGGCGCTGGCCCAGGAGCTGGGCGAGGTGCTTCCGGGGCTGCGGGACGTCACGGCGGCCGGTGCCGAGGAGCGCGTCGCCGCTGCCGTGGCCCGGCGCACCGACGCGGAACTGCGGGCCGCCCGCGCCCTGGCCCGCTGGAGCGCGGCCCGCGTCGCCGCGCTGGCGGTGGGCGGCGAGCTACCGGCGGTCCTGCTCCTGGTCACCGCGCCCTGGTTGCTCGGCCACGGCGTCACCCCGGGCGCCCTGGTCGGCGCGCTCGCCTACGTCACCCAGTCCCTGCTCCCCGCCCTGAACAACCTCGTCCACGGCCTGGGCACCAGCGGCTCGCGTCTGGCGGTCGTACTCCGCCGACTGACCGTGCAACACCCCAAGGGGCGCGCCCAGCCACACACGACCCGCACCCGCCCGACGACCGCGATCCCCCAGTCCCCACCCGCCCTCTCCCTCACCTCCGTGACCTTCGCCTACGGCCCCGCCAGTGAACCCGTCCTGAACGGCCTCGACCTCACCCTCCCGGCAGGCGCCCACCTGGCCGTCGTAGGCCCCAGCGGCATCGGAAAGTCCACGCTCACCAGCCTCGTCGCCGGCCTGCTCACCCCGCAGGAAGGCACCATCCGGGTGTACGGCCACCCCGCCCCCGCGCCGCGGGCGACCGTGCTGATCCCCCAGGAGGCCTACGTCAGCACCGGCACGCTGGCCGAGAACCTGACCCTCTTCCGCAACGATCCCGTGCCGGAGGCCGAACTCATGGCAGCCGCCGAAGCGGTCGGGCTGACCCCGCTGCTGAAGACACTGGGCGGACCCGGCGCCACGGTTGCCCCAGCGGAGCTGTCCGCGGGCCAGCGGCAGCTGATCGCGCTGGCCCGCGCCTACCTCTCCGCCGCCCCGCTGGCCCTGCTGGACGAGGCGACCTGCCATCTCGACGCGGCGGCGGAAGCGCGCGCCGAGCGGGCCTTCGCGGCGCGTCCGGGCGGCACGCTGATCGTCGTCGCGCACCGGATCAGTTCCGCCCGCCGCGCCGAGCGGATCCTCGTCATGGACGGCGCGCGCACCGTCTGCGGCACCCACGCCGAGCTGCTGCGCGCCTCGGCCCTGTACCGGGACCTGGCCGGCGGCTGGGCGGCGCGTCCGGCGCCGCTGCCCCGCTAGGCCCGGCCGGCCCGGTCACACCCACCCCTCGCCCCGCGATATGCGGATGGCGTCTATGCGGTTCCGCGCGCCGGTCTTGCGGGTGATCGACGCCATGTAGTTGCGGACCGTGCCGTAGGACAGGTGCAGGCTTCCGGCGATCTCCGCGATGGTCGCACCGGCCGCCGCCAGGGACAGCACACTCAGTTCGCGTTTGGTCAGCGGCATCTGGGCGGCCTTGAGGAACCCGAAGCCCAGCGAGGCATCGACGAAA
>NZ_JBFAWH010000048.1:0-41160 GCF_040680235.1 Streptomyces sp. NPDC052101
GAGCCGGTGGACGAAGTCCGTACGCTGGTGCGGGCGTTGGGTGCACTGTATGTGTCGGGGCAGGAGATCGCCTGGGAGGAGGCGCTGCCCGAGGGTGTGCCGGTCGACCTGCCCACCTACGCCTTCCAGCGCGACCACTACTGGCTCGCACCGGCCCGCAGCGGTCTGCGCGACGCGCGGCACGCGGGCCTCGTACCGGCCGAACACCCCTGGCTGGCCGCGATCGTGGCACAGGCGGACGGTGAGGGACACCTGCTGTCGGGGCGGCTCGCGCTGACCGAGCACAGCTGGCTGCGGGACCACGCCGTCTTCGGCTCCGTCCTCGTCCCGGGCACCGGACTGCTCGACCTGGCGCTCACCGCCGCCCGCGCGGTCGGTGCGGCCCGCGTCGGTGAACTCACCCTGGCCCAGCCCCTCGTCCTCACCACGGACACGCCCATGCGGATCCAGGTGAAGGTGGGCGCGCCCGACGACGAGGGCCGGCGGTCCGTCGCGATCTTCAGCCAGCCCGAGGCCTCCGGCGAGCCGGGCGGCTGGACGACGCACGCGACCGGTGAGCTGGCCGACGACGCGCCGGACGGCCGACCGGACGGGCTCGCCGACCTGCTCGACTGGCCGGTGCCCGGCAGCGAGGCCGTACCGCTGGAGGGCTTCTACGACACACTGAGCGCACAGGGACTGGAGTACGGGCCCGCCTTCCGCGGGCTCACCGGTCTCGCACGACGCGGCACCGTCGCCTACGGACGCGTCGTGCTGCCCGAGCAGCAGCGCGCCGACGCCGACGGGTTCGGCGTGCATCCGGCACTGCTGGACGCCGCGCTGCACGTCCTCGCCGCCGTGGACACCGGTGAGCGGCCGGAGAACACCGTCCTGCTCCCGTTCGCGTGGACCGACGTGGCCCTGTACGCGACGGGCGGCACCGAGCTGCGCGTACGCGTCGACGTCACGGAGACGGACGGGTCGGGCGGACACCAGGTGAGCCTGCTCGCCACCGACCCGGCCGGAGAGCCGGTCCTGTACGCGGCCGGGCTCAGGGTGCAGCAGGCTCACGCGCAGCAGCTGCGCCCCTCGGCCCCCACCGCTCCGGACGACCTGTACCGCGTCGACTTCCAGCCGGTGAACCCGCCCGAGGCCACGCTGCCCGAGGGCACCGTCGTGCTGGGCGGCGGCGACGGCAGCGCACTGGCCGAGACGCTGGGCGTGCGGCGCCACGCGGACGTCGACGCGCTGCTGGCGGCGGACGACAACCCGCGCCTGATCGTCGTCGACGCCACCGGCGGCGCCGCCACGGACCTCGAGGCGGCGGCGCGGGCCACCACGCTCGACGCGCTCGGTGTGCTGCAGCGGCTGCTGGCCGAGGACGGACCGGCGGATGCCGCGCTGGTCTGGCTGACCCGCGACGCGGTCGCCGCCCGGCCCGAGGACGCCGTCGGCGCCCTGGACGCCTCCCCCTTGTGGGGTCTGGTCAGGGCCGTGCGCGGCGAGTATCCCGACCGGGTGCTGCGGCTGGTCGACCTGGACGGCACCGAGCCCGGCATCGGTGCGCCGGCCGAGCTGCTGGCCGCCGCGCTCACCCTGGACGACGAGCCGGAACTCGCGGTGCGCGCGACGACCGTGTACGCCCCGCGGCTCGTGCCCACACGACGGGACGCGGCGCGTGGCGCGGCCACGCTCACCCCGCCCGGCACGGACGGCCCCTGGCGGCTGGACATCCGCGAGAAGGGCAGCATCGACAGCCTCGAACTGGTCCCGGTGGACCGGCCGGAGCCGCTCGGCGAGCACGAGGTGCGCGTCGAGGTGCGGGCCGCCGGCATGAACTTCCGTGATGTGCTGAACGCCCTCGGCATGGTCGCCACCCCCGCACTGGGCCTGGAGTTCGCGGGCGTGGTGCTGGAGACGGGCTCCGCGGTGACGCATCTGCGGCCCGGGGACCGGGCCATGGGTCTGGCGCTCGGCGCGTTCGGCACCGAGGTGCGCGGCGACGGGCGGCTGATGACCCGGCTGCCCGGCACGCTGACCTTCGAGGAGGGGGCGACGGTTCCGCTCGCCTTCCTCACGGCGTACTACGGGCTCACCGAGCTGGGCGGGCTGCGGGCCGGGGAGAAGGTCCTGGTGCACGCGGCCGCCGGCGGTGTCGGCATGGCCGCCGTACAGCTCGCCCACCACCTGGGCGCCGAGGTCCACGGCACGGCCAGCCGCGCCAAGTGGCCCGCCCTGCACCGGCTCGGACTGCCGGCCGGGCGGATCGCCTCGTCCCGGGACACCGGTTTCGAGCAGCAGTGGCTGGACGCCACCGGCGGGGCTGGTGTCGACGTCGTACTCAACTCGCTGGCCGGGGAGTTCACGGACGCCTCGCTGCGGCTGCTGCCGCGCGGCGGCCGGTTCCTGGAGATGGGCAAGACCGACATCCGCGACGCGGGGGAGGTGGCCGCCGCCCATCCCGGCGTCACCTACAGCGCGTTCGACCTCATGTCGCTGGAGCCGGAGCACCTGCAGCGGCTGCTGACGGAGGTGTCCGGCCTGCTGGCCGACGGCAGCGTCGAGCCGCTGCCCTACCTCGCCTACGACGTGCGGGAGGCGCCCGCCGCGTTCCGTCACATGGCGCAGGGGCGGCACACCGGCAAGCTCGTGCTCACCGCGCCCCGAGCGCTCGACGCGGACGGCACCGTGCTGATCACCGGCGGCACGGGGGAGCTGGGCCGTGAGGTGGCCCGCCATCTGGTCACCGAGCAGGGGGTGCGGCACCTGGTGCTGACGTCCCGTCAGGGTGCCGCGGCGCCCGGCGCCGCCGAGCTGGCCGAGGAACTCCGGGCCGCGGGTGCGCGGTCCGTGCGGCTCGCGGCCTGCGATGTCGCCGTCCGCGAGGGCGCCGCCGAGGCCCTGGCCGCGGTCGCGCCCGAGCATCCGCTGACCGGCGTGGTGCACCTCGCGGCCGTCCTCGACGACGGGGTCCTGCGCAACCAGACCGCCGAACGGTTCGAGCGGGTGCTCGCCCCCAAGGTGTCGGGTGCCTGGCAGCTGCACGAGCTGACCCGGGACTCGGACCTCGCCGCGTTCGTGCTCTTCTCCTCCGTGGCCGGCACCCTCGGTTCACCCGGCCAGGGCAACTACGGCGCCGCCAACGCCTTCCTCGACGCCCTCGCCGCGCACCGGCGTAGGCGGGGCCTCGCCGGCACCAGCCTCGCCTGGGGCCTGTGGGCGCAGGGCGGTACGGGCCTGACGTCCCGCCTCGGCGAGGCGGAGCTGGCCCGGATGCGCCGCCAGGGTGCCCGTGCGATGACCGTCGCCGAGGGCCTGGCGCTGCTGGACGCGGCCCTCCTGCGGCCCGAACCGCACCTCGTGCCGGCCCGGCTCGACCTCGGTGCGCTGCAGCGTGCCGGTGCCGAGCGGCTGCCGGCCGTACTGCGGGCGCTGGTGCGCACCGGGCCGAAGCAGGCGGCGCAGGCCGTGGAGCAGGGGTCCGCGTTCCGGGACCGGCTCGCGGACCTGCCCGGCGAGGAACGCGCCGCCTCCCTGCGCAGGTTCGTCCAGCAGGAGGTCACCGCGGTGCTCGGCCTGTCGGCCCCCGTCCCCCAGGACAAGCCGATGCGGGAGTTCGGCTGGGACTCGCTGATGGCGGTGGAGCTGAAGAACCGCATCGCCAAGCACACCCAGGTCGCCGTGCCGAGCACGCTGGCGTTCGACTATCCGACGCCCCGGGCGATCGCCGACTTCCTGCACACGCGGCTGTCCGCGGACGAGCCAGGCCGCGACGACACGCCGCCGGCCGACCCGGCGCGGGCCGCCCAGTGGGCGCTGGCCCGGGTCAGCGCCGACCAGCTGCGGCAGAGCGGACTGCTCGACCGGCTGCTGGAACTGGCCCGTCCCACCGCCGCGCCGGCCGACGCCGGCGAGGCACTGCGCGCCGCGGAAGAACTGACGGCCGAGGAGATGGACGAGGCCCTCGATTCCATCCTGGGCGGCGTCTGACGCCGCCCATGTCCCCCCACCCCAACCGTGTTCCACAGGAGTTGATCAAGTGACAGTGGCAACAGGGACCACACCCGCACCGGCGGCCTCGCGCCGCAAATGGGTGGCTCTCGCCGTGGTGCTGCTCGCCGCCTTCCTGGACAACGTCGACTCGACGATCGTGACCGTCGCGCTGCCCCGCATCCAGGACGACCTGGGTGCCGGCTTCGCCACCGCGCAGTGGACGCTGGCCGGTTACGCCCTCGCCTTCGCCGTCTTCCTGATCACCGGCGGCCGCCTCGGCGACATCTACGGGCGCAAACGGATGTTCCTCACCGGCGTGGTGGGCTTCACCCTCGCGTCCGTGCTGTGCGGCGCGGCCGGCTCACCGGGCGTGCTGGTGGCCGGCCGGCTGGCGCAGGGGCTCATGGCCGCGCTGATGGTGCCGCAGGTCATGTCCGTCATCATGACGACGTTCGAGCAGAAGGAATGGGTCGTCGCCTTCTCGATGATGGGCGCGGTGCTCGGCCTCGGCGGAGTCACCGGCCCGCTGATGGGCGGTGTGCTGACGGACCTGGACGTGCTGGGCCTCGGCTGGCGCGCGGTCTTCCTCATCAACGTCCCGTTCGGGATCCTGGCCGTCGCGCTGGCCCTGTGGTGCCTGCCCGAGAGCAGGTCCGAGCAGGCGACCCGGCTGGACGTCCCGGGCGTCGCCCTGGTCAGCCTCGCCGCCCTCGGACTGATGTACCCGCTGGTCCAGGGCCGTGAACAGGGCTGGCCCGGCTGGATGTTCGCCATGATGGGCGTGGCGCTGGCGCTGCTGGTTCCGTTCGCCCTCTACCAGCGGCGGCGGCACGCGAGGGACGGATCGGCGCTGGTGCCGCCCACCCTGTTCCGGCACCGCTCGTTCACCGCGGGAGTGTTCGTGGTGATGCTCGCCTTCTCCGGCATCACCTCGTTCTTCCTGGTCCTCACCTACCAGATGCAGCTGGGCCTCGGCTTCTCGGCCCTGCGCACCGCCCTGGTGACCGTGGCCTTCCCGATCGGCATCACGGCGACCTTCCAGATCGCCTGGCGCAAGGGCACCGCCAACGGGCGGGCGTTCGTCGCCGCCGGCACCTCGGTCATGGCCCTCGGCACCCTGCTGATGATCCTGCTGACGCACACCCAGGGCCGGGACCTGACCTGGTTCCAGCTGGCCGGCGCCGAACTGGTCGTCGGCCTCGGCATGGGCCTGTGCTCGCCCGTCCTCACCAACGTCGTCCTCGGTGACGTACCGCCGCAGGACGCCGGGGCGGGCTCCGGAGTCGTCAACGCGCTCATCCAGTTCGGCACCGCCACGGGCATCGCCGTCGTCGGCGTGATCTTCTTCAGCCTGTCCGGTTCCGGGAGCGGCGACCGCGCCCAGCGCTTCAGCGACGCCACCGCCGCCACCCTCTGGTACAACGCGGCCGTCTTCGCCCTGGTCGCCCTGCTCAGTCCGCTGCTGCCCGGGAAGAAGCAGGCCGCCGAGGACACCGGCGCGCAGGCCGCCGCGGCGGGCGAGGGCGGCGGCACCGGCGGCGCCCCGGGCCGGCTCGCGGCCGACGCGGCGTAGGCCGAATTCCATTCCTCTCGAAAAACAGGGTATGGCCGGTGCCGATTTTCTGTGCCAGCCTGACCGTCCAGTAAATATCACCACTCCCCCCGGAGGTCCGTATGGCGGAGACGCCGCAGAACAAAATCGACGAGAACGGCGACAGCGACGCGCGCCGTAAATTCCGCGAGGCCCTCGAACGCAAGGAGAGCGCCACCCGGTCCAGGAAGGCCCACGAGGAGGGCCGGCTTCGGGTCAAGGGCATGAGCGGACAGGCCGGCCAGAAGCGCTACTTCCGGCGCAAGACCGGCTGACGCCGCACAGCGCGCGCTCGGGCTGCCGCGCCTCCCGGTCATTCCGGAGAGGCGCGGCAGCCCTTTTTGCACCCCTTCTTTCCACTCCTCTTTCCGTCCTCCTTTCCCGTGCCTCTTCTGCCCCTTTCTCCGCCGCTTCGACGGTCGGCTCCGACTCCGCTGGAAGAACGCTTGAAAACCGCTAGGAAACCGCTGTGGTTCCGCTCGCGGGACACTGGAGCAATACCGGATCACGTCGCTGTGAGCAGCGTATTCACGTCACCTGTCCGCCGTGTCCCCGAGCCCGCGTGAACGGCATCTCCAGCCCAGCTCCAGCGGGCCGCGAGCCGCCGCCGCCAGGGTCGTTCCAGGGCACCGCAGGGACATCGTGAGGACGAAGGAGCTGACCACCGTCACCATGACCACCATCGCCGAGACCGCACAGGCACCGGTTGCCCGGCACGGCCGCTGGGAGGCGGACGCACGTACCCGCGCAGCCCGGCTGGAGAACCTGCTCGGCGACCCGTACGACCCCGCCAACCCCCATGGCCTGCACGCCCTGTTCACCGCCGACGACCGGCGCACCCCGCCCGCCGAGACGGAGGCCCTGCTGGCCGCGACCGGCCTCGGAGCCGAGTTCGTGCCCGCCGAGCACGGCGGCCTGCTCACCCGGGCCGACCTGCTCGCCCGCGCCCTGCGTCCCGTCTTCCGGCGCGATGTCGCGCTGGGGTTCGGACACGGCATCACCTCGCTGTTCGCCACCGGCGCGGTGTGGGCGGCCGGCAGCCCGGCACAGCGCCACGACCTCGCGCGCCTGCTGCTCGGCGGGGGACGCGCCACGATCCTGCACCACGAGCTGGCCCACGCCAACGCCATCCTGCGCGACGAGTTCACCGCGCTCCCCGAGCCGCGGCGCGGCGGCTACCGGCTCGACGGCCGCAAGGACGTCATCATCAACGCCTCCCGGGCCGACGCCCAGGTCGTCTACGCCCGCACCGACACCGCGCGCGGACCGCACAGCCACTCGGTGTTCCTCCTCGACCCCGCCGAGGCACAGCCCGGCACCATGCGCCACCTGCCCCGGGTGGAGACCACCGGCATGCGCGGAGTGCTCTTCTCCGGACTGGAGTTCGCCGGCCGTCCCGTTCCCGGCGACGCGCTCGTCGGCCGTACCGGGGACGGCGTCCCGCTCGCCCTGCGCACGTTCCAGGTCAACCGCAGCGTGATCTGCGGTGTCGTCATCGCCGCCGCGGACACCGTCCTGCGCTCCGCGGTCCGGGCGGCCACCACCGGGCGCAGCGGACCTGTCGCCCGCCGCTGGCACAAGGCGCTCACCGGTGTCTTCGCCGACCTGCTGGCCTGCGACAGCATGGCCACCGTCGCGCTGCGCGCCCTGAGCCTGCTGCCCGACCGGGCCCATGTGTTCGCCGCCGCCGTGAAGTACGTCGTACCGGACCTGCTGCGCGAGAACCTGGACGAACTCGCCACCGTGCTCGGCGGCCGCGGCTACCAGCACGGCAGCCCCGAGTACGGCTCCCTCGACAAACTCGTGCGGGACCTGCCCGTCGCCGGACTCGGCCACGCCGGCACCGCTTCCTGCCAGGCCGTGATCGTGCCGCAGCTGCGCACGCTCGCCGAGCACGCCTGGTTCGCCGAGGAGGAGCCGCCGCCCGAGCTGTTCCGCGAGGGTGCCGAACTGCCGCCGCTGGACTACAGCGTGCTGGGCATCGCGGGCGGCGGCGACTTCATGGCCGCCTCCCTCGTCGGCTCGGCCGCCCGGCTCGCGTCCGCGCGCGGTGTCGGCGGCCAGATCGCCGCACTGGCGGAACTGGCCGAGGCGTTCGTCGTGGAACTGCGCGCCCTGCGCGAGACCTGCCGGCGGCTGCCCCCCTCCGCGGCCTCGGCATCGGCGAGTCCCGCCGTGTGCGTCCTCAGCGACCGCTACAGCCTGATCGTCAGCGCCGCCGCGGTCCTCGGCATCTGGGAGGGCCAGGACGGCACGGACCCGTTCCTCGCGGACCCCGGCTGGGCCGTGCTCGCCCTGTCCCGGATCGGCGAGCGGCTCGGCATCCCGGTGCCCGACCTGCCCGACGGCTGCACCCGGCACGTACTGGACGAACTGATCCGCCGCTACCGGGCCGGGCTCAGCTTCGACCTGGACGCGACGGTCCTCGCCCAGTGACCGGGCCCCACCGTGACCGGGCACAGGGTGACACCGCCGGCCCGTCGCGCGTGCGACGACCCGCGGAAGGAGACACAGGCGGAAGGAGATTCAGGGTGAAGGCACCGACCAGCGGCGAACCGGCCCTCCGGCCGGCCGATGCCGACCGCATCACCGAGCCGATCCACGTCAGCGGCCCCGACGGGCCCTGGCACCGGGTCCGCGCCGGGATGGAGCTGCGCGGCAACGCCGTGGTGCACACCACCTGGGGCGAATGGCTCGGCGCGGCCGTCACCGACCCGGCGCTGCGGCCCCTGCTCGGCCGGGACTGGCAGCGCTACCGGCGCACCGCCGACCCGCTCGTCCGGTTCCGGTTCGTCACCTCGCGCATGGTCACCAAGTTCACGGCCGCCGCCGCGCTGGGCACCGAGCCGGCCGAACTGGACCTGGCGTACCGGATCGGCGGGCGGCCGTATCTGCGCGGGCTCGACCAGATCGATGTGAGCCTCACCCACACCGACGACCTGATCGCCGTGGGCGTCAGCCGCAACGGCCGGATCGGCGTGGACGCCGAACCCGCGGACCGGACCATGTCCTTCGACCTCATGCAGAGCCACATCTGCACCGCCGCCGAACGCGCGGAACTGGAGCGCCTGCCCGAGCGGCGGCGGCCGGCCGGACTGCTGCGGCTGTGGACCCTGAAGGAGGCCTACACCAAGGCCCTGGGGCAGGGACTGCGGCTCGGTTTCAGTGAGTTCGGCTTCGGCGCCGAGGGCGGGGGGCTGCTGGCACCCGACGGCCGCCCCGCCTCCCGGGGCGAGTGGGCGTTCGCCACCCACCGCGTCCTCGACCGCTACCTCATCAGCGTGGCCTGCCACGACGCCGGCCTGGACACCTCCCGCGACACCTCCGCCCGCACCATGCTCGACGAGGGCTTCCTGGGCGCGGTCGCCGACCTGCTCCCCACCTTCGACGCGCCCGCCGGGTGACACCTGCCGCGCCGAGGGCGTACGACCGGTACGCGACCGCCGGGTGACACCTGCCGCACGCAGCACGTACGACGGGTAGGCGCCCGCCGGGTGACACCTGCGGTGGGCAGGACGTCCGGCTGGCAGGCGTGCCCGCCGGGTGGCACCTGCCGCGCCGGGGGCGTGCGACCGGTACGCGCCCGCCGGGTGACACCTGCCGCACGCAGCACGTACGACCGGCACGCGCCCGCGGATGACACCTGCCGCGCGCCGAGGAAGTACGAGCGGCATGCGCGCCGGTGTCCGCCGAACCCGGCGCCGTGTCGGTGCCCGGTCCGGGAACCCGGCGTCGACGCTGGGTCCGGGGACTCGGGTCCGGGACTCGGTGTCGGCGCTCGGTTTGGGGATTCGGTGTCAGTGCCCGGCCCGGGACTCGGTGTCGGCGCGTGGTTCGGGGATTCGGTGTCGGTGTCCGGTCCGGGAACCCGGTGTCGGTGCCCGCACCAGCGCCGTGTCAGCGCCGTGTCAGCCCTTTGTGGGCGGGCCCGTCCATACTCGTCGAGCGCTCTCAGACAGAGGGGGGATAGGGGGCCGCCAACGCCGTATGCGCCGTGCGTGAAGGCTCCCGCGCAGAGCCGTCCGTGCCGACGGCACGCCGTACGCGCAGCCGCGCGGTGCGCGCCCCGGACAGCCGATGACCGCCAACCACACCTGGCCCCTGCCGCCCGAGGAGGCGACGACGGTCGTCGTCGCCCTCGGCCGGCCGTCCCACCACGAGACGGCCCTCGAACTGCGCGGCCCCCTGGACCGGGCCCGGATCGAGGCCGCCCTCGACCACGTCGCCGTCCGCGCCCCGGCCGCTCGGGCCTGGCGTCACCGGATCGACCGCCACGGCCCCCGCCACCACACGCTGCGGCTCACCGCCGTGGACGCGGGAACCCCGGCCGACGCCTACCCCTACGGCCTGCTCGCCGACCTGCTCACCCACCCGGAAGACGCCGCCCGTCCCACCTGGCGCATCCGGCCGACCCCGCTGCAGCGGGAACTCCTCGCCGACGCCGACGCCAACCCCGGCCGTCACGTCGAGCAGCTCGCCTGGTCCTGGCACGGGCCCCTCGACGAAGACCGGTTCCGCGCCTCCTGGCAGTGCGTCACCGACCGCGAGAGCGCGCTGCGCACCGTCTTCGACGACGGCCCCGAACCACTGCTGGCCGTGCACGACCATGTCACCGCGGACGTGCTGTGCCTGCCCGCGGGCGCGGCGCACTGGGCCGACCTGGTCGAGGACGACCGCCGGCGCGGCATCGACCCGCGCAGGCCCGGAGCCCTGCGGGTGACCGTCCTGGCCGCGGACCGCCCGGCGCCGTACGGGACCACGCCCGCCCGGGTGCTGCTCACCTACCACCACGCGCTGCTCGACGACTTCAGCGTGCGTCTGCTGCTGCGCGAGTTCTACCGCGCCTACCTGGCCGACGGCCGGCTCCCCGGCGGGGAACGCCGCCCCGACCTGCGGGACTACACCGGCTGGCTCAGCGGCCAGGACACCGGACCCGCCCAGGACTACTGGGCTCGCACCGTCCGCCCGCCCACCACCGCGACCCCTGCCCTACCGCCCACAGCCCCACCCCCACACCTACCCCTACCGTCCGCTGCCACCGGGCCGGCCGGGCACCTGCCCGCCGCCGCGAAACGCGTCCGGCTGCGGCTGACCGCGGAGCAGACGGAGCGGCTGCGCGCCTGGGCGGCACGCTGGGGCGGCACGGAAAGCGTCGCGCTGCACGCCGTATGGGCGGTGCTGCTGTACCGGGCCCAGGGAGCCGAGGCCGCGGCACGGGTCCGCTTCCATGTCGCCGCCCCCGGCCGGGGCATCCTCCTCGACGGCGTGGAGAGCCTGCCCGCCGCGCTGCGCACCCCGCTGCCGCTGTGTGTCGAGGTCGACCCGCGCGCCACCGTGGCGACGCTGCTCACCGAAGTGCGCGACCACGTCCTGGACATGACGGCCTACGAATGGGTCTCGCCGGGCCAGGCACGCTCCTGGAGCGCGGGCGAGACGGGCGAGCCGGACGGCACGGCCCGCCCGGACGGCGCCGACCTGCCGAGCGCCGCGGACGACGGCAGTCTGCTCGTCTTCGAGAACAGACCACGGCACCCGGACGGTCTGACGGCCGGCCTTGCCGCCGAGGGCATCCGCGTGGAACCCGCCGAGACCCTCGGCGCCCTGACGGCGTTCCCGCTCACGCTCGCCGCCCACCACCACGACGACGGCGGACTCGTGCTCACCGCCTCCCACGACCCCTCCCGGCTCGCCGACGTCACCGAGATCCTCTCGGGCAGCGCCCTGCTGCTGTCCGAACTGCCCTACACGGCAGGCGACTCCATGACCGTGGCCGACCTGCTGCGCCTCCTGCCGAACACCGGCACCCCCACCGCCCAGCCGCCCGGTTCCCCAGCCGCGGACGGCCCCGGCCCGGCAACCGACGCGCCGCACGAGGCGCCCCTCGAACCACTGCGCGCCGCCGTGGTGCCCGGCGCGGGCACCATCTGCCTGGTCCCGAGCCGCGGCATCCCGCGCTCCTGGTACGAACGCCTCGCCCGCGCCTACCGGGGCCCCGAGGCGATGGTCCTGCTGCACCCCGGTCCCGGCGGAACACACACTGGGCACACCGCGCTGCGCGGCCTGACCGACCCCGCCCGGCTCGTCGTCGTGGGCGGGTTCTCGGGCGGCGGAAGCGCCGCGTACGAGACCGCCCGGCTGATCGCGGAAGCCGGTGGCCGCCCGCCGCTCCTGGTGCTCACCAGCGCCGCGACCGGGCCCCTGGGCCTGGCCCGACTGCTCGAAACCACCGCCACACGGGCCGACCGCACCTGACGACCGGACAGCTCGCCCGCATCTGAGGCAAGGGCAGGAGGGGGCTCCGCTCACTCGGCCAGGGATTCGGCGACGAGCCGCCGGCGCGCGCCTCGTCGGGGCGGCCGGTGCCGACGGCGATACGGGCACGCACCGCCAGGAGCTGCCGCTCGACGGCCGGTGTGCCCGCGAACGGCAAGGCCCCCTGGACTTCTTCGACGCGCCGCCGGGCGGCCTCGGTCCTCGGCGGATCGGCCATGAGATCGAGTCGGGCGGTACTGACGCGCAGGCCGATCCACATCGTCAGGTCCTCCCGGCCGTCGAAGCCGCGGATCGAGACGCCGGCCGCGGACAACCGGATCCTCGGCACGTCCGGGTCCATCGAGGTCACCGCCGAGTTGCCCGCCGGCTCACGGGTCGAGGCGAAGGCCGCCTGCGCCGAGTTCCGGGGCGTCGGCCGGCTCGGCGACGTCGCCTTCGCGGGCGGCTACCGCTCGGTCAAGCCAGAGGACGCCGCAAGCGCTCGCCTCACCGTCGCCGACGGCGGCGTCGACGTCACGGCCCGCAGTCTGCAGGGAGGAACACCCCGCGTGGTCCGAAGACATGACCGGCGGACGGTGTCATGCCGTTGCCCTGGATGAATGAGTCCAAGGGGAGCGGGCTGGCCGCAACGAGGTTGACTGTGTCCTGTCAGCGCCTGCTCAGTTCAAGCGCCGCCGGTAGTAGGAGATCGTGACGACCCCGAGCAGCGGCCCCCATAGCAGTAGCGGTGCGTAACAGGCGTCCATCACGGCGAGTGCCAGCCCTGTCGGAGCTCCATGCGCCCCTCCGAAGCCGCGCGCGTTGGGGATCGTCAGCAGCATCAGAAGGGCCGCGCCGAGCGATGCCGGAATCACAGCGGCCAGAGGCGCGACACGCTTCCCCCACTTCTGGGGCCTTCGCCTACACCTGGTCTGTACCCTGGGCGCGCTGCCAGTCCTGTTCGCGCTCACCGGCGCGAAGGCCGACGAGCGCGAGACGCTGCGTGACATGCTCGATGCCGCCCCGGAGGTCACCGCCACCCGTCCGACGCAGACGATCACCGTAGTTGTTGCGCCCGGCTCGCAAGGGCGAACCCGAGCGGGCTGGGGCGCATCTGTTCAAGCCTTCGCGTCAGGTCATCGAGTCGATCAACCAGACCTTCAAAGGGCAGCTCAAGCGATCCCTGATCGCCTTCGATCACTGACCTCGACCGACCCCTTGCACTCATCCAACTAGGCGGCGAGCGCTGCCCGGTCCAGTTTGCCGTGCGGGGTCACCGGGAGGCGGTCCAGGTGCAGTACGTGCTGCGGGAGCATATGGGCCGGCAGGCGTCCGCCGAGTGCCGTACGGACGGCCGCCGGGGGCAGCACGTCGCGGTCCGCCACCACGTATGCCGTGAGGGACTGGTCCCCGTGGGGGTCCTGCGTCACCAGGCACGCCGCACCCGAGACGCCGGGCAGGGCGCGCAACGCCGCCTCGATCTCGCCCAGTTCGATACGGAAGCCGCGCAGTTTCACCTGGCCGTCCTGGCGGCCCGCGTAGTACAGCCGGCCCTCCGCGTCGGCCACTGCCCAGTCGCCGCTCCGATAGTGACGGCCCGTGCCGTCCCCGGTGTCGACGAAGCGAGCCTCCGTCAGCTCCGGCCGGTCCAGGTAGCCATGGCTGACGCCCGCCCCGGCCACCCAGATCTCACCGGACTCGCCGACGGCCACCGGGCGGCCCTGCGCGTCGCGCAGCGACACCGAGAGGTGCGGCAGCGGCCGGCCGATCGGAGTGCGGCCCACCGCCGCGTCCCCGAGCACGGCCGGGGTCAGCGGACACCAGGTGACGTGCACGGTGGTCTCGGTGATGCCGTACATGTTGACCAGCTGCGCGTCCGGCGCGATGTCCGCCGCCCACCAGCGGCGCACGTCAGCCGGGACCAGCGCCTCCCCGCCGAACACGACCCGGCGCAGTGCGGGCAGCCGCACCTTCTCCGACTCGGCCTCGGTGACCAGGTTGCCGAAGGCGGACGGCACCTGGTTGAGCACGGTGACCTGCCGCGCTGCGAGCAGCCGGGCGAACTCCAGCGGGTCCGTGGCCGCCCCCCGGTCGACGACGACCAGGTGACCGCCGTACAGCAGCGGCCCCCACAGCTCCCAGACGCTGAAGTCGAAACTCAGCGAGTGGAACAGCGTCCACACGTCCGCCGGTCCGGTGCCCAGCAGCGGTATCGACGCGTCCAGCAGCGCCAGCACCTGGGCGTGGCCGACCATGCAGCCCTTGGGGTTGCCGGTCGATCCGGAGGTGTAGATCACGTACGCGGTGTCCTCGGGCAGCCGGGGCGGTGCGGCCCTGTCCGCGCGGGCGGCCTCCCGGGTCGCCAGGACGTACGGGCCGGCCTGGGCGACGGGCGTCTCGTCCGGGAGCAGACCGCTGTCGGACAGCACCAGTTCCGTGCCGGAGTCCTGCATCAGGTACTCCTGGCGGGCCGCCGGATAGCCCGGATCCACCGGCAGATACGCCGCCCCGGACCGCAGGATGCCGAGCACGGCTCCCGGCGCGTACCGGCTGCGCGCGGCTCGCAGCGCCACCAGCCTGCCCGGGCCCGTACGGCCCGCGAGCCGCTGGGCGATCTCGTCGGCGAGCCACTCCAGCTCCAGATAGGTCACCTCGCCGTCCGCGTCGGAGGCGGCGGTGCGGGCGGCGTTGCGGGCCGCGACCGCCGCGAACCTGGTGTCGAGGCGGTCGGCCGCATGGGCGGCGATGGGGGCGTTCATCGGGTCCTCCTGTCGGGCGGGAAGTCGGGCGGGACACGGGCGGTTGTGCGGACGGCCACGCCGGCGGTCGTAGGGGCGGTCATAGGGGCGGTCATACAGCGCTCTCGGCGAGCACCGCCGGGACCGGGACCGGGGCCGGTGACGGTGCGGGGGCGGGTACCAGGGCGTGCACCAGATAGCTGGCGACGTCGCCCGGCGTCGTACCGCGGCCGAAGATCCGGTCCGCGCCCAGCGCCTCGGCCGCCGCCGCGTCGAAGCGGGGCCCGCCCACGACCAGCAGCGGCCGCTCGTGTTCGGCGAACTCCGCCCGCAGCTCCGCGCTCAGCTCGCGCACATTGGTCAGATGCGCGTCCCGCTGGGTGACGGCCTGGGACACCAGGACGGCGTCGGCACGCTCCGCCCGGGCCCGGCGCGCCAGGTCACCCACCGGCACCTGCGCGCCCAGGTTGACCACGCGCATCTCCTTGTAGGCCTCCAGGCCCTTCTCGCCGGCGAAGCCCTTGATGTTGAGGATCGCGTCGATGCCGACCGTGTGCGCGTCAGTGCCGACGCACGCGCCGACCACCACCAGCGGACGGCCGAGCCGTTCGCGTACCGCGGCGTCGGCCTCCTTCGCCGACAGCAGCGGGTAGTCGCGCTCGGCCACGACCACCTCGTCGAGGTCCACGGCGTGCGCGACCGGCCCGTACACCACGAAGAAACTGAACTGGGTGCCGCCGACCGGCTTGCTGTGCACCAGCAGCGGCCGCTCCACGCCCATGCGGCGCGCCAGTTGCAGCGCGGCGCCCTCGGCCCGCGGGCCGTGCGGCAGGGGCAGGGTGAAGGACAGCTGCACCATGCCGTCGTCGGTGGTGTCGCCGTACGGGCGGACCGGCCCGGCGTCACCGGTTGCGGCGGCACGCAGGGCGGCCGGATCCCGGTCAGGGCGCGGAATGCTCATGGGATCTCACGTTCCTTCCAGAAGGTCGACGGCCGGATTGCGGTATCCGGGCGCTCGGGCCACCACACCGTCCGCGCCCCGGCCGCCGTCCGCGGGGCGCCGCATGCCGCCGAACGTGCCGCGCCCGATGGCGTCCAGCAGCCCCGTCCCGCAGATGTCCTCCAGCAGGGCGACGGCCTCGTCGAGGACCCGGTGCGCCCGCTGGACGATGAACCCGTCCGGGGCGGGCCGGAAGTCCTCGGCCAGCGAGCCGGCCGCGCCGAGCACATAGCGGACGTTGCGCAGCGCCAGGTCACGGTCGGACAGGAAGGGGGTGACGACGGCCTCCGTCATCATCCCGACCAGCAGGATGCTCTGCCCGGTCAGCGCCCCGGCCAGGTTGAAGAAGCCGTTCAGGAGATAGCCGCGGAAGATGTCGCCGGTCATGTGCTTCGTCGGCGGCATCCACTTCAGCGGCGCGTCGGGGAACAGTTCGCGGGCCAGCAGCGCGTGCGCCAGCTCCAGCCGGAACGACTCCGGCCGGTCCGGGTCGATCTCGAAGGCGTGCCCGAGGCCCATCTGACCGGCCGCCAGACCCGCCTCCGTGGCGAAGTACTCGTTCAGCAGCTGGCTCGCCGTCACCGTGTGCGCGGCGTCCACCGCGTCGGCGGTCGTGAGGTAGTTGTCCTCGCCGGTGTTGATGACGATGCCCGCCCGCGCGTGCAGCTGACGGGAGAAACGCTGGTCGACGAAGGTGCGCACCGGGTTGATGTCGCGGAAGAGGATGCCGTACATGGAGTCGTTCAGCATCATGTCGAGCCGTTCGAGGCCGGCCAGCGCCGCGATCTCCGGCATGCACAGCCCGGACGCGTAGTTGGTGAGCCGGACATAGCGGCCCAGTTCCGTCGAGACCTCGTCGAGCGCGGCGCGCATCAGCCGGAAGTTCTCCCGGGTCGCGTAGGTACCGGCATAGCCCTCGCGGGTCGCGCCCTCGGGCACGTAGTCCAGCAGCGACTGGCCGGTGGAGCGGATCACGGCGATCACGTCGGCGCCGCCGCGCGCCGCGGCCTGCGCCTGCCGGATGTCCTCGTAGATGTCACCGGTCGCCACGATCAGATAGATCCACGGAGCCGGCGGGTTCCCCAACTCGCCCGCCATGCGATCCCGTTCGGCCCGCCGGGCGTCGATCACGGAGATACCCCGGGCGACCGCCCGGCGTGCCGCCAGCGCCGCAGCCTCGGCGTCCGCGCCCTCGGGGACACGGAAGCGAACACCGCGCGCCGCGGCCTTGGCGGCCAGCTCGGTCAGATCCCGGTACGCGCCGGTGCGCAGCGCGTCCCACACCGGCAGGCACACACCGTGCTCCAGGCCGACCGCGTCGGCGACGGTGTCGACCAGGCGGTTGACCCAGGGGATGCCCTCGGCGTCGGCGCCGTCGAGGCCGGCCAGGCGCAGCGTGGCCCGTTCCACGGACTTCGTGGTGTGCGACCGGGCCAGCTCCACCACCGGGCGCCCGGCCCGTTCGGCCAGCGCCCGCGCCCGGGCCACGGCCGCCTCGTCCAGCCCCAGCTTTCCCGACGAGATCGCCACGGGCGCCGTCATGGCGTCCCTGCCAGACCGGCGACGCGGCCGCCCCCGGCACCCACCGCCCGGCCGCCCCCGGTACCGACCGCCAAGTCGTCTCCGGCGTGGGGCGCCGGGTCGTTCCCGGTACGGGTCGCGGGGTCGTCTCCGGCACCCACCACCGGGTCCGCCTTGGCACCCACCGCCCGGTTGAACAGGGCGCGTACCCCGGGTACTTCGCGGAGCAGTGTGAGGGCGAGGTCGCTGTGGCCCGGCTGGTAGCCGTTGCCGATGAGGAGGGTGACGTCCCGGGCCAGCCCCTCGGCGCCGAGCGCCGCCGTTGCGAACGAGGTCGCCATGGAGAAGAACACCACGGTGCCGCCGTCCCGGGTGGCCAGGACTGCCGCGTGTTCGCAGCCGGCCACGTCCGTGCATACCACCGTCACGTCGAACTGGCCGCCGTACGGCCCCAGTTGCGTGTGCAGGGCGAGCGCGTCGCGGGCATCCGCCCGTACCGTCTCGTCCGCGAGTCCGCTCGCGGTCAGCGCCGCCTCCTCCGCCGCGTCGGGCACCACCCCGGTCAGCCGCCCGGCACCGGCCCGGCGGGCGGCCGCCAGGGACAGCGAACCGGACTTGCCGGACGCGCCCAGCACCAGCACCGAGGGCGCGGTGCCCGCGCGGCTGTACGAGGTGACGACACGCTCGGTCAGCGCTGGGGCCCCGCACACGTCCAGGACGGACAGGGCCAGTTCGCCGGGCAGGTCGTCGGGCAGCACCGCCGCCACCGACCGGCCGAACAGGATCGCGTGGCCGCGCGCGGGGACCCGCTCGCTGAGCCCGTCCCAGTCGCGCAGCCCGTCGGTGATCTCCAGCGGAGTCAGGGTCAGCGACACCAGCGTGGCGACCCGGTCACCCGGGCGCAGCCCCAGCGGGGAGGCCGGGCCCACCTCGGCGACGGTGCCGATCAGCATGCCGCCCGACCCGGTCACCGGGTTGTGCATCTTGCCGCGGTCGCGCACGATCGCGCACACCGCCGCCCGCAGCGCCCGGGCGTCCGTGCCGTGCGCCTCGCGCAGCTGCCGGAACGAGGCGGCGTCGAGGTTCAGGCACGCCACGTCCACCCGGACCTCGTCCGCGGCGATCCGCGGATCGGTGTCCAGGCGCAGCGCCGCCTGCGGCAGCACCCCGGCGGGTTCCCGCACCCGGTGCAGGCCGAGCCCCGAAGACGTGGCCGCCGTCGTGGCCGCCGTGGTGGCCGTACTCACGAAGCCGCCCCCATCAGCACCTGGGCGCTCGACCACCACCGTCGGCCCTCCTCGGGCAGGGTGTGCACCGGGTCGTAGTAGTGGTGCACCCGCTCCAGCGCGGTCGGATCGTCGTGCTCGACGGTGGTGCGGTAGTTCTTGCTCCACGAGGAGATGCCGCGCTCCCGGTCGTAGCCGTCGGCCTGGTCCACCCACCGCTTGCCGACGTACGGCACGTCGCACACCAGCCGCGGGGTGGCGAAACCCGGCAGATAGCCCATGATCGACCGCTGCAGCCGCTGCGCCCGGGCCAGCGGGAGCCGCCAGTGCTCGGCGCCCGGGATCATGTCGCAGAGGTAGAAGTAGTACGGCACGACACCCGCCGAGTCCAGCAGGGCGAAGCACAGGTCGAGCAGGGCCTCGGGGGTGGCGTTCACCCCGTCGAGCAGCACCCCCTGGTTGCGTACGTCGCGCAGCCCCGCCGCCAGCAGCGCCCGGGAGGCCTCGGCGACCAACGGGGTGATCTGCTGGGCCGCGTTGGCGTGGGTGTGCAGGGCCAGTGAGACACCGCGCGAGCGGGCCTTGGCCGACAGCTCGGCGATCCCCTCCAGGACGCGTGGCGCGAGCCAGTGCTGCGGCAGCCCGATCAGGCCCTTGCTGGCCAGGCGGATGTCCCGCACCGAGTCCAGCTCCAGCAGCCGGTCGACGAACGAGGCGAGCCTCGGCCAGGGCACGTTGGCCACGTCGCCGCCCGAGACCACCACGTCGCGCACGGACGGCGTGGCCCGCAGATAGTCGATCATCCGGTCCAGCCGGTCCGCGGGACGCAGCACGAAGCGGTACTTGGTGACCTGCGGCGTCGACGTTCCGACGAGGTCCATGCGGGTGCAGTGCCCGCAGTACTGCGGGCAGGTCGTCACCAGCTCCGCGAGGACCTTCGTCGGGTAGCGGTGGGTCAGGCCCTCCACCGCCCACATCTCCGCCTCGTGCAGGGAGTCCCGGGACGCCAGCGGATGGCTCGGCCACAGCGGCTGCCGGTCGGAGGCGACCGGCAGCATGTACCGGCGCACCGGGTCCTCGTACCAGGCGGCCGTCTCGACCGGCCCGTCGGGCGCGATGGTGTTCAGCACCTGCGGCGGCAGCAGCAACGGCATCGTGGCGTGCTCGCGCTGGTCGGCCACGAGATCGTCGTAGAAGGTGTTCGCGAGGCCGCCGCCCGCCACCGCGCGCAGCTCCTCGACACCCTTGACACAGTGCGCGCGCTGCCACTGCGCGTCACGCCACTGCCGTTCGGTGACGTCCCGCCAGCCGGGAAAACGCCGCCAGTCCGGCTCCACGGCCGCATGGCGGCGGTAGGCGTACGGCTGCGGAAGAGGCTCGGCGACGGTGTCCGCGGGGACGGTCCCTGCGAGCGGTGAACGGGACACCCTGCTCCTCGTTTCCTCCGGCGTCTCGCCGGTCAGTCGGTGGGCCGGCCGGACGCCAGCGGGCGTCCGCCGCCGGCCTGGTCAATGGGCGAAGCGGTAGACCAGCAGGTCATCGGCTCCGCGTTCGGGCAGCAGCGTGAACCCGGCGCGTTCCATGACGGCCTGTGAGGCCCGGTTGTCCTCGGTGGTCGTGGCCACGACCGTGCGGACACCGGGCCGGGTCAGCGCCCAGTGGGCCAGCTCACGCAGCGCCTCGGTCGCATACCCCCGGCCCCTGGCCGCTTCGGCGAGGTCGAAGCCGATCTCCGCCGAGCCGTCGGCGGGCGGTCCGTGGAAGCCCATCGCGCCGACGACCTGGGCGTCCTCGGTGCTCAGCAGCAGATACATGCCCCAGCCCGGCTGGTGCAGCCCGGCGTCGGCGGCCCGCACCAGCATCTTCGCGGCGATCCGGGTCTCGGCGCTCGGCGCGCCGCCCACCCAGTGCAGTCCGGCCGTCTGCCCGCCGGTGATCTCCCGGGCCTCCTCGGGCAGCGCCTCACGCAGCCACAGCCGGTCGGTCGCCAGCAGCTGCGGCGCGGAGCGGGCGGCGTCCTCGGCGGCGGCGCGGCGGACCGGTGCGGGGCGGCCGTCGGACCACACCTCGGCGATCCGGTCCAGGCAGGCCTGCTCGGTCCCGGTCCAGTCGGTGGACTCCCAGCCGGCCGGCAGCGGCGACCGGCTGGGCCACACGGCGTACTGCTGCCGGGTGTTGACGATGACTGCGTGCGTCATGCTGATTTCTCTCCTGGAGGGGTGTGGTCCGCTTCGCCGGGCAGTTGTCCGGCGGCAGGGCCCGGGGTCACGGGAGCGGGTCGATCCCGTCGAGGGCGTCGAGGAGGCGTTCGAGGTCCTCTTGCGGACCGAGGGACACGCGCAGATGTCCGGTGAGCCCGAACCGTCCGGCGTCCCGCACGAGAATGCCGTGCTCGTCGGCGAGCAGCCGCTCGGCGGCCGCGGAGTCGGAGACCGGTACGGCCACGAAGTTCGTCGCGGAGGGCAGCGACCGCCGGCCCCGGCGCTCCAGCTCCGCGTGGAACCAGGCGCGGCGCAGCGCGTTGTCGCGGCACACCCGCCGCAGGTGCTCGCCGTCGGCGAGCGCGGCGACGGCCGCCGCCTGCGCCACGGAGTTCACGCTGAACGGCATGGTGCCCTGCACGGCGCGCAGCCGGCCGATGAGATCCGGGCTGCCGACGGCGTAGCCGATGCGCAGCGCGGCCAGACCGTGGGCCTTGGAGAAGGTGCGCAGCGACAGCAGCGGAGCGCCGGTGCCCAGGTAGTCGCACAGCCGGGGGGTGCCGGCCGGGGCGAACTCCAGGTACGCCTCGTCCACCACCAGGGGTGTGCCGGTCACCGCGGCCCGCTCCACCAGCAGTTCGAGGTCGGCGTGGCCGAGCACGGACCCGCTCGGGTTGTGCGGGTGGCACAGGTAGACGATGCCCGCGCGCTCCATGGCGGCCGCGACGGCACCGGCGTCGGCGCGGTTCCCGTCGAGCGGGATCTCCTCGCAGCCGCGGCCCGCCGCCTCGAGACAGATGCGGTAGCCGGGGAAGGTCCCGGCGGTCGTGACACCCGGCCGGCCGCGGTCGCCGAGGGCCAGCGCGGTCAGCAGGACCAGCTCGTCGCTTCCGTTGGCCACGGCGACCCGGTCCTCGGCGACACCGTTGTGCTCGGCGATGGCCCGGACCGGATCGAGCCGGGCGGGGTCGGGGTAGCGGGCCGTGGGGCACAGCGCCTCCTGGGCGGCCCTCAGCGCGAGGGGACTGGGGCCGTAGGGGCTCTCGCTCAGGTGCAGACGGGCCGGGCCGGTACGGACGGCCGCCGTGGTCACGCCTTGTCTCCCAGCAGGACGCCGAAGCAGTAACTGCCCGGCTCCGCCTCCAGGGTGAGGAAGCGATGCTCGGCCCCGGCGGGCACATGCAGCAGCGCCGGGGACGACAGCTCGTGGGTCTCGCCGTCGACGGTCACCTCGATGCGGGCGCCGCCCGGGCGGGGCGAGACGAGGAAGTAGATCTCGGGCACCTCGTGCCGGTGGAGGTCGGCGACGGGCCTGCCCACCAGGTGGTCGATCGGACCGCCGGCGAGCTGGACCGGCACCCCGCCGAACATGTCCGCCGTCAGATAGAACGGCGCGGGCTCGTGATGGCCCGCCACCGGGAGGAACTGCGGTATGTCAGTGCGGACCTCGGCGGTTGCCACGATGACTTCTCCCCTTTCGGACCAGACCGGGCAGTGATGCTGCGCAGAGCGTGGACGATCCGGCTCGAGCGCCGCTGGAGCTGTTGCCCGGCCGGTTCACGAGGCCGGCGCGAGGACGGACCCGGACACCGTGCGCTGCTGCCTGCCGGGGACCTCCACCGTGAAGGACAGCAGGCCGAGCACCTCCTCGACGACCTGGAACATGGTGTCGTGGTCGGGCACCGCCCCCTCCACCCAGCCGATCTCGCCCGACTGCACGCCCGCGGGGACGGGGTCACCGGGGGAGAACGGGCAGACGACGCTCTCCACGCCGTCCAGGGCGAGGGTGGCGCGCAGGCCCTGCACCCCGGCATAGGTGCCGCCCTCGACGGGCGCCGCGAACGAACGGGTGAACACCACCCGTTCCCCGCCCTCCGGCGCGTCCGGCACCTGCTCGCCGAGGGCCAGGCGCCCGGCGAGCGTGACGGGGTGCGGATCCCCGGCGAGGCGGGCCAGTTGCACCTGCCAGCCCCCGAGCCGCCCGTTGACCTCGATGATCCGCGGGCCGGCCGGGGTCAGCTTCACCTCGGTGTGGGTGATGCCGGTGGTCACGCCCAGGGCGTGCAGCGCGTCGGTGACCAGCCGGAGCGTGGCCGCGTGTTCCGGCTCGGGCAGCACCGCCGGGCGTATCTGTCCGGTCTCGCGGAACGGCGGCGCCAGCGGGAACTTGCCGGTCACCGCCCAGTGCGAGACACGGCCGCCGGACACCGCCGACTCCACCGAGACGTAGTCGCCGTAGGGCCCGCAGTCCCGGCCCCGCAGGTACTCCTCCAGCACCAGGTCCGCCTCCCGGTCTGTGCCGGACAGCAGCTCGCCGGCGAGTGCGGCGCCGTGCTCGGCGTCCTCGACCAGATGGGTGCTGCGGCTGCCCTCACCGGACGACGGCTTGAGCACGGCGGGCAGCCCGACCGCGGCGAGCGCCGCCGCCCAGTCGCCGGGCTGTTCGAGCCGGTGGGAGCGTACGGAGTCCACGCCCCGTTCCCGCAGCCGCCGCCGCTGGGCGTACTTGTCGCGCAGCAGCCGCACCGTCTCCGGCGCGTGGTAGGGCAGCCCCAGCCGTACGGCGAGTTCCGCGGTGTCGGACAGCCTGGACTCGCTGAAGGTCACGATGGCGTCCGGGCGGTGGGCCCGCAGCAGCTCCGCCGACGCGTCGAGATCCCCGGGATCCAGTACGACGACGGGCGCCAGATCCTCGACCAGCGGCCGGACGGAGTCCGTGTCCGGGGAGGGCCACATCGCCAGCACCGGCGTGCCCAGCGGAGCCAGGCCGTCGACGATGTCGAGCGCGGTCGCGGAGCCCCGGTCGTAGACGACGGCGATGACGGAACGGTCGGGCATGGGCGTCTTCCTTCGCTGGCGGGTGGGTTCGTGGGCTGTGCGGGGGCTTCGGACTGCGGGCTTCAGACCGTGGGCAGGTCGGACTCCTCGGCGTAGCGCACTCCGGAGAGCACACTCGCCAAGGGGGCGTGCGGGGCGGCGGATCCGCCCGGGCGGGCGGGCGGGGCCGGAACGCCGAACAGGGGCAGCGCGGGCCCGGTGCCGCTCACCTCGGCCCCGACGGAGCGGTGCGCCGACCAGCGGTCCCGGCTGAGCCGGAAGCGGTCGCTGACGGCCCGTTCGCCGCGGACGGCGTTGACCTGGACGCCGTCGTGCTCGAAGCCGAACTTGCGGCACACGCCCTGCGAGGCGTCGTTGCCCTGGCGGACCACGGAGAACGCCTGCTCGGCGCCGAGCCCCGTGAAGGCCAGCTCCAGGGCGGCGGCCCGGGCGTGCCCGCCGAGCCCCTCGCCCTGCCGGCTCCGGGACAGCCAGGACGTCAGCAGGACCTCCCGGGTGACGCCGAAGTCCCGCGCGCCGAGGCTCTGCGAGCCGATGACCTCGCCGTCGTGGACGACCACCAGGTAGAGCGTCCAGTCCTCGGGGCTCCAGGACGCCATCGCGTTCCAGTGCCGCTGCAGCACCCGGCGGGCGACCTCCTCGGGGGTGCCGTCCGTCCACTGAGAGAAGAACGGCATGAAGCCCGGCGCGTGAACGCCCTCGACGGCACGCTCGGCGAGCGCGTCCAGATCCTCGGGCGAGGGCCAGCGCAACTCGATGCGCGAGGTGCGCACCCGGACGGCGGTGAGCGGCCAGTGGTTCATGGTGTACGACATCTGCGGACCTTCGCTGAGGATTTCGCTGAGGATTTCGCTGGGGCTAGGCGGCGGCCGGAGCCGGTTCGGGAGTGGCGACGGCCCGGTCCTCCTCCGCTTCGGCGGTGCTCTGCTCACCGTCCACCGCGGGCAGGTCCGCGGCGGCGCCGAGCGTCGTCCGCAGCCGTACGGCCACGGCGACGACGGCGAGGCAGGCGAAGACCAGCACGGCCACCAGGGCGATGCCGTCCGCGACCGGCAGAGTGGCGCCGGCCAGAGCCGGGCCGGCCACGGAACCGGTGGAGACGGCCACCGACAGCAGGGCGTTGACCCGGCCGCGGATCGCCTCCGGCGCGAGGTCGTTCAGCAGGGACGTGACCACCGGGAAGACCAGCGCCTCACCGACCGAGAGCAGCACGACTCCGGCCAGCGCCAGGCCGAGCGCGCTCCCGCCGCGCTGTTCCCCGGCGGCCAGGACCAGGGCCCATGCCACGGCCCAGGTCGCCCCGGAGACGGCGAGGACCGTGCTGCGCCTGATCCGCCCCAGCCGTTCGGCCAGCAGCACCTGGGCGACCACCGCGACCACGATGTTGACGGCGAAGGCGCCGGAGACGCCGCCCGCTCCCACCGCGCCGTCCCTCGTCAGATAGCCGGGCAGGCCCGAGCGGAACTGCCCGTACGACACGAGTGAGCACAGCGTCAGAGCGCCCAGGAGGGCGCCGATGTGACGTTGTGTCAGCACCTCGCGGTAGCCGCGCCGGCCGGTGCTCTGCACACCGTCACCGCCGCCCGCGCCGGCGGCCTCGACGGCCCGCGGCAGCAGCCAGAACAACGCCGCCCCGGCCAGCCAGAACGTCGCACCGTCGGCGAGGTACAGCGCCGCGAACCGCGCCGCCCGGGATCCCGTGTCCAGGGACGCCACCGCACCGCCGGCCAGCACACCGAGCCCGGTCATGGCGTTGAACACGGCGTAGTCCGCCGAGTAGGCGAGCTGCCGCTCCCGCGCCGAGGCGGCCCCGGCGTACAGGAACCGCAGCACCGTGCCGACTCCGCTGATCCCGAAGCCGTACACCACCGCCGCGACCATCGCCGTGACCGCGCCGGTGGCCTGCGCGTACAGGGCCGTGCCCGCGCCCGCGACCGCCATCACCACCGGGACCGTGGTGCGCGGCGTGAACCGGTCGAGCAGGGCGCCCCACAGCAGCCCGCCGACCACGGCGGTGGCCGCCTGCACGGCCAGCGTCGACGACGGCACCCACGCGGGCAGCCCCCGTACCTCGCTGAGATAGATCCACAGGAACGGCAGCACCAGGCCGCCGCCGAAGGAGTTGACGGCGTTGACGCCGAGAACGATCCGGGTGCGGGGGGTCAGCTCCCGTACCGCTGCCAGGGGCCCGGGCATCAGTGCGCCTCCAGTACGTACAGCCACGAGTGCGGCGTGCCGAACGGCACGATGCGGCGCGGCACCAGGCCGGCCGCCGCGAACAGTTCCTCGTAGGTCTCCTTGGTGTGCAGCGGGACGCCCATGAGGGCGTGCGCCAGCTCGTAGCCGAGCGAGAACACCGGCAGTGCCGTCGCGTTCTCGCTGTCCGGACGCAGCACGGTGTCGGCGAGCACGAACGTGCGGGCCGCGGGGAACGCCTCACGCATCCGCGTGAAGGTGTGCGGACGGGTCACCGGATCGGCGAGCAGGTCGTGCAGCAGGAAGAAGCTCATCACCGTGTCCACTTCCGCGAGCTTGTCGCGGTGCGCGTCCCGGTGGCACACGTCCAGCACGTCCGTCTGGATCGCCTGCACCCGGTCCGCGAGCCCCGCCTCGGCGATCGTGCGGTGCCCCAGCTCGGTGGCCGGGCCGCTGATGTCCAGGCCCAGGCCGCGGGTGCCGGGGCGCTCGCCGACGACGCGGGAGACCCGTGCGGAGATGCCGCTGCCCAGGTCGGCGAGGACGGAGAAGTCCACGTCGGCGAGGACCTCGTCGAGCGTGCCCGCCATGAACGAGCGGTCGTTCTGACCCGAGCCGAGCGCCACCATGGCCTCGTCGCGCAGCACGCCGGTGCCGAACGCAGCCTCGCCGGAGACGATGCGATGGGCCTGTGCGAACACCTCGTCGTATCCGCCGACGCCCCAGGTGAAGTAGCCGCGCATGCGGATGATCTCCTGGCCGGCGGAGGTCAGCAGCGCCTTGTCGCCGTCCTGCAGCCGCAGCCAGCCGCAGGTGGCGGCGGCCCGGACGAGTTCGCGCAGGACCCGCTCGCGGACGGCGGGGCCCAGGTCGGCGGCGACGACCCGCAGGTCCAGCAGCGGGTCGGCGGCCAGCCGGTCCCAGATGCCGAGGCGGTCCAGGGCGTGGACGACCGTAGCGGCGACATAGCCGTTGAAGGCCTGGTCCACGCCCATCGGGGCGGGTGCGGCACCGGCCCAGTCGGCGGGCGGTGCGAGGGCGGTGGTGTGGTCCTGGACGACGGTCATGACAGTCCTTTCAGGGGGAGGGGGTCGGCCGGGTGTCAGACTGCGGTGGGGGCGGGCCACTCGGTGAGCAGCTCGTCGAGCAGTTCGGCGGCGGAGGCGGATCCGGCGACGGGGGCGTAGACGGCGAGCGCCACCGCCCACCGGCCGTCCGCCGGAGCCAGCGCACACCGCACGAGCGGGACGTCGGCGGCGGCGAACGTCGCCTCGACGGCGGCGGCGCGCGCGCGGGCGGCCGGCTCGCCGCGTTCGTCCCGGGGCAGTACGTCCGCCGGCACCGGCTGCCGGGAGACGGCCGCGAACCAGCGGCCGGTGTGCCGGGTGAACACCGTGCGCAGCTCCGGACGCCGCTCCAGCAGCCGGGCCAACGCGGCCTCGGCGGCGGCCCGTTCGGGCGCCGGGCCCGGCAGCACGGCCGTCGCGCACAGCGTGTGCTCCACGGCGTCGCCGCGGCGCACCAGGTCGTGGAAGAGCCAGCGCTGCTCGTGCGGCGTGAGCGGGCGCAGCCCGGGCGGCGGGGCGGCGACGGAGCCGGACCGCTGGAAGGGGTAACCGGGCAGCCGTACCCGCCGGCCGGGCGCCCCCAGCGAGCAGTCCACGTCGATGCCGTGCTCCCACAGCGCCGCGAACAGCCCTGCGTAGGACGCCGGTTCCAGCGCGTCGAAGGACAGCTCGCGACCGGAGTCGGCCGTGCCGCGGGCGTCCGCCACCGGCCCGGTAGCCCCGTCGGCCCGTACTGCCAGCCGGATCACCAGGTCCGGTTCGGCCGGGGCGTCGGCCGCGGGGGGCAGGGTGTGTGCGGCAGCCGCGCGCAGCGCGTCCGGCAGCGCGAGCGAGCCGTGCAGGGCCGCCGCGGCGGCCGCCGCCGGGCCCCGGCCGCGTATCGCGTCGGGACGCAGGCCGCGGGCGGCCAGCCACGCCCCGACGCCGTGCAGCACGGCGGCCGTGCGGGCCGCGGCCCGGTCGGTGTCCGGCCCCAGCTCCAGCGCCTCGGCCAGGGCGAGCGCCTCGGCGACCTGAGGCAGGTCCGGCTCGCCGCCGGGCGCCGAGCCGTCGCCGAGGTCCAGCACCAGGGTCCCGGCGGATCCGGCCGGGCGCGCACGGCGGGCCGAGGCGCGCAGCGCCGCCGCCAGCCCGAGCGGGTCCGTGCCGGTCACCGCGTGCCGTACGGCGAACCGCTCACGCCCGTGCGCGAGGGTCACCGCCACGTTGTACACACCGAGCGACGGATCGCGCTCCAGCCGGTCGGCGAGCCGCTCGCACGCGGCCGCCGCGGACGGCTCGTCGCGGGCCGAGACGGCCAGCACCCGGGGCGCACCCGGCAGTGCCGGGAACACCGCCGCCCGTGCGGTCGCACCGGCCGACCAGGTCGTCGTGTCCGTGATCGTCATGGCGGCGTTCACACCCTTTCCCGTATGTGTTCCTGCACGACCACATGGGCGTTCGTGCCGCCGACTCCGAAGGAGCTGACACCCGCGGTACGCGGCCCGGCGGCGGGGGAGTCCCACGCCCGGGTCTCGGCCAGCAGGCCCAGCCGCCCGCCCGGCACCAGCTCGTCGATCGGCTCGCCCACGTTCGGTGTGGCGGGCAGCACCCCGTGGTGCACCGCGAGCACCGTCTTGATCAGCCCGGCGATGCCCGCCGCCGTGTTGCAGTGACCGACGGACGCCTTCACCGAACCGACCGCGACCGGGGGCCCGGACGTGCCCAGTGCCTCACCGAGGGCGCTCGCCTCGATGGCGTCCCCGAGACGGGTGCCGGTCCCGTGGGCCTCGACATAGCCCACGTCGGTGCCGGACACCCCGGCCGCCTGCAGCGCATGGCGGATCACCCGCGCCTGGCCCTCGACCCCAGGGGCCGAGTAACCGACGCGCGCCCGGCCGTCGTTGTTGACGGCGCTGCCCCGGATCACGGCGTACACCGGGTCCCCGTCCCGCTCGGCGTCCGAGAGCCTGCGCAGCAGCAGCGCGCCCGCGCCGAACCCGCCGACGGTCCCGGTGGCCCGCCGGTCGAAGGGGCGGCACACCCCGTCCTCGGCGTACAGCAGGCCCGGCCGGAAGGTGTAGGAGCCGTCGGACTCACCGTCCAGGGAGACCGCCCCGGCCAGGGCGTAGTCGCTCTCCCCGCGCAGCAGCGCCCGGCAGGCGAGGTGCACCGCGTACAGGCCGGTGGAACAGGCGGTGTCCAGCAGCAGGGCCTCGCCCCACAGGTCGTGCAGATACGCGAAACGGGACGCGACGAACGTCGGGTCGGCGTTGACCACGTCGTCCACGCGGGCCTCCCCGTCGGTCCGCACGACACGGGGGCACCCCGCGTACAGGCTGGTGCGGCGGGCGATGTCGGACAGGCGCAGCGAGGCGTCCTCGACGGCCGCCCACAGCACCTCGTGCAGCACGCCCTGCTGCGGGTCGCCGGCCGCGACGTCCTCGGCGGTGAAGCCGAGCAGTCCGGCGTCGAAGCCGGTGCCGTCGGCGGGCATGCCCCAGCGGGCCACCCGGCGCGTCCCGTCGCCGTGTTCGGTGATCAGCGGCCCCGGGCCCTCGCTGAAGCAGTCCCGGCCGGCCTCCAGGTTGTCCCAGAACGCGGCCAGGTCGCCCGCTCCGGCGAACCGGGCACCCATGCCGATCACGGCGATGGCATCGCTCCCGGCGCCGTCGCCCGCGGCCGTCGGCCGCGAGGTGCGGGCCGTGGTGGGCGCCTCCTCCTCGCCGGCCGCGGCGCCGCCGAGCAGCCGGGCCTGGGCCCGTACGGTCGTGTGCCGCATCAGGTCGGCGACGGACGGCTTGGTGCCGGTGGCGGTCCGCAGCGCCTCCTGCAGCCTGGCCAGCAGCAACGAATGGCCACCCGCGTCGAAGAAGTTGGTGTCCCGGTCGAAGACGCGGCCGGGCAGCACCTGCTGCCAGGCGTTCAGCACGGCGCCCGTCACCCCGTGCACGCCGTCCGCCGCCGGCGCCGCGCCGCGAGCGGCGGCGGGTGCGGGCGCGTCGGGCGCGGGTGCGGCCGCCGTCGCGTCGGGCGGCTCGGGCAGCCGCCTGCGGTCGATCTTCCCGTTCGCGGTCAGCGGCAGCTCGGACACGGTCAGCAGATGCGAGGGCACCGCGAACTGCGGCAACACGGTGCGCAGATGGGCGCGTACGGCGTCCAGGGCGGCCGGACGGTCCAGGACCGCGTAGCCGACGATCTCCTTCTCGCCGCGCCCGTTCACCCGCGCGGTCACGAACGCGCCGCGCACCTCCGGGTGCGCGCGCAGCGCCGCCTCGACCTCGCCGAGTTCCACCCGCTGGCTGCGGATCTTGACCTGGTTGTCGTCGCGGCCGATGAACTCCAGCTGCCCGTCGGCCCCCCACCGCACCCGGTCGCCGGTACGGTACAGCCGCGCGCCCTCCTCACCGGAGAACGGGTCCGGCACGAACCGTTCCGCGGTACGCCGCGGGTCGCCCAGGTAGCCCCGGGCCACGCCCGCCCCGCCCAGCACCAGCTCACCCGGCACATAGGCGGGCGCGGGCTCCAGCGTGCCCTCCAGCACCACATGCAGCCGGGTGTCCGGTACGGCCTGCCCGATCGGCACGGTCCGCGCCCCCTCGGGCACCGCCTCGATGGGATGCCAGGAGGAGGTGAAGGAGTTCTCGGTGGGACCGTAGCTGTGCAGCAGCGTGCCCGGTCGCGCCCAGCGCAGCGCCTTGCGGATGTGCGGCACGGAGATGATCTCCCCGCCGAAGTAGACGCGGCGCAGCGACTGCAGCAGGTCGGGCGCGTCCTCGATCAGACGGTTGAGCAGCGGCGTGGTGACCAGCAGCGTGGTCACCTCCAGCGCCCGCAGGGCGGACCTGAGATCCCGGGGGCTGAGGACGAGTTCCTTGCCGAGCACGGCGAGGGTGGCACCGTGCGTGAGCGCGCCCCAGATCTCGTAGGTGGCGCCGTCGAAGTTGAGCGGTGACAGATGCGAGACGGTGTCGTCGGGCCCGAGAGCGATGAACTCGGGGCGGTGCATCATCCGCAGCACCCCACCGTGGTGCAGGACCACGCCCTTGGGCCGGCCCGTGGACCCGGAGGTGTAGAGCACGTTGAACGCCGTGTCCCGGTTCGCCGAGGTCTGCGGAGGCAGCACCGGCATCGGTGCGGCCGCCCGCCGGATCCCGCGCGGGCTGTGCACGGGCAGCCCGTCGACGCGGTGCTCCTCGCCCTCCTCGGCGATCAGCAGCCGGGGGCGGGCGTCGGCGACCACCATCCGCAACTGGGCGTCGGGATAGGCCGGGTCGAGGGGCAGATAGGCGGCACCCGCCAGCCCGACGGCCAGCAGCGCGGTCACCGTGTCCGGGCCCGGCCGCAGCAGCAGGGCCACGATGTCGTCGGTGCGCACCCCCTGCGAGCGCAGCCAGTGCGCCATCCGTGCGGCGTCCCGCACGAGTTCGCCGTAGCTCAGCCGCACCCCGTCGTGGACGACGGCGACCGCGTCCGGAGCCCGGCGCGCCTGTTCGAGGACCAGCTGCGCAACGGTGGCCGCGGCGACCGGGTCGCTCGCGGGCACCGCAGCGGTCCGGTCACGCTCGGCGGCCAGGGCGGAGATCAGTTCCCCGCAGGTGATGTCGGGCCGGGCCGCGGCGGCGAGCGCCCGGTCGAGCTGTTCGGTCATCAGCTCGGCGGTGGCGGGCGTGTACAGGGCCGCGTCGTAGTCGATGCGCAGTACGAGGTGGTCCGGTGCCTCCACGGCCGCGAACGCCAGGTCGTACTTGGCCACCGCGGTGTTCGGGTGCAGCAGCCGCACGGTGGCGTCCGGCATCCGCCAGGACGTCGTGGAGCGCGGCTGGTGCAGGAAGACCGTCGAGTAGAGCGGGGTGGACCCGGGCGGCGGGTCGCCCGCCTCGGCGTGGGCCTCCATGGACGACAGCACCTGCTCGCCGAGATCGGCGGCGTAGTCGCCGAAGGCCCGCCCGGCGTTCCGCTCGGTACGCACTGGCAGCACCCGGGTGAACAGGCCCACCGCGTCCTCGGTACCCGGTTCGTCCCGGCCGGCGAACGGCATGCCGAGCACCCCGTCGTCGTCGCCGGACCAGGCGTGCAGCAGCAGGCTCCACACCGCGAGCAGCACGATCGCGGGACTGACGCCCTCGCGGGCGGCGAGCGAGCGCAGCGCCGCCAGGCGCGCCGCCGGCAGCGGACGCTCGGTGAAGCCCGCCGGCCCGCGCAGTCCGTCCTCGGCGCGCACCAGGTCGGGCAGCGGGGCGAGCAGCGCCGGGTCGCCCCGCAGCAGGTGCGCCCAGTACGGGTCGGGGGCCTTGGGGAGCGGGCGCAGGGCGGGCACCGGCACCGGCACGAAGCCCGGATCGCCGCCCGCGCTGCGGGCCCGGTAGGCGCTGACCAGGTCCTCGGCCACTACCTCGGCGGAACGGCCGTCGGCGACGATGTGATGCACCGTCACCGTCACCAGCGAGACGCCCTCGTAGCGCACCGCCTCGGCCCGCAGCAGCGGTGCGGTGCCCGGGTCGAGCGGGCGTCCGGCGGCTAGGGAGGCGTCGGCGAGCGCCGCCGACCGGTCGTAGCGCCCGGGGCGCACGGAGATGTGCAGCGGCGTCACCGCGGTGGGCTCGGGGACGTGGTAGAGGTCCCCGTCCGACGTCTCGAACCGTCCGGCGAGCGACGGGTGGCGGACCAGGACGTCCGCGAGGGCCTTCCGGAGCGCCCGTTCGTCCAGCTCGCCGCGGATCTCCAGGCTGAACGGGATGTTGTAGCGGCCGGACTCCGGCTCGCACTGGTCGGCCAGCCAGATCTCCAGCTGGGCGGCGGAAGCGGCGCTCACGCCCCGGCCTCCGTACGGGCCGCGCCGTGCGCCGCGGCCGGGACGGTCCCGGCCAGGAACACGGCCAGTTCCGCGACCGTCGGGTACAGGAAGAACTGCCGTACCGTCAGCGATGAGTTCAGGCGGCCCTTGAGGGCGCGCACGATCCGCACGGCGCACATTGAGTGGCCGCCGACGGCGAAGAAGTTCTCGTCGTCGTGGAAGTCGTGGTGGCCGAGGCCCTCGGCCCATGCGGTGCGTACCAGGGTCGCAAGCTCTGCGGTGCGGTCGTCGGCGGAAAGCGTCGAGGTCATGGCAGGTCCTTCGGGATCGGTCAGGACGCCGGAGCGGCGGGGACGAGACGTCGGTAGATGGCATCCACGGAGTCCCACAGCTGGGGGAAGAGGGTGCGTTCGGCCATCTTGCGGAGGCTGAGCGTGGACTCACCGCGCAGGCTGGTGGGCAGGACGGGGCAGCCGCCCGTGGCGTGCGCGGTGGCCTCGGCAGGCCGGCCGGGGTCGGCCCCGGCCAGCGGTTCGGCCTCCGGATGCCCGCCCAACTGGCCCCACACGAGCCGCAGATGGAGCTGTTTCCAGTCGCCCACGGCGGCGTCGAGCCGCATCAGGCCCTGCCGGACCAGGGCCAGTTCGACGGCGGCCCGGTCGTCCTCGGCGGGCCGGGAAGTGCGGCCCTCGGCGGTGATCAGATCCTCGGGCGTGCGCTCCGCGCGCTCCAGGGCGCGGGTGAAGGCCCGCCATAGCGGCTGAGCGGCGCGGCGCAGGTTGCGTGCGCCGGGGGAGTCCAAACCGGTGGTGTTCGGCGGGAACGACTCCCGCATGGCCAGCAGGGCAGTCTGCGGCAGGAACTCCACGAGAGTGTTCAGCGCCTGCACCGGGATCCGGCCCAGCGCGGCCGATCGCTCCAGCACCTGGGCGGCCAGCAGGAAGTCGCCCTCGTCGAGCAGCTGCACCACGCGGCACATCTCGTGGTGCATCGCCGCCCAGGCGTACTCCGAGATCAGATGTACGCTCTGGAACAGCCGTTGGTCGGGGTGGATCAGCTGCTCCGCGGGCAGCAGGGCGGACAGCGCGGTGGTGAGCCGGGTGTCCTTCTCGTAGTTGCTGCCGCGGTCGTACTCGTAGACCAGCAGATGGTCCGCCGCCTGCGGGTTCAGGGCGCGGCGGGCAGTGCCCGGGCGTCCGCTCGTGGCGCGCTTGCTCATGGGGTTCGGTGTCCCTCCGTTCGTTTCCTCAGCCCGCCGCGGGCTGCTGCTCCAGAGCCGGCCCGGCGACGGGTGAAGGGCCGGACTGCACGGCCGGGAAGAGGCGGTTGGCGATGACCGACTTCAGGTACGGAACGCCCTCGGTGGACCCGGTGCCGGTCCGTTCCCCGATCATCCGCACCGCCAGCCGGTAGTGGGTCTGCTTCCACCGCTGGTGCACCGCCTCCAGCTGCCGTGCCGCCGCGCGTACGGCGCCGGCGTCCTGCTCGGTCAGCCAGCCACTGGCCACTACGTCCTCCCAGGTGCCCTGGACGGTCTCCCGTCCGGCCAGCACCGCCTCGCGCACCCTCGGTACGGCGGTGAACGCGGGCGAGTCGAGCCGTGCCCGCGCCGGGGTGGAGCAGTACGTCTCGAAGGTCTTGTAGCCCTCGGACTGGATGGCGCTCGCTCCGTCGGTGTACTGCCGGAACACCTGGAACGACTCCGGCTGCATGGTGGCCAGCAGGGAGAACAGCGGCAGCGACTCGCGCAGCACGTCGGCGACCGAGGCGATCAGCGTGGCGGCGTCACCGGGCTGCTCGCCGGTGAGGGCCCGCACCGCGGCGTCCAAGGTCCGGGACATGAAGGCGAACGTCGTCTCGAACGTCTGCAGGACGCGCAGGAACAGGTACTCGTCATGGAGCACGTACACCGGCTGCACGCTGGTCCGCAGCAGCAGCCGCTCCTCGTCGGCGGCGGCGGCCAGGACCGCCATCGCCAGTGGGCGGGCCGGGGTGCGGCCGGGCGTGGCCGCCACGGAGACGGGGTCGACGGCGGAGTCCAGGACGCGCAGCGCCGCCGGCTCCATCACCCGGACCGCCAGCCGCAGCCGTTTGCCGAGGAGCGCGGGATCGGGCAGGGCGCCTTGCGGGTCCGCCGGGGTGCCGTCCAGCACCAGCTGCTCGAACTCGATCAGATCCGCGAGCAGCAGCAGGACCAGGCGGTCGCGCCGGTGGCGCGTCGCCGTCCAGTTCCCGGCCGGCTCGGCCGGCTCGGGCGCCGACTGCTGGAACAGCGGCAGCCCGGTGTAACTGGGGTAGTCGTACGAGCCGTCGTACTTGTCCAGCAGGACGTCGAGGAACCGGGCGAGGTAGGTGTCGCCTTCGCCGGTCCGCTCGGCGAGTGACTGGCGGCAGGTGTCGAGCAGGGCCAGCAGCCGCGGGGAGAGGAAGTGCTTTCCCACCTCGCGCAGATGGTCGATGACGGCGTCGTAGGGGAAGGTCTTCGCGCCCTCCGCACCGCGCCAGCCGGAAAGCTCGCGCCAGAGGGGTTCCTCGGTGCCTGCCACGCGAAATCTCCTTCAGGAGAGGAAGTGGTCCGTTGGAGATTCGCTTGAGGTTCTGGAGGGCCACTCAACTTCCGGTGCAGGACAGGTCGGCCGGCCGCCGAACGCAAAAGTCGCCGGCCCCCTCGTGAGGAGGCCGGCGACTGGTCGTCGTGGGCGGTCGGACTGGGCGGTGACTCACCGCCGGGTGCCGGGCTTGGGCAGCGGGCGGGGACGGGGAACGGACCGGGGCTTGGGCTGCCGGACGCCATGACCGTGCCGGCCACCGTGGCTGAACTGGGCGAACGGCAGGGACTCAGGCTGGTCGAACGGGCGGATTCGCATATTGACTCCTGGGGGCCGTTGCGGTGTACCGTGATGAAGTGCTTCGACCGTAGTACTTCAAGTGAAGTGGTGTCAACACCTTAGGAGAGGACCCCTTGCGACAGAACCCGGCGCGCCGTACCGCCCTCCTCGACGCGGCCATCGAAGTCCTCGCCCGCGAAGGCTCGCGCGGCCTCACGTTCCGCGCGGTCGACGGCGAGGCCGGCGTGCCCGTGGGCACCTGCTCCAACTACTTCCGCAACCGGGACGACCTGCTGCTGCAGATCATGGGCCGCACCCACGAACGCATCGCGCCCGATCCCGAGCAGGTCACCGAGATCATGCGCGCCGAACCCTCCCGCGAACTGGTGGTTCTCCTGGTCCGCCAGATCCACCAGCGCATGGAGGCCGACCGGGCCGGCTACCTCGCCATGCTCGAACTGCGACTGGAGGCCACCCGCCGCCCCGAACTCGGCCGCGAACTCACCAAGGCGATGAGCGAGGTCCTGGAGGAGAACGTCCGCTTCCACGTGGACGCCGCCCTGCCCGGCGACCGCGTCGACGTCGTCCTGCTCTACCTCGCCGTCCAGGGCATGATCCTCGACGACCTGACGGTCCCCGAGGTCCTCGCGCCCTACCGCGGCGACGACCTGATCGGCGAACTGACCCGCCGCCTGCTACCACAGAAGCCGAACGATCACCGCTGAACGCCCGCGGCGACCACCCGACTTGAACCGACGCGAGCGCCTGGCGGCCGGTCATGGAGCCCTGCCTTATGTGGCTGGCCTGGGCCGTTGCGGGGGCCGTTCGGGCTGGGCTGGTCATGGAGCCCTGTCTCACGCACCTTGCCTGGGGCGGCGCGGTGACCACCTGGCCTGGACCGAGTGAGCGCCTGGCGGCCGGTCATGGGGCCCTGCTTTGCGCGCGTGGCCTGGGGCGGCGCGGTGACCACTCGACCTGGGCCGGTCACGGAGACCTGTCTCACGCACTTCGCCCGGGTCGGCGGGACGCCCCGCGCGGGTGGTCAGGGAGTGCTGTCCCGCCGCCGCAGGACCGCTGGAGCCTCGCTGGAGGTGCGTGGCCCGGCCCGCGGTGCGGGGGTTCACTGGGGCCATGGTCCGTCACACGCACACCCCGTCGTGTCCGATGCTCCTCGAGCCGCGGCTGCGTGACGCCCAGGCGCTGCTGCTGGCCGGGCACCCGCGCCGAGCCGCCGACCGCTGCACCCGGGCGCTCGGGCGGCCCGTACCCACCGGCACGCCCGGCCTGAAGGCCGCGTTCGGCGCGCTGCGCGCGGAGGCCCTGCTGTGCCTCGGCGACCTCGCGGCCGCCCAGCGGCAGGCCGAGACCGCCGCGCGCACCGCTCCGCCCGGCAGCGCCCTGACGCTGTGGCCGACGGCCGTCCTGGCCCAGGCGCTGACCGAGCAGGGCCGTTACGAGGAGGCCGCCCGGCAGCTGCGCCACGCGGCCCCCGGGCCCCTGCCGGACACGGCGTACGCGCTGCCGTACCTGAGAGCCCGCGGCCGGTACCTCCTGGCCACGGGGCCTGCCGAGGAAGCGCTCACCGACTTCCTGCGGGCAGGGCAGCTCGCCACCCGCCGGGACGCCGCTGTCTTCTCCCACCTGCCCTGGCGGACCGACGCCGCCGAGGCCCTGCTCCGCCTGGGCAGGCCCGAGCAGGCCGCGGACCTGATCACCGAGCAGTCCGGCGCGGCCGGCGACCTCGGCGCACGCCACCGCGGCATCGCGCTGCGCGTGCGGGCCGCCACCGAGGAACCCGTCCGGCGGCCCGGCACCCTGGCGAGGGCGACCGTCGAACTGCGCGCCGCGGGCGACCGGCTGGAACTCGCCCGCGCCTACGCGGGCCTCGGGGACGCCCTGTCCGAGCTGGGAGAGGACTCCATGGCCGACGCGATGCTGGGCCGCGCCCGGCACCTGGCGGCGGACTGCGGTGCGGCCCCGCTCCTTTGGCACACGCTGCCCACCGCGCCCCCGGTCCTCCCCGTGCCCTGACCGTACGGGCTGCGCACGCCCGTACGAGCGCCCTCCAACCCGAGCCGGGTCTGCGGCTCTGCGACGACGTCGAGCGGTCCTCCACCCGTTCTCGACGGACGAGAACCACGCTGGTGCCGCCGCAGACCCGCCAGGAGGGACAGCACATGTCGGAGGAAGAGCCGGTACGGCTCTACTGCTTCGCGCACACCGGCGCTGGGGGCTCCGCCCGCTACGGCTGGACACACACCACGGGCCCGCACCCGGATCCGGCGCCCGCCCCGAGCTGCCCGCACCCGCACCCGCACCGCACGTGCCGGGCTCCTGCGGCTGCCCCGACGAGGAGCCGCCCGGTCCGGAATCGCACCGTGACGGGCGATCACTTCTCCGTCCGGAGAGACGGGGTACCCCGGCGGAACGAGCCGGCATCCGCCTGACGTCCGCCCCGGCGACTGTATACGGACCCCTCCCGCCGGAGTCGCCGCCGCCCGCGATGCCCAGGCGCACCCCGTCACAACCCGCCACAGCCCACCGCAGCCCGGCGACCGGAGGTGGCCGAGGACCGACAGGCACCCGGCCACCGCCCCCGTACCCCGTGCCCCGTACCGCGCCGCCCCGGCACTAGGCACCCGGCTCCCGCTGCCCCCCGCCCGACCACCGCACCCGCCCCGACCTGTCACCGCCCCCGCGCCCGCCGCCCGGCGAGCCCCTGACCGCCCCACGCGGGCCGCACGTTGGACCACGACCCCTCACGCCTAGGAGAGACATGACAACCCGGCTGTTCACCTCGGAGTCCGTCACCGAGGGCCACCCCGACAAGATCGCCGACCAGATCAGTGATGCCGTCCTGGACGCCCTCCTGCGGCAGGACCCGGCCTCCCGGGTGGCGGTGGAGACCCTGATCACCACGGGCCAGGTCCACGTCGCCGGTGAGGTGACCACCGCCGCCTACGCCGACATCCCCGGAATCGTCCGCGAGACCGTCCTCGGCATCGGCTACGACTCGTCGGCCAAGGGCTTCGACGGCGCGTCCTGCGGCGTGTCGGTGTCCATCGGCGCCCAGTCCCCGGACATCGCCCAGGGCGTGGACACCGCCTACGAGCAGCGGCTCGGCGACACCGACGACGAACTCGCCGCCCAGGGCGCCGGGGACCAGGGGCTGATGTTCGGCTACGCCACCCGCGAGACCCCCACCCTGATGCCCCTGCCCATCGAACTCGCGCACCGCCTGTCGCGCCGGCTGTCCGAGGTGCGCAAGAACGGCGCGGTGCCGTATCTGCGCCCCGACGGCAAGACACAGGTCACCATCGAGTACCGGGACGACCGCCCGGTGCGCCTGGACACGGTGGTCGTCTCCTCCCAGCACGCGGCGGGCATCGACCTCGACCACCTGCTGACGCCGGACATCCGCCGGCAGGTCGTGGAGCCCGTACTGGCCGTGCTGGCCGAGGACGGCATCAAGCTGGAGACCGACGGCTACCGCCTGCTGGTCAACCCCACCGGCCGCTTCGAGATCGGCGGCCCGATGGGAGACGCCGGCCTGACCGGCCGCAAGATCATCATCGACACCTACGGCGGCATGGCCCGCCACGGCGGCGGCGCGTTCTCCGGCAAGGACCCCTCCAAGGTGGACCGCTCGGCCGCCTACGCGATGCGCTGGGTGGCCAAGAACGTGGTCGCGGCGGACCTCGCCGAACGCTGCGAGGTGCAGGTCGCGTACGCGATCGGCAAGGCCGAACCGGTCGGCCTGTTCGTCGAGACCTTCGGTACGGAACGCGTACCGCGCGCCACGATCGAGCGGGCCATCAACGAGGTGTTCGACCTGCGCCCGGCGGCCATCATCCGCGATCTCGACCTGCTGCGGCCGATCTACGCACGCACCGCCGCATACGGCCACTTCGGCCGTGAACTGCCCGAGTTCACCTGGGAGCGCACCGACCGTGCCGACCTGCTGAACGCCGCCGCCGGCCGCTGACCGGCCGGGCCGACAGGGACAGGAGTTCCCATGCGCATCGCGGTGACCGGCTCCATCGCCACCGACCATCTCATGACCTTCCCCGGCCGGATCGCGGACCAGCTGATCCCCGACCGGCTCGACCGGGTGTCCCTGTCGTTCCTCGCCGACGAGCTGGAGGTGCGCCGCGGCGGGGCCGCCGCCAACATCTCCTACGGCCTCGGCGGGCTGGGCCTGACCCCCCTGCTCGTCGGCGCGGTCGGCAGCGACTTCGCCGAGTACGAGCAGTGGCTGAAGGACCACGGCGTCGACACCGGCGCCGTACACGTCTCCACCCGGCGGCAGACGGCCCGGTTCCTGTGCCTCACGGACCAGGACGCCAACCAGATCGCCGCGTTCTACGCCGGCGCCATGGCCGAGGCCGGGGACATCGACCTGGGGCGCCTCGACCCGCTGCCCGACCTCGTGGTTGTGGCACCCGACGCCCCCGACGCCATGCTGCGGCACACCGAGCGGTGCCGTGCGCTCGGCATCGCCTTCGCGGCCGACCCCTCGCAGCAACTGGCCCGTCTCGACGGCGAGCAGACGCGCACTCTGGTGACCGGGGCGCGCTGGCTGTTCACCAACGAGTACGAAGCCGCCCTGCTGCTGGAACGCACCGGCTGGAGCCGCGACGACGTCCTGGGGCAGGTGGGCGCCTGGGTCACCACGCTCGGCGCCGACGGGGTCCGGGTCGAGGCCGCGGACCGCCCGGCGTTCACCGTACCCGCCGTCGCCGGTGTCCGGGTCGCCGACCCGACCGGTGCCGGCGACGCCTTCCGCGCGGGCTTCCTCGCGGCCCTCGCCCGGGGCCTGAGCCGCCTGCGCGCGGCCCAACTCGGCTGTGCCCTGGCCTCACTGGCACTCTCCGAGACGGGTTCCCAGGCCTACGAACCCGACCCCGGCCGGCTCACCACCGTCATCGCCGAGTCCTACGGCACGGCGGCGGCCGAGGAACTGGCGGCACACCTGGGAGGCCTGCCATGCCCGCGGTGACCTCGGACGGCGAAACCCTCCGCCAGGTGCTCGCCACGCGTGTGGTGGTCGCCGACGGAGCCATGGGCACCATGCTCCAGGACCAGGAGCCCACACTGGAGGACTTCCAGCAGCTGGAGGGCTGCAACGAGATCCTCAACGTCACCCGCCCCGACATCGTCCGCTCCGTCCACGAGGCGTACTTCGCGGTGGGCGTCGACTGCGTGGAGACCAACACCTTCGGGGCCAACCACGCGGCGATGGCGGAATACGAGATCGCCGACCGGGTGCACGAGCTGTCCGAGGCGGGCGCCCGTATCGCCCGTGAGGTGGCCGACGAGTTCGCCGCCGGCGACGGTCGCCCCCGCTGGGTGCTCGGCTCCATCGGCCCCGGTACCAAGCTGCCCACCCTCGGCCACATCGGCTACACCACCCTCCGGGACGGCTTCCAGGCGAACGCCGAAGGCCTGCTGGCGGGCGGCGCCGACGCCCTGATCGTGGAGACCACCCAGGACCTCCTGCAGACCAAGGCCTCCGTCCTCGGCGCCCGCCGCGCCATGGAGGCCCTCGGCGCCGAGGTCCCGCTCCTGGTCTCGATGGCCTTCGAGACCACCGGCACCATGCTGCTCGGCTCGGAGATCGGCGCGGCCCTGACGGCTCTGGAGCCGCTGGGCATCGACATGATCGGCCTGAACTGCTCCACCGGCCCCGCCGAGATGAGCGAGCACCTGCGCTATCTCACCCGGCACTCACGCATCCCGCTGCTGTGCATGCCGAACGCGGGCCTGCCGGTCCTCACCAAGGACGGTGCGCACTTCCCGCTGGGCCCGGAGGGGCTGGCGGACGCGCAGGAGACCTTCGTACAGGACTACGGGCTCTCTCTGGTCGGTGGTTGCTGTGGTACGACGCCGGAGCATCTGCGGCGGGTGGTCGAGCGTGTGCGGGGCCTGACCCCGCCCGAGCGTGATCCGCGTCC
>NZ_JBFAWH010000049.1:0-40246 GCF_040680235.1 Streptomyces sp. NPDC052101
GGCTTCTTCTTGCCCATCACGCGGCGCAGGATGTCGGCCTCGCCGAGCGAGTACCCGGCGATGATCTGGGCGGCCTTCTGCACCTGCTCCTGGTAGACGATCAGGCCGTAGGTGACGTCCAGGACCTCCTTCAGAGGCTCTTCCAGCTCCTTGTGGATCGGCGTGATCTCCTGCTGGCCGTTCTTGCGCAGCGCGTAGTTGGTGTGGGAGTTCATGCCCATCGGGCCCGGCCGGTACAGGGCCGAGACGGCGGAGATGTCCTCGAAGTTGTCGGGCTTCATCAGCCGCAGCAGCGAACGCATCGGACCACCGTCGAACTGGAAGACGCCGAGGGTGTCGCCGCGCTGGAGGAGTTCGAAGGTCGTCGGGTCGTCCAGCGGCAGGGACAGCAGGTCGATGTCCAGGTCCTTGTTGGCTTTCACCATCTTGACCGCGTCGTCCATGATCGTGAGGTTGCGCAGGCCCAGGAAGTCCATCTTCAGCAGGCCCAGCGACTCACAGCTGGGGTAGTCCCACTGCGTGATCGTCACGCCGTCGGTGTGCCGCACCCACACCGGAACGTGCTCGGTGATGGTCTCGCTGGACATGATGACGCCGGCGGCATGCACGCCCATCTGCCGCACCAGGCCCTCCACACCACGCGCGGTGTCGATGACCTTCTTCACGTCCGGCTCGTTCTCGTACATCCCCCGGACCTCGCCCGCCTCCGAGTAGCGCGGGTGGCTGGAGTCGGTGATACCGGAGAGCGGGATGCCCTTGCCGAGGACGTCGGCGGGCATGGCCTTGGTGATGCGGTCGCCCATCGCGTACGGGTAGCCCAGCACACGCGCGGAGTCCTTGATCGCGTTCTTCGCCTTGATCGTGCCGTACGTGCCGATCATGGCGACCTTGTCCGCGCCGTACTTCTCCGTCACATACCGGATCACCTCGACGCGCCGGCGCTCGTCGAAGTCGATGTCGACGTCGGGCATCGAGATGCGCTCGGGGTTGAGGAACCGCTCGAAGATCAGACCGTGCGGGATCGGGTCCAGGTCGGTGATCCCCATGGCGTACGCGACGATCGAACCGGCGGCGGAGCCTCGGCCCGGGCCGACCGCGATGCCGTTGTTCTTCGCCCACATGATGAAGTCGGCGACCACCAGGAAGTAGCCGGGGAAGCCCATCGAGATGATCGTGTCCATCTCGTACTCGGCCTGCTTCTGGCGGTCCTCGGGGATGCCGCCCGGGAAGCGGCGCTCCATGCCACGGCGCACCTCCTCCTTGAACCAGGTGACCTCGGTGAATCCCTCCGGGATGTCAAACTTCGGCATGAGGTCGCGCTTCTCGAACATGCCGTCGATGTCCACCATCTCGGCGATCGACCGGGTGTTGTCACAGCCCTCCTGCCAGTAGTCCGAAGACTCCAAGGCGTACATCTCCTCGGTGGACTTCAGGTAGTAACCGCCTCCGTCCAGCTTGAAGCGGTTCGGGTCGGAGAGGTTCTTGCCGGTCTGGATGCACAGCAGGGCGTCGTGGGCGCCGGCCTCGTGCGCGTACGTGTAATGCGAGTCGTTGGTCACGAGCGGCGGGATGCCGAGCTTCCTGCCGACCTCCAGCAGGTCCGCACGGACCCGGCGCTCGATGTCGAGGTCGTGCTCCATCAGCTCCAGGAAGAAGCGGTCCTTGCCGAAGATGTCCTGGTAGTCGGCGGCCGCCTTCAGGGCCTCGTCGAACTGGCCGAGGCGCAGCCGGGTCTGCACCTCGCCGGAAGGGCAGCCGGTGGAGGCGACGATGCCCTCGGACCACTGGGCGATGGACTCCTTGTCCATCCGGGGCCACTTCGTCAGCCAGCCCTCGGCGTAGGCGTCCGAGGAGAGGCGGAAGACATTGTGCAGACCCGTCTTGTTCGTGGCCCACATCGTCAAATGGGTGTACGAGCCGCTTGCCGAGACGTCGTCCTTCTTCTGGTGCGGCTGGCCCCACAGGACCTTGCGCTTGTTCCGCCGCGACTCGGGAGCGACATACGCCTCGATCCCGATGATCGGGGTGATCCCCGCTTTCTTCGCCGAGTGGAAGAAGTCGTACGCCCCATGGAGGTTGCCGTGGTCGGACATGGCGATATGCGTCATGCCCATCTCATTGCAGGCATTGAACATGTCCTTGAGCCGCGCGGCACCGTCCAGCATCGAGTACTGGGTGTGGACGTGCAGGTGCGTGAACGGCGATTTCGGCACAGCTTGGACTCCGGGGAGAGAGGTGGCCGACGAGGAACAGTAGACCGGAGAGACTAGCCATAAGTTCCCAGCGAAACGCGGGACTTGGCCGCGCCGTACGGCCGAACCGGCTCGAAGAGCTGCTGGCGGCTTCCGGTCTCGAAAGCAACGATCGCCCCAGGCCGGCTCCTCGGCGTGCTTCGACCCCGCACTACCCCAGGCGTTCGCCGAGTCGGCGGCGCGGCGGGGTGAAGGTGTACAGGTCGAGGATGTCGGGCGCAGGAGCCATGCCCGGGCCGCCGGCGCGGACCCAGGTGATGATGTCCTCGGTCGCGTCCGCGTCGTTGACGAGCCCGAGCCAGACCGGGCGCGCACCGGCGGCCCGGCCCGCGGCGGAGGGCTGTACGACGATGACGTTGGCCTGGTCGCACACGTCGAGGCAGGCGGAGATGCGCACGGGCACCGCCGCCCGCAGTCGCGCGGTCTGCGCCGCGTGATCCACCCCGGTCACCTTGGGACTGCCGCAGCAGCAGTCCCGGCACACGACGACCCGGCACGGCGCCGCATCGTCTCCTGCCACAACCCCGTTTACCTTCGGCCTCTTGGGCACGCCGCGTCACTCTCCTCCCGGGGAGATCCGCCCCGGTGTCCGTCGAGGAGGCGACCGCGTGAGTCTCCTGGCTCCCGGGTCGTCGCTCGTCCCGCCTTGCCGCCCCGGAGGGGGGCGGTGGCCTGCCGGAACTCGCTCACCGGTCACAGTGGCGGGACCGCGCCGGATTCACACCGGCTTCCTCGGACCGCCGTCGCCTTATGTCGCCGATCATCATTCCATCACCGCCGCCGGGCCGTCACCCGGCCCTCGTGCCGGCCTCGAGCGCATGACAGCCGACGTGGATGGCCACGCCCTCGGAGCATACAGAATGTGATCGACCTGTCGCTTTCCGCACCGGATCCGGGAGCCGTGGATGCAGAACCAGGAACAGACCGTCGTACACCGTGGCAGGACCCTGGCGTGGGAGGGCTTCTGCACCGGGCCCGATCTGCTCTCCATCGAGGAACTGGAGCAGATCTCGCGGCGTCTGCTCGGGACGGATCTGGCCGGCGCGAAGAAGGCGGCCGACAAGGAGCTGCTGCCCTTCGGAGCGCCGTGCGGCCGGGTGCCGGCCATCGTGCTGGGCACCGCGTCCACGCTGAAGGGCTGCTTCGAGGCCGATGTGGCCCAGTTGGCACTCGGCCGCTCGCCGGACGACTTCTCGGCGTACAACGAGGCACGGGCGGTGTATCTGGCCGCACCGGGCGACCTGGTCGTGGGCCGGGGCGAGCCGTGGCGGCAGGCGGTGGCGGGGTCCGAGGCGGTTCCCGTGGAGGTCCCCGAACTGCGCTACTACTACCTGACGCACGCCCTGCTGGCGATGGCAGCCGACGCGCTCCCGGGCCGGCCGGCCGCACCGCTGGAGCGTCTGGTACGGCAGCTGAGCACGGCACCGCACACGGTGGTGCGGCTGTTCGCGATCGACGCCGAGGCGCGAGTGCTGCTGCTGTGGCTGAAGCGCGCGGCGGGCCTGGAGCAGCTGCGGGTGGACGCCAACGGGCCGGAGATCGCCGAGCGGTGGAACCGCAAGACGACGCTGTACCCGACGGTCGAGGACGCGCTGGGCGTCCCCGCGCCGCGGGCGGACGACGTCCCGGAGGCCACCCTCGCCGCGGAGGCCGAAGCGACCGCGTTCCACCGGGAGTTCGGGGTGCTGCTGCCCCGGCTGCCGGGCTACTCGGTGTCCCGGACGGGAGCCGACGAGGCGCTGCTGCGCCGCCGGGTGCACACGGCCGCCCGGCTGCTGCGCGAGCGGTACGGGCTGGAGCTGGGCTGCTTCAAGCCCGCCGAGGCGCTCACCGGCAGCAGGATCCGCATCGCGGTACCGCTCGCCGACGACGCGGCGCTCGACGCGCTGGCCCGCCAGGCGATGGCGACCGAGGAGGACTACGTCCTGGAGGCGCACGCCCACTACCTGCGCCACCGCGTCCCCGGCTACGAGTTCATCCTGGCGCCCTCGGCCCACGTCGTGGCCGGAGAGCCCGCCGAGGGCGGAACGGTGCAGATCACCCGGGGCAGCGTCTGGGAGGGCAGCGTCTACGTGGACGACGAGACCTGCGCCCGGTTCGACATCACGGCCGCCCAGTTCCGCGCCGTACAGGAGGGCATGGCGGCGCTGCACGGCGCGTTCCGGGGCGCGGGGCGCGACCTGGGGTTCGTCAAGGGCGGCGTGGACTTCGCCATCGCCCGTCCGGGTGGCCGTTTCGGCCGGCGGCCGGTGGTGGCCATGCAGGATCTGAACCTCTCCTCGAACGGCGCCGAGTACGTCCGGGCGTTCCTCGCCGAGGCCCGGGACGTGCTCGGCAGGCGGCAGGGGGTGTACGCGGCGACGAAGGTGGTACGGCCGTCGGTGGAGACGGATCTGAAGCGGCTGGAGGACAGCGTCGGGCGTCCCGGGCCCGAGGGGTGGGCGCGGGCGATCACCTCGGTGGCCGGGCGCTGGGGTCTGATCGGGGTCGCGGCTCCGTGTCCGCGGCAGGCGGCGCGGGAGGTGCTGGAACTGGAGCGGCGGCTGCACCGCGCGGGGCTGCTGCGCACCAGCGTGTGGGACGACTCCGTGCGGGTCCCCTGAGAGCCGGCCGTCAGGAGCGCTTCTCCTGATGCGCGGGCCGGGCCGTCTCCCGGGTGTCTGCCGCGGGCCCGGGAACACGGCCCGTCCCGCGCTCCGCGGGCGCACCGTCCCATGCCGTGGCCCGGCCGGCGTGCAGCAGCGGCCCGGTCATGACGGTGGTCAGCACCGCCATCACCACCAGGATCGAGTAGAACGCCTGGTCGATGAAGTGCAGTTGGAGGCCGACGGTGAGGATGACGATCTCGGTGAGGCCACGGGTGTTCATCAGCACCGCGAGGGTCCCCGCCGTCCGCCGGGGCAGTCCGGCCGCGGCGGCCCCGAGACCGGCACCGGCCATCTTCGTCACGACGGCGGCCACCAGCATCACCGCGAGCCCGCCCAGGTGGGCCGCACGGAACGTGGTCAGATCGACCTTGGTGCCCGCGACCACGAAGTAGAGGGGGAGCAGGATCGGTGTGGCCGACTTCTCCAGTCCGTCCATCACGGAGACCCGCAGCCGCTCCCCCGCGTTCTCCCGGGGCATGACCGCGCCGAAGGCGAACGCCCCGAAGACGAAGTGGATGCCGAGCCATTCGGTGGCCGCGCACGAGGCCATGAGCCCGGCGCACACCACGACCACGGCCGCCGCCGGATCCGCCGCCCCCTTCGCGCGCCGGCGCAGCAGCCGGGCGGCCAGCGGGCGGACCACCAGGATCAGCAGCGCCAGATAGACGGGCACGAACGCCATGTGCCAGGACTGGGTGGTGGTGAAGAGCGCGGCCACGACGGCGAGACAGGCCCAGGCGACCAGGTCGTTCACGCCGGCGGCGGCCATGGCGATCCTGCCGACGGAGGTCTGGTTGAGGCGTTGGTCGGCGAGGATCCGCGCCAGGACCGGGAAGGCGGTGACGGACAGGGCCACACCGATGAACAGCACGAATCCCGGCGCGCCCGAGGGCGCGTGGCCGGCCGCGAACGGCAGCGCGGCGAGGCAGCCGCCGACCAGGGGCAGCAGCACCGACCCGGTCGCCACGCACAGGGCCGTACGGCCGCTGCCGCGCAGGAAGGCGGGGTCCATCTCGTAGCCGATGACGAACATGAACAGAGCCAGGCCGACGTTCGCCAGCGCCCCGAGCAGCGGCTGGACCTCGTCGTACGGGACGGCGTGCCGCCAGCTCCAGGTCTGCGACAGCACGGTGGAGCCGAGCAGGACACCGGCGACGATCTCGCCGACCACCGCCGGCTGCCCCAGCCGGCGGGCGCCCGCCGCGCACAGCCGTGCCACGCCCAGGACCAGGGCCAACGCCAGGAAGAAATACGCTGTCTGATTGCCCATCAGATGATCCTCGCAGCGGTGTCCGGGGCGGCGGGACGGTTCAGCACCGCCCGGCCGATGAGGTCGCGCATCACCTCGCTGGGTCCCGCGGCGATGGTGGCGGCGCGGGCGTCGCGGTGGGCGCGCGCCGCGTAGGAGGTCTCCAGGTAGCCGTGCGCACCCTGCAGTTGCAGAGCGGTGTCGGCGAGCCGGCAGGCCAGCTCGGTGGTGTGCAGTTTGGCCATGGAGCACTCCACCGCGGGCAGTTCGCCCTGCTCGTACAGCCACGCGGTGTGGTGCACCAGCTGCCGTGCGGCTGCCAGTTCGGTCGCCAGGTCGGCGACGCGGTGCTGAATCGCCTGCTTGTGCGCGAGTGCCTCGCCGGCGACTTCGCGGGCGCGCAGGAACGCGTGCAGCTCGTCCAGGGAGCGGTCCATGCCGCCGAGGGCCAGGGTGGCGGCGACCAGGCGTTCCAGCTGCAGTCCGCGCATGAGGTAGTAGAAGCCGTTGTCGAGCCGGCCGATGAGCCGGTCGGCGGGGACCCGCACCGCGTCGAGGGTGACGGTGGCCGTGCCGGCCGCACGCCAGCCGAGGGTGCGCTGCGGGGTGCGGGTGACGCCGGGCAGGGCTGTGTCGACCACGAGCAGGGACAGCCCGGTCGCGCCCCGGGGCCCGGCCGCGCCGTCGGCCGTGCGCACCGCTGTGACGAGGAAGTCGGCGGTCATGGCGTTGCTGACCATCGACTTGGTGCCGTCGACGAGGAAATGGTCGCCGTCCCGGACGGCCGTGGTGGCGAGGCCCGACAGGTCGGCTCCGGCTCCCGGTTCGGTGATCGCCAGGGCGGCCACCCGCTCGCCCCGTACGGCCGGCGCGAGGTACTCCCGGCACAGGTCGGGCCCGCCGACCCAGGAGAGGTAGTGCGTGGCCATGTAGGCATGGACGGAGACGGCCGCCCGCAGCCCGCCGAATCCGGTACGGCCGAGTTCCTCCAGGAAGACGACCGAGGTGAACAGGTCGCGTTCGCCGCCGCCGACGGCACGCGGGTACAGCAGTCCCAGGTAACCGCGTTCGCCGAGGAGTTTCCAGACGGGGGCGGGGACGGTGTCCTGGTCCTCCCAGCGGGCGGCGTACGGCATCACCTCGGCGGCCAGGAACGCGCGCACCTCCTCGCGGAAGGCGGCGTGGCCGTCGTCGAAATAGGGAGACCTCACGATCCGTCGCTCCTTCGTCGCTCCGCCAGGCACAGCGTGATCTCGTCGTCGAGCAGCCCGAGCAGGTCCCGGGCACGTTCGTGCAGGAAGAAGTGGCCGCCGTCGATGCGGTGGGCGCGGAAACCGTGCGGCGCGAGGGTCCGCCAGGCGGCCACCGCGTCGGGCGGGGCGACATCGTCGTCCTCGCCCCAGAACACGGTGACGGGCACCGGCAGCGGGTCCGGTGCGGGGCGGGCCCAGGTCTCGGCGAGCCGGATGTCCGCGCGGAGCATCGGGTCGAGCATGGCCATCAGGCGGGGGTCGGCGAGGACGTCGGGGGGTGTGCCGGCCAGTCTGCCGAGTTCCGCGCGAAAGCCCTCCGGCGGCAGGTCGTGGATGGCGGGCAGCGCACGCGGTACGTGCGGGGCCCGGCAGCCGGAGAGCAGGACCCGCTCGGGCGGCCGGGCGAGGGGCCGTACGACGGTCTCGTAGGCCAGCATCGCGCCCATGCTGTGCCCGAACAGCAGGTAGGGGGAGGCGATGTGGTCCTCGAGCGCGGCGCCGAAATCCCGGGCCAGCGACGGCCAGTCGGGCGGGACCTGCTCCCGCAGCCGGTTCTCCCGCCCCGGCAGCCGTACGGCGACCAGTTCGATGTCGGCGGGGAGCCGCTCGGCCCACGGCCGGTACACGCCCGCTCCGGCGCCGGCGTAGGGGGCGCAGACCAGCCTCAGCCGGGCTTTTGGCCGGGGCGAGGGCCGGTGGAACCAGCGTCCCGACTCCGCGGTGCGGGTCCCTGCCGCGCCGTTCATGTCCGGCTCCTGTCGGACGACGCCTGGGACCCGGAACGGATCGGTGCCCTCCGTTTCATATTCGGCTCCTGTCCGGTGGCTGTCGCGGGGCCGCGTGGGTCGGGGCGGTTGGGGTGGGCGGAGCGGGGCGGGCGCGGGTGTGTGTCACGAAGGCGGTGCACAGGCCCGCGAGCAGGCCCCAGAAGGCGGAGCCGATGCCGAGCAGCGTCACGCCGGAGGCGGTGGTGAGGAAGGTGACCACGGCCGCCTCGCGCCATCGCTCGTCGGAGAGCGCACTGCTGAGCGAGCCGCCGATGGTGCCGAGGAGGCCCAGCCCGGCGATGCCCGCGACCAGCGCCGGGGGCAGGGCGGTGAGCAGGGAGCCCACGGCTCCGCCGAAGGTTCCGACGCAGAGGTAGAAGATGCCGGCCCAGACCGCTGCCGTGTAGCGCCGGCGGGGATTCTCGTGGGCCTCGCGGCCGGTGCAGATGGCGGCGGTGATGGCGGCGAGGTTGAGGCCGAAGCAGCCGAGGGGCGCGAGCAGCAGGTTGACTCCGCCGGTCCAGCTGATCAGCGGCGAGACCGGGACGTCGTAGCCGTCGTTGCGCAGTACCGCCACACCCGGCAGGTTCTGCGAGGCCATCGTGACCACGAACAGCGGCAGGCCCACGCTGATCAGTACCCGCCAGGAGAAGTCCGGGGCGGTGAGGACGGGCGAGGCGATGTGGAAGCGCACGCCGCCCAGGTGGAGCGAACCCTGCGCCGCCGCGGCGACGGCTCCCGTGGCCAGCGCCGCGAGGACGGCGTAGCGGGGCAGCCAGCGGCGGGAGAGCAGGTAGGCGGCGAACATCGGGAAGACCACCCCGAAGTCGCCGTGCATGCTGCTGAACAGGCGGGTCCCGAACTCCAGGAGGACTCCGGCGAGCAGCCCCGCCGCCAGGGGCACGGGGATGCGGTCCATGCCCCGCTCGAACCATCCCGTGACCCCGCACAGGGTGATGAGTGCCGCGGAGAGCAGGAAGGCGCCGACGCCCTGCGCCATGGTCGCTCCGTGCAGGCTGCTCGCCATCAGCGCCGCACCCGGTGTCGACCATGCCGTCACCACCGGCGCCCGGTACCGCAGCGAGAGGCCCACGCAGGTCACTCCCATGCCGACACCCAACGCCAGCATCCAGGAGGTGAGTTGGGCCTGGGTGGCCCCGGCGGCGCGGGCCGCCGTGAAGACGATCGCCGCCGAGCTGGTGATGCCCACCACGACGGCGATCAGTCCCGCCGCGACGGCGGACGGGGGCGCCGCCCGTCGCAGCAGGTGGTGCGTCGCGCTCATGTACGCGCTGTCCTTTCGGGATCCCCACTCGCCTCCACGGCGGCGGCCAGCGCGCCGAAGGTGCTGTCGGTGAAGATCAGATCGGGGGTGAGGGCGTCCTCACCGAGTTCGTTCTCCAGGGTCGCCATCAGGCGTACGGCGGTCAGGGAGTCGCCGCCGAGGTCGAAGAAGTCCGCGTCCAGCCGTACCGCCTGAGGGCCGAACAGCTCCGACCAGATCCGGGCGAGGACGGCGGTCCGCGGTGAGTCCGAGACGTTCCGTTCCTTGCCGGGCCCGTGGTCGTCGGTGTGGCCGAGATCGGCGGCCAGGGTGTAGCGGCCGGGCGCCGTCGCCGAGGGCAGGCGCCGGGCGACGAGGTCGCGCAGTTCCTCCTCCAGACGGCGCAGGGTGGGGCCGCCGGCGGGAGCGGTGAGGGGTGCGGGCGCGGTGCCGGCCGCGGGCCGCCGGGCGTAGACGTTGTGACAGGGCGTCAGGGCGAGGCGCGCGTCCTGTTCGCGGGCGACGTCGAAGCCGCGGCCCCGCAGTTCGGCGAGGACGGTCGTGAGGCGTCCGTCGACGTCGTGGACCTCCATCACGATCCGGTCGATGCGCGGCCACAGGTCGTCGTCGATGCCGTCCAGGACCTCGGCCTCGGCCTTCTCCACATCGATCTTCAGCAGGTCGATGCGGGCGAGGCCGTGCTCGTGGACGACGGCGGTGAGCGTGGTCACGGGCACATGGCGGGTCCGCGCGGTCATCCGGTCGGCCGCGAGGCGGTCCAGGTGTTCGCCCCGCTGGGCGTTCTCCCCGGTGAGCAGGTAGCCCTTGAGCACCTCCAGGTCCTCGGTCGTGTCGGCGAACCGGCCGGACATCACACTGTTGTTGGGGTAGAAGGTGAACTCGGTCTCGCCGCGGGTGCGGCCCAGCGCGGTGCGCAGTACGGTGGCGTCCACCTCGTGCAGCTCGGCGTTGAGGGCGAGCGCGTCGGCCAGTTCGGCTACCGGCTCGACGGCGATGATCCGGGCACCCGGGCTGCGCCGGGCCACGCAGAGGGTGAACATGCCGATGTTCGCCCCGACGTCCACCACGACGGCGCCGGCGGGCAGGGTGATGCCGTGCCGGAAGTAGGCGTTGTCGGTGAAGATCTCGCGGTGGAGGAACTCCGTCTCGCTGCGGTTGAGTCCGGCCACCCGCATCTCTGCCGCGGGTTCGTGCCAGCCGAGGGCGGCACCGAGCCGGCCGGCGGCCGCCAGGGCGGCGGAGCGGTGCAGCACACCGGCTCCGACGGGGTCGGGCACGATCCGGGCGTGCCCGGTCCCGTCGGGGCCCTCGGTGACGACGGCGTCGGCCACGGCGGGGTGTTCCCTGAGCACATCGGCCAGTTGCTTGCGCCGGGCGCTGTCGGCGATCTCGTTCATGTGCCCTTCCGGTCCGGGACGGTCACGGTGTGCAGGAACTCCCTGGCGAGGGCGACCAGTTCACCACCTCCGTCGAAGGCGGTCAGATGGTCGCCGTCGGGCATCGTACGCAGCTCGGCCCGGGGCAGCCGGGCGGCGACGAGCTTGGAGCCGGCGGGGTGGGCCGTGGTGTCCCGGTCGCTGGTGACGACCAGCGCCGGCTGCGGGGCGTCGAGCAGCCGACGGCAGTCGGCCGACATGATCGCCCCGTTCAACAGCCCATAGCGGTGGAGCAGTTCGGGAGTCGCGTAGGGGTGGATGAGGTAGTGGGCGATGTCCGGGCGCAGGGCGTCCAGTGTGCTGGGCCGGCTCATCAGCCGGTGCATGGCCGCCGCCTGTGCGGGGCCGCGGGAGACCATGGCGAGCAGGGACTCCACGTCCCGCTGGTGGGCCGTCTTGGGTGCCTCGCCGCCGAGTTCGTAGTCGCCGTGCCACAGGCTCAGGGAGGTGATCCGGTCCGAGCGGGCGGCCGCCGCCAGGGCGACGACCGCTCCCCCGCACAGGCCGAGCGCGTGGGCCGCGGCGATGCCGAACCCGTCGAGGACGGCCAGTACGTCCTCGCTCTGGGCGTCGAGCGTGTGTCCGGCCAGGTCGCCGAGGCCCGCGCCGTCGTCGGCGGCGAACAGGCCACGGCTCTCCCAGGTCACGACCCGGTACTCCGGGGCCAGGGCGCCCAGCCATCGCGCCACCAGCCCCACGGGCATGCCGCAGGCGCTGACGACGGCGACGGCCGGGGCGTCCTCGGGGCCCGCCGCCCAGCAACGGAGCGGCGTGCCGTCCCGCGCGGACACCGTCACGGCCGGCCCCGGAAAGGCGGCGAGGGCCGCCCGCGCCGCCCGCTGCGGCTCGCCGTCGGCCATGGCGCCGGGCGCGCGCAGCGCCAGCCGCCTGCTGACCGCGAGTTCCACCGCGGTCAGCCCGTCCGGCTCGCCCACCACCTCGACCCCGGGCAGGCCGAGGGCGACGGTGACCTGGTCGAGCACGTCCTGGGCCACCGGCAGGGCCCCGGCGGCGAGCGGTTCGGCGGGCGCCACCCGTATCCGCCCGGGTACGGCGCGGGTGATCGACGCCGTGTCCAGCAGGGCGTGGGCGAGCGCGGCCGGCGAGCCGTCGCCGGGGGCGCCGCCCGCTGCGGACGGCGTGGGCATCAGGCCCCCGCCGGCGACTGCGTCACAAAGGGGTGGTCGCGGGTGGTGCGGGTGGCGATCCGGTTGTGGCCGTACCGGTCGGCGCCGCTGACCAGTACCGCGCCGTAGCGGTCCAGGCCGACCTGGCCGCCGTACTCCTCGATCGCGTCCGTGCCGGGGTAGATCTGCACGGCCGTGGGCACATAGCGGGCGGCGAAGCCCATCCGCATGTCCCTGGTACGGCCCTCGTGCGGATGCGAGGCGTGCATCAGGGTGGACCAGAACATGATGAACTGGCCCGCCCTCATCTCCATCGAGACGGCCTCCGACTCGTCCGGCTTCCAGTCCGGGTCGATCTGCAGCTCACGGTAGTCGTAACCGAAGAACCCCCGCCGCACGCCGTCCTTCTCCACGCTCGTGTTCTGCTCCGGCGCGTAGTGCATGCGCTTCGTCTCGTCGTAGTGCATCGTGCGATGGGTGCCCGGGATGAACTGCAGGCATCCCATCTCCGCGCTCGCCTCGGTGAACGCGCACCACACGGTGATCGTCCCACCGAAGTCCGAACCGCCCGGCCACTGGATCTGCGGGGTGCCGGAGGCGTTGGCGAACGTGTCCGCCTGATGCCAGTCGGTTCCCTCGTCCCCCGGGTACTTGGGGAAGAACTCGGTGCGCCAGCACAGCACATCGGGGCCCAGCACCGAGGCGACCCGGTGCGCGATCTCGGGGCGTGTGATGTGCTGTGCCAGGAAGCCGTGGTCGAGGTGGCGGTCGTAGTTGGAGATGTTCGTCGCTGCGGAGACGGCCGCGTCGTCGCTGTAGACCGCCGCGCTGCGGTCCAGCAGCTCCAGCCGGGTACGCCCCCAGGTCTTCTTGATCTCGTCCGGCTGGTACAGCGTGAACGGACCCGCGTAGCCGTTGCGGTGGAAGGCGGCGAGGTCCTCGGGGCTCAGCGAGAAATCGGGCAGTGCGCTCATGCGTCCTCCGTCGTGGAAGTGGTACGGCAGGCCGGTGCGCCCGTGCCTCAGGCAGTCGGTGCCGGGCCGGACAGCACCGAGTCGACCTGGCGGGCCAGGGCCTCGACCGTCGCACCCTCGATCAGCACCGTGATGTCCAGGTCCATGCCGAACTCCTCGTTGACTTGGCCGAACATGCGCAGCAGCGACAGCGAGGTGCCGCCGAGGTCGAAGAAGTCGGTGTCCCGGCCGACCTCCGGCAGCTCCAGCACGGACTGCCAGATCAGCGCGATCCGCCGCTCGGTGCCGGTGAGTTCACCGGCTTCGTCGGGCTCGACGGCGACCGGTGCGAGTGCCACCCCGGCGGTCGGCTCGGGCAGCCGGGCCCTGTCGACCTTGCCGTTGAGCGTGAGCGGCAGTTCGGGCAGGACGACATACGCCGAGGGGCGCATGTGCGGCGGCAGGACGGCCGCGGCGCGCTCACCGAGCCGGGGTGCGAGGACGTCCGCCGGGGTGCCGGAGGCGACATAGGCGACGATGCGTGTGTCCCGCGCGCCGTAGATGTGTGTGTCCCCCGCCCCGTGGTCGCGTGCGTCCCCTGCCCCGTGGACATGTGCGTCTCCCGCCCCGTATGCGTGGGCGACCGCCACGGCCGCCGACACCTCCGCCTGCTGTACGAGGACGGCCTCGATCTCGCCGGGCTCGACGCGGTAGCCGCGGATCTTCATCTGGTCGTCGGCGCGGCCGAGATAGCCGTAGCCGCCGTCGGCGAGCGCCGTCACGCGGTCGCCCGTGCGGTAGCAGCGCAGCGCCGTGCCGTCCGGTCCGGGGACGTCGACGAAACGCTCCTTGTTCAGTTCGGGGCGTCCCAGATATCCGCGGGCCAGCCCCGGCCCGGACAGATACAGCTCGCCCGGGGAGCCGTCGGCCACCGGCCGGCCGTCCTCGTCCAGCACATGGAATCCGAGGTCCGGCAACGGCACCCCGATCGGACTGACCCCTGGTGCGGCGATGTCGTCGGCGGTGAGCGGCCGGTAGGAGGCGTGCACCGTGGCCTCGGTGATGCCGTACATGTTGACCAGGCGCGGCAGTTCGCCGCCGTGACGGTCGAACCAGCCACGCAGGGCGGCGGGTTCCAGCCGTTCCCCGCCGAACACCACGACCCGCAGGGCGGTCAGTGGATGCCCGGACGTCCCGTCCACGGCGGCCAGTCGCGCGAACGCGGACGGCGTCTGGTTCAGTACGGTGACGCGCTGTTCCCGGAGCAGTTCGTGGAAGGCCTCCGGTGAACGAGCGGCGGTCCGGGGGACGATGACGAGCCGGCCGCCGAACAGCAGCGCGCCCCAGAACTCCCACACGGAGAAGTCGAAGGCCACGGAGTGGAACAGGGCCCAGACGTCGTTCTCGTCGAACCCGAACCAGTCCCGGGTGACGTCGAAGAGCCGGACGACGTTGCGGTGTTCCACCTCGACGCCCTTGGGTACGCCGGTGGACCCGGATGTGTAGATCACATAGGCGAGATCGCCCGGGGCCGACCCGGCCGGTGGCTCCGGTTCGGCGGCCGACTCGTCGAGGAGGACGACATCGACCCCCAAGTCACCCAAGGACTGGGCGAGTTCGGCGGTGGTGACGACATGGGTGGCGCCGCTGTCCTTGAGGGTCCAGGCGATCCGCTCCTCGGGATAGCCGGGGTCGATGGGGACATAGGCGGCACCGGACTTGAGGATGCCGAGCAGACCGACGGCCAGTCCACTGGTGCGCGGGACCAGCAGGGCGACCGGAGAACCGGTTTCCGCTCCTGCCTCCCGCAGTCGCCGGGCGACCGCTCCCGCCCGATCGTCGAGTTCCTGATAGGTGAGTTCCCGGTCGTCGGCCGTCACCGCGACCCGGCCCGGGAAGCGTGTGACGACATTTTCGAACAGCTCGGTGAGTGAGCGTTCCCCTGATTCCACTCTGAATCCATCCTGTTCGACGGACGGTATCCGGCGCCATGGGCCTTTCGGGGTGCCGGGTGCGGGCAGAGGCCCGCAGGTGATGATCTTCGGAAAAGGCGCGCAGATATACGCCTACGCCTCATGGCCCAGTCAGCATACTACGCAGGCACATTCAGCCGACGGTGGTTCAACTTCCCTGATCATGCCTCAAGGACACTCCCCAACGGCGTAATACACGCCACATTGAGAGTCGGGGACTTGTGCGAGGTCCGGGCGAACTCCAGCCATCTTTACAGAAGACATGGGCACCTATCAAGCCAATGGCGAGAATTCTCCCGTTTCAGAATGATCGACGTCTCAGCGAATTCACAACATGGCTGAACAAACGGGGCGGCGGAAGATCCGATCTTCCGTACCCGCGGCGCGATTCGGCCATTTCCGGGGATTTTCCGAGGAGTTTCTCAAAGGCCGGACATCAGGTCGCCGGCGTCTGCGCGTTCCGGTCCGGACCGGTGGGGCGGTCGCGCCAGGCGGGGCCCAGCGCGAGGACGATCAGCGCACCGGTGCAGACGAAACCCCAGGGGTAGCCGATCTGTTGGACGAGCAGGCCGAAGCCCACGGCGCCGACGCCCATGCCCGCGTCGTAGGCGATGTTCCACAGGGCGCTCACGGTGCCGTATCCGGAGGCGGGCACCCGCGCGTACATCAGGGCCAGCGTGGCGTTCTGGGTGACGCCGAAGCCGATGCCGAACACGGCCACACCCGCGACGACGGCGACCGCGCTGTGGGTGTACGCCGTGACGAGCATGCCCGCGGCCGACAGGGCGAGCCCCGGCAGGACCAGCCGGGACGATCCCGTCCGGTCGCCCTGGCGGCCGGCCACCCAACGGGCCACGGCCGCCCCCGCGGGCTGCACGAACAGGGCCGCGGCCACCAGCCCCGCGGACGCCGAGGGAACCGCGAGCGGCAGGAAGGTCACCACGATCCCGGCGGCCAGCGCCGTGACCGCGAACAGGGCCGCGGGCCGGAAGAGGGCCGGGTTGCGGACGCCGTCGAGGATGCCGATCCGCGGTCCGGCCATGACCTCCCGCTCGGGCAGGCCCGGAATCGACAGGATCGCGGCCAGCGCGCACACACCGGCGGCCACCCCCACCGGTGCGTACCCCACCTCGGACGCCAGCCAGACACCCAGGGGCAGCCCCACCAGCGAGGGCACGCCCGAGACGATGCCGACCACGGCCAGCCCTTCCCCCCGCCGCTCGGCGGGGATCAGCGACGCGGTCAGCGCTCCGCCCGCGACGACCGTCAGGGCGAACCCCGCACCGCGCAGCAGACAGACCACCGTGATCCACCCGATGCCGGAGAACGCCGTCAGCGCCAGCGCCGGTGCGCCGAGCAGCAACAGCCCCGCCCCCAGGGTCAGCCGGTGTCCGAAGCGGGCGATGAACCGCGGTGCCCCGAATTCGCCCGCGACCGTGGCCAGCATCAGGGCGCCCGTGGTCGCCCCGGCGCCGTTGCCCCCGGCGCCCGAGTCCTTCGCGTACAGGGGGACGACCGACAGCAGCAGGTAGAAGCTCGCCGAGGCGCCGATCACGCTCACGAAGCGGAGCAGCAGCGGACGCGTCACCAGCGGTGGCCGGTGCTCGGGCCGCGCCGCCGGCGACGAGGGCTTCCTCGGGTTGGTGGTGGTCATGGGGGAACGCTAGGAAGCTATCAGCTCACCGGTAAGCTCCAATTCCATGTCTCCTGAGTGGGCCAATGCGTCGTCTCCCACATGGGCCAACGCGTCGTCGGAGCTGCTCGTCGCCATCGACCGCGACAGCGCCGAACCCCTGCGGTCCCAGCTGGAACGCCAGGTGCGCGAGGCGATCCGCACCGGCCGGCTGCGGGTCGGCGAACGGCTTCCGCCCTCCCGTGAACTCGCCGGCGCGCTGGGGCTGTCCAGGGGGCTGGTCCAGGACGCCTACGCCCAGCTGCGGTCCGAGGGCTATCTGGTGGCGCGCGTGGGCTCCGGCACCCGGGTGGCCGCCGGTGCCTGCCCGCCGCCCGCGGCGCCGGCCCCGCAGGCCGGGACACCGCCGCGTCTGCTGGCCGACTTCCGCTGGGGGGTGCCGGACCTGAGCGCGTTTCCGCTCTCCGACTGGCTGTGGGCCGTGCGGGAGGCCGCCCGGAGCATGCCGGTGGCGCAGCTGGACTACGGCGACCCCCGCGGCAGCGCGGTGCTGCGCGAGGTGGTCGCCGGCTACGCGCGCCGGGTACGTGCGGCGGCGGCCGACCCCGAGCACACCGTCATCTGCTCGGGGTACGCCCAGGGCCTGTCGCTGGCCCTGCACGCCCTGGCGCTGAGCGGGGTGCGGTGCGTCGCCTACGAGGATCCCGGCTCGCCCGCCTCCGTCCGGGCGGCCGCCGCGGCGGCGGGACTGACGGCGGTCCCGGTGCCCGTGGACGAACAGGGCATCGACGTCCGGGCGTTGGCCGCCAGCGGCGCTCGGGCGGTCGTCGTCACTCCGGCCCACCAGTGGCCGACCGGTGTGGTGCTCGGTCCCGAGCGGCGGCGGGCCCTGATCGGCTGGGCGGCCGGGCACGACGCGGTGGTCATCGAGGACGACTACGACGCCGAGTTCCGCTACGACCGCGAGCCGGTCGGTGCCCTGCAGGGGCTCGCGGCGGACCGGGTCGTCTCCATCGGCACCGTCAGCAAGTCCCTGGCTCCGGCGCTGCGCATCGGCTGGGTGCTGTGTCCGCCGGCGCTCACCGAGGTACTCGTGTCGGTCAAGCACCTCAGCGACCGGGGCTCGCCCGTCCTCGACCAGCTCGCCCTCGCCAGGATGATCGAGTCGGGCCGTTTCGACCGGCATCTGCGGCGGATGCGCACGACCTACGCGGCACGGCGTACCGCGCTGCTGCGCGCGGTCGCGGAGCACGCCCCGGGCGTCGCCGTGACGGGCCTCGCCGCCGGCTTCCATGCCGTGGCCCATCTGCGGGAGGAGGCCGACGAGGCCGCGCTCGTCGCCGCCGCCCGGGCCCGGTCGGTCGGCCTGTACGGCATGAGCGCCTGCCGCACCTCGCGGGCGACCGCTCCGGCCCAACTCGTCCTCGGTTTCGGCAATGTCGGGGAACGCGCCGTCACCGCCGGCATCGCCGCGATCGGTGACCTGCTGACCGGCCGTGACGTGGCCGGCTCGGCAGAAGGGCCGCAAGAGCCGGCAGGGTCACCCGGGTCAGAAGGGTGAGAGCCTCATCCGCGACGCGGCCCTCAGTGCCGTATCGAGGTCCTCGGTGAGCCGGGCGGCCGTGTGGGCGGCGCCGCCGGTCAGCCTGAGTATCTCCCTCAGCGGCTGCCACACCGCATGCCGGGCCGCCGGCGGCTGCTCCCGGCGCGCGGGCCGGCACAGTTCCAGGATGGTGCAGAGTGCGGGGACCTGGAGCGCGGCGCCACGGACCAGCTCGGCGGGCCCCCGGGTGCGCTCGTGGAACTCGGCCACGGCAGAAGGCAGTTCACCGGGTCCGGGGTGTCCGAAGGTGCCGGCGGGCACCGTCCGGACTCCGGTGACCAGCTCGTCCAGGGCCTGGACGGTGCCGGTCAGCGCCTGCCCGACCTCGACCAGCGGCGCGGGTGCCGTGGGCCCGGCCGGACCGGCGGCGGCCAGGCCGGCCTCCTCGGCGAAGACGGTGGCCAGGGCGCGGTCCGGGCCGTGGAGTACGGCGGGCAGCCCGTCGTCCAGCAGCCCGGCGAGCCGCCCGTCCGCCTCGGCGACCGAGCGCTGGCCGTCGACCGCCCACGCCCTGCGGCCGGGAACGGCCCGCGCGGGCAGGGCTGTCAGCACGCGCTGCAGGTCCCCCCGGACCAGCCGCAGGGCGCGCCCGCACACCAGCAGCGCCGCGGTGTCGAGGATGTCCTGGCTCGTCGCGCCGCGATGCACATACGGCGCGGCATCGGCGTCCAGCTTGGCGACGACCCGGGTGAACGCGCCGATCAGCTCGGCGACGGGGTCGGCGGTCCCCCGGGCACGTACGGCGATGTCCCGGGCGTTGACGCTCTCCGCCCTGGCCGCGGCGGTGATGAGCGCCGCGGCCTTCTCGGGCACCGTCCCCAGCCGGGCCTGTGCGCGCGCCAGCGCGGCCTCGGCGTCCAGCATGGCCTGCAGCCAGGCCTGGTCGCTGACCGCGCGCTCCACTGGTGTTCCCGCCCGGAGGGGGGAGAGCAGACCGGTGTCCCGGTCGGCCGCTGGGCTCTTCATGCGAGGGGCTCCTTTGCTGCGCGCCGCACCGCCTACTTCCGGCACACGGGGGCGAGGACGTCGGGCAGTTCCGGCCGGCTCATGGCGAGCGCCGCCGCCATCGCGCGCGCTTTCACCATCGTCTCGGCGAACTCCTCGACCGGGTCGGACAGGGCGACGACGGCACCGCCCACGCCGTAGCTGACGGTCCCGGCCGTGGCCACGATGGTGCGGTTGACGACGCTGAGTTCGCAGCCGCCGCCGAGCGAGAACCAGCCGAGCGCCCCCGAGTACACGCCACGGGGGCCCTGTTCGAGTCGGTCGATGATCTCCATGGTGCGCAGCTTGGGCGCGCCGGTCATGGATCCGGGGGGAAAGGCCGCCCGTACGCAGTCGACCGCCGACAGCCCGTCGCGCAGGGTGCCGCGGACGGTGGAGACGAGATGGTGGACCTGGGGAAAGCTCTGGACCCCGCACAGCACCGGCACCTGGACCGAGCCGGGCCGGCAGACGACGTTGAGGTCGTTGCGGACGAGGTCCACGATCATCAGGTTCTCGGCCCGGTCCTTCTCGCTGCCCGCCAGGGAGTCCCGCAGCCGTGCGTCCTCCATCTTGGTTGCGCCGCGCGGACGGGTGCCCTTGATCGGTGCGGAGGTGACGGATCCGTCTGTGCCGACGGTCAGGAACTGCTCCGGAGAGGCGCTGAGCACGGCCACGCCCGGGAAGTCGAGCAGCGCCCCGTAGGGCACCGGGCTGACACGGCGCAGGCTGGAGTAGGTGCGCAGCGGATCGATGTCGGTCTCGGCGACCGCCGTGTTCGACAGGCAGATCTCGTAGGACTCGCCGTGGCGCAGCTCCTCCAGGCATGCGCCGACCATGGTGAGGTAGGCGTCCCTGCTGTGCCGCAGCTCGACCGGCGGGGCGGACCGGGGTTCGGGTTCCGGTTCCGGGCCGGTCCGGGGGCGTGGTGCGGTGCCGTTGTCCGGGCGGGGCGTTCGCGGCAGGGTGCGCAGCCGTTCGCCGACCGTGTCGAACCACGCGGTGACCTCCGCGTCGGTCTCGTGACGGCTGAGTCTGAGCAGGTGGCAGGTGTGCTCGGCGTGGTCGACGACCAGCGCCCGGTCGGCGAAGACCAGGGCCGCGTCGGGGGTCTCGGCGGTGTGCGTGGTGGGCGCGCCGAGGTCGGCCTTGAGTTCGTAGCCGAGGTAGCCGGCGTACCCGAGCCGGAACCCGAAGGGAAGGTCGGTGCCGTCGTCCACGAGGTGGCGGGCGCGCAGTTCGCTGTCGAGGTAGTCGAAGAAGGTGTTCCGGATCCGCCGCGTGGGCCGGCCCGTGCGCTCCACCTCGACGAGTTGCTCCGCGGCCCGGTAGGTGACGTACTCGCCGAGCGGACCGGCCCCGTCGCCCATGAGGGAGAAGCGTCCTCCCTGCCGGGCGCCGCCGCCGCTGTCCAGCCAGAAGCTGTGCGGGGCGGCGGCGAAGAGTTCGGTGTAGGCGGCTTCCGGGTCGGGCTCCCACGGCAGTCGGCGGACGTGCAGGTGGTAGGGCAGGCCGTGGTCCGTCGCCGGGTCGGCGGCGGCGCGGCCGCTGCGGCGGTGCCATGCGTGCGTGAGTTCACGGAAGTTGGCCAGCAGCTCGGGGCCGTACTGCGTGCTGACGGACTCCGGGTGGAACTGCACGCCCCACAGCGGCCGGGTGCGGTGGCGGGCCGCCATCAGCACGCCGTCCTCGGACCAGGCGAGCGGCTCGATCTCCGCGGGCAGCGAGGTGACGGCCAGCGAGTGGTAGCGCACCGCGCCGAAGGGCGAGGGCAGACCGGCGAAGAGGTCCCGGCCCGTGTGGCGGACCAGGGAGAGGCGGCCGTGCCGCGGCTCCGGCGCATGCCGTACCTCCGCGCCCAGGAGATGGCAGATGCCCTGGTGGCCCAGGCACACCCCGAGCAGTGGCAGGTCCCACTCCAGGATCGCCTGGGCGCCGATGCCGAAGTCCTGGTGCCGGTCGGGCCGGCCGGGGCCGGGAGAGATCACGACGTTGTCGAAGTCCCGGAGGTCGAGCACCGACCAGTCGGCGTCGTTGCGGATGACCGCCGGCTCCTGTCCGTTCACCTCGGTCAGCAGCTGACGGAGGTTGTGGGTGAAGGAGTCGTAGTTGTCGATGAGGAGCGTGCGTGTCACCGCTGCCTGGTCCTTCGTGCTCATCGCGCGTGCAGCAGGCGGGCCTGCTCGGTGACCGCCGTCAGGACGGTCAGGGCGTCGTGCAGCGCGCCGACGTCGTGGGTGCGGATGTAGTCGGCACCGTCGAGGGCCGCGCGGATCTCGGCGGCCAGGGTCGCGGGCCCGCTGTCGGCGATCTCACGGCCGGTCACGGACCGCAGGAACGACTTCCGCGAGGCCGAGATCATGACGGGCAGCCCGAACCGCTCCTTGAGCAGCCGGACTCCGCTGAGGACGGCGAACGACGTCTCGGGGTTGCTGCCGAGAAAGTAGCCGAGCCCCGGATCGACGACGAGCCGGTCCCGGGTGACCCCCGCGGCCTGCAGAGCGGTCAGGCGCTCGGTGAAGAACTCCAGGATCCCGTCCCAGACTTCGGCAGGGTCGGTCGGCACCCGGGTGGCGGGTCCCAGGCGCTGCACCGAGTGCATGACGACAAGCCGGCAGGGCGCCGCCGCCAGCTGCTCGTACATCTCCGGGTGGGGGAAGCCCTGGATGTCGTTGAGACAGGAGACCCCGCGGGAGAGGGCGAAGCGCTGTGTCTCGGGGAGGAAGGAGTCGACCGAGGACGGGATGTGCTCGGCGGCCAGGCGCTCCAGCACGGGCGTCAGACGGGCGCACTCCTCCTCGGCCGGTACGCGTGCGGAGTCCGGATTGCTCGCGGCGGGACCCAGCTCGACGATGTCGGCCCCCTGCGCCCGCAGCCGCAGCGCGTGCCGGACGGCCGCCTCGGCGTCCAGGTAGCGGCCGCCGTCGGAGAACGAGTCCGCCGTGATGTTGACGATGCCGACGAGCAGCGGTCCAGGGCGGTCGCTCGCCGGTACGGGCTCACCGGGGGCCAGAGGGGCCATGAGATTCTCCATCCTCCACAAACGGTTCGGCACAGCAAGATTACGCGCAGAACTAGCCCATGACGAAAGGTTCTTCGGCTATGGGTGCGGTCACTCGGCAATATCTTCCGAGTTGCGGGATTTCTCATCAGCCGTGCGGACTCCGCCTGCCTCCCAGCAGTCTGCTGCCCCTCCGGTGCGCCGTCTTCGGATCCAGGTCCAGCTCCCGACCGCACCGACCCGACCGGGAGTACAGGTCGAGCCCCGCCGCCGGGCGGAAGACAGTGCGCGGCGCGAGGCCGCAGACTCCTCGGCAATGGTGCGTCGGGCCCGGCCGTCGGAGACCCCGAACCGCCCTTCACCACCGCACGGCTGCCGAACTGACTGGGGGGAAACGTGTCGGGAACACTCGCGAGCGACATCCTCGCCGGGGCTCGGCTGCGCCCCGGCGCGGTGGCCCTGGCCGCGGCACCCGGCGAGGGCACGGATGTCAACTACGGCGAACTGGCGAGCCTGGCAGAGAGCGCCGCGCGCACCCTCGACGCCACGTGCGAAGCCGACCGCCCGCTGGCCCTGGTGGCCACCAAGTCACCCGTCTCGATCGCCCTGATCCTGGCCTGCCTGTCGGCCGCCCGTCCGCTGCTGCTGCTCTCCCCCGACCTCGGCGAGGCCACCGCGACCGAGCTGGTCCGGCGGGCCGGAGCCGGGGCGCTGGCCACGGTGGACGGTGACCGGCCGCTGTGGACGCCGCTGCCGGCGGCGCCGCAGACCCCCACGGCGGTGCCCCGGGACACCAGCCTGATCCTCACCACCTCCGGCTCGACCGGAGTCCCCAAACTCGTCCCGCTGACCGCCCGGGCACTCGACGCCTTCACCGCGTGGGCGGGCTCGTTCCTCGGCCTGGACGGCGACAGCCGGGTGCTCAACTACGCACCGCTCACCTTCGATCTGTGCCTGCTGGACATCTGGGCCACCCTGCGGCACGGCGGCCGGGTGCTCCCGGTCGACCCCGCGCGAGCCGCCGACCCCGGGTATCTGGCCCGCTGGGTGCGGGACGGGCGCCCGCACGTCGTCCAGGGGGTGCCGCTGCTGTTCCGGCTGCTCACCGAGGCCGGTGCGGACGTCCGCGGCGAGGACGTACGGCATGTGCTGCTGACCGGCGACCATGTGCCGCGGCCGGTGCGCCGGCAGCTGCCGCGGCTGTTCCCCCACGCCCGGGCGCACAACGTCTACGGCTGCACCGAGACCAACGACAGCATGCTCCACACGTTCGGCCCCGCCGAAGGGGACGATGCGGACGTGCTGCCGCTGGGCGAGCCGATCCCGGGCACCCGGGTCGCCGTGCTGGACGGGGAGGAGGAGGTCACCGGTCCGGGCAGCGGCGAACTGATCGTGTCGACGCCGTTCCAGACACCGGGATACCTCGCCGAGCCCGCCGGCTCCGAGCGGTTCCTGCAGCGGGACGGCCGCGCCTGGTACCGGACCGGTGACCTCGTCGAACGCGGTGCCGACGGCCGGCTCCGGCTGGTCGGCCGGACCGACTTCCAGGTCAAGGTGCGCGGCGTCCGGGTCAATGTGGAGGAGGTCGAGCGGGTCCTCGCCGGCCGTCCCGAGGTCGCCGAGGCGGCCGTCGTCGCGCTCCCCGATCCCGAGGCGGGCGTGGCCCTGCACGCCTTCGTCCGCCCCAGCGGCGAGGGGGTGGTGACCGGCCTGCAGCTGCGCACCCTCTGCGCCGCCCGGCTGAACCGGGTGGCGATCCCCAGCCGCTTCCATCTCGTCGCCGATCCGCTGCCCGTGGGGCCGACCGGAAAGGTGGACCGTCGCCGTCTTCAGGAGCACGTGACATGAGTCTGAACCGTGAGATCACCCAGCACATCGTGGACGAGTACCTGCCCGGCACTCCGTACGAGGAACTGGAGGACTCCTACGACCTGCTGCGCAACGGAGTGGTGTCCAGCCTGCAACTGCTCAGGCTCATCGCCTGGCTCGGCAGCCACTACGACATCCCCTTCGACGACCTCGACGTCACCCCGAACGACTTCCGTTCGGTGGCGGCGATCGTCGAACTGATCGACCGGCACCGCCAGTCCGCCGGTGCCTCATCCCTTCCAGCCAACTGATCCGACGACAACGGGGGCGAGCACATGTTCATACGTGACAAGAGCAGCATCGAACCGGTCGAGTGGGGCAACGGCCTCAGCTACCGCATGCTGGTGGAGAACGACCGGATGGGTTTCACCCTCTGCCACACCGTCGTGAAGGCCGGCACCAAGTCGAAGCTGGAGTACCGGCGCCATCTGGAGGCCTGTTACTGCATCTCCGGGTCCGGCCGGGTGGAGGCCGCCGACGGCAGCGCGGGCCAGGACGTCCGGCCCGGCGTGCTGTACGCGCTCGACCAGCACGACGCGCACTACCTGATCGCCGATCCGCACTGCGACATGGAACTGATCAGCGTCTTCAACCCGCCGCTGCGGGGCGACGAACGGCACAACCTCGACTCCACCGGCTTCTCCCACTACTGAGGAGACGGCGATGCGTTTCAGCGACGAACAGCGCGATCTGCGGCGCGCGATCCGCGAGGTGGCCCGGTCCGCCGGCCAGGGCCACATCGAGCGCGACCAGTCGGGCGCGTTCGACACGGACGGCTGGAAGCAGCTGAGCGACGTCGGCCTGTTCGGGCTGCCGTTCGCCACGGAGTGGGGCGGTCTGGGCAAGGACCTGATCACCACGGTCGCCGTCCTGGAGGAACTCGGGTACGGCTGCCACGACGCCGGCCTGAGCTTCTCCGCCACCACCCACATCGTGAGCACCGGCGTCCCGCTGCAGCGCTTCGGCTCGGCTCTGCTCAAGTCCCGCTATCTGCCCGGCATCTGTGCCGGCACCTCCATCGGCGCGCACGCCATCACGGAACCCGACGGCGGTTCGGACATGACGAGCATGCGCACGAGCGCCGTCCTGGACGGTGACGCCTTCGTGCTCAACGGCAGCAAGGCGTTCGTCAGCAACGCCCCGCTGGCCGACCTGATCGTGGTGTACGCCCGCACCGGCGAGCCCGGCGACATCGGCGGCCTGACGGCGTTCCTGGTACGCCGGGACAGCCCGGGCCTGACGGTCGGGCAGAGCGTCGGCAAACTGGGCCTGCGGACGTCACCGCTCGCCGAGGTGTTCCTGGAGGACGTCCGGGTGCCCCGCGACCATGTGATCGGCGGGGTCGGCGCGGGGTTCCTCGTCTTCGACCATGTGATGCAGTGGGAGATCCTCTGCGGTTTCGCCGTCACCACCGGGGAGATGCGCAGACGCCTGGAGCGGTGCGTCCAGTACGCCCGCAGCCGACGGCAGTTCGGCACCCACATCGGCTCCCACCAGGCCGTCTCCCACAAGCTCGTGGACCTGCGCATCGACGTGGAGACCGCCCGCAAATGGGTCCACGACACGGCGCTCAAGGCGCAGTCCCGCGAGGACGTGGCCGCCGACATCGCCACCACCAAGCTGATCGTCAGCGAGGGCAACGTGCGGTCGGCGCTGGCCGCGGTCCAGATCTTCGGCGGCTACGGCTACACGACCGAGTACGGCCTGGAGAAGGAGCTGAGGGACGCCGTGGGCGGCACGATCTACTCCGGCACCTCGGAGATCCAGCGCGAGCGCCTCGCCGTCCTGATGGGGCTCGACCGTCCCCTCACCCGCACCTGGAAGGCGCAGACATGACACCGGGCCTGGACACGCCGCTGCTGGCGCCGACCGAGTTCCTGGACCACACCTCACCCGCGGTCCGCGCGTTCGTCGCACAGGTGCTGCCCGCCGGGGACATCCCGGCCGGCGAGGGCGCCGACCCCGACGCCGCACGCGCCCGGCGCAACGCGGTCGCTCTCTACTACGCCGTCCGCGACACCATCCCGTACGAGGTCTACGGCGCCGACCTGACGCGCACCGGCCTGAGCGCGAGCGGAGTGCTCGGGCACGGCTTCGGCTTCTGTGTGCACAAGTCCATCCTGTACGCGGCCGCCGTGCGGTCGGTGGGCGTCCCCAGCCGGCTCTACTACGGGGACGTACGCAACCACCTCGCCTCCCCCCGGCTGCGCGAACTGGTCGGCGGGGACGTCTTCCGGTTCCACAGCCTCGCCGTGGTGCACCTCGGCGGCCGCTGGGTCAAGACCACCCCTGTGTTCAACAAGATGCTGTGCAAGCTCTACGGCATCAGGCCGCTCGAGTTCGACGGCCGCACCGACAGCCTCTACCACCCCTTCGACGAGCAGAACCGCCGCCACATGGAGTTCCTCCACGTCCACGGCGAGTTCGACGACGTCCCCTACGACCTCGTCTACGAGGGGATCAAGGCGGCGCATCCCAGGCTGTTCGCCGGCTCGCACACCACCACGTCCGGATCGCTGGCCGCCGAGGCGGCCGGACCGGCGGCGTAGAAAAGGACCCTCAGCATGGACAGGACGCGGTTCTCGCTCGGTGAGAACGATGCTCCGACGACGTGGTACAACCTGGCCGCGGACCTGCCCGGGCCCGCGCTCGCGCCGCCGCTCAACCCGCGGACCCATCAGCCGCTGACGCGCGCGGAGATGGCGCACACGATGCCCGAGCCGCTCATCGAGCAGGAGCTGAGCACCGAGCGCGAGATCGAGATCCCGGAAGAGGTCCGGGCGCTGTACGCGCTGTGGCGGCCGTCGCCGCTCTTCCGGGCCCGCCGGCTGGAGCGCGAACTGGGCACCCCGGCCCGCATCTACTACAAGTACGAGGGCGGTGCCCCGACCGGCAGCCACAAGCCGAACACCGCCGTCCCGCAGGCCTACTACAACAAGCTCGCCGGGAAGACCGGGCTGGTCACCGAGACCGGCGCCGGACAGTGGGGCAGCGCCACCGCACTGGCCGCCGCGTTCTTCGGGATGACCGCCAAGGTCTACATGGTGAAGGTGAGCTTCGAGCAGAAGCCCTACCGGCGGGCCCTGATGGAGACCTACGGCGCCGCGTGCGTGCCCAGCCCGAGCACGGAGACCGAGGTCGGCCGGAAGATCCTGGCCGACGACCCGGACTGCCCGGGCAGCCTGGGCATCGCCACCTCGGAGGCGCTGGAGGCCTTCGCCCAGGATCCCGCCCTGGGGTACGTCCTCGGCAGCGCGGCCAACCATGTCCTGCTGCACCAGACCGTCATCGGTCAGGAGGCGGTCCGGCAGATGGAGCTGGCCGAGGACTACCCGGACATCGTCATCGGCGCCTCCGGCGGCGGCAGCAACCTGGCCGGCCTGTCCTTCCCGTTCCTCGGCGAGCAGCTGCGCGGCGGCCGCCCGGTGCGCGTCGTCGCCGTGGAGCCCGCGGCCTGCCCGACCCTCACCCAGGGCACCATCGCCTACGACTACGCGGACACCGGCCGCCTGGGCCCGCTGTTCCGGATGCACACCCTGGGCCACGGGTTCGTGCCGCCCGCCGTGCACGCCGGGGGGCTGCGCGCCCACGGCATCGGTCCGCTGATCAGCCGCTGTGTGGAGGACGGGCTGATGGAGGCGGTGGCGGTGCCGCAGACCGCGTGCTTCGAGGCGGGCGTGCAGTTCGCCCGCAGCGAGGGCATCGTCCCGGCCCCGGAGTCCACGCACGCCGTCCGGGTCGCCGTCGACGAGGCCCTGCGCTGCCGCGAGGAGGGCACGGCCAGGACGATCCTGTTCGGCCTCTCCGGCCACGGCCACTTCGATCTCGCCGCCTACGACCGGTACTTCGCGGGCACGCTGGCCGACGACCGTCCGGACGAGGCGCTGCTGGCCCGCGCGGCCGACGGCATCCCGAAGGTGGCCGAGGGATGAGCACGGCCCGCACGGTCGCGGTGGTCGACGCCGACGGCATCGGCGCCCATCTGCCCGCGGCGCTGGCCCGCCAGGGCCTGGGCTGTGTCGTCGTACGCTCCGACACCCCGGACGCCGTCTTCGCCGACGGCGCGGGCGGGGCCGGGGCCGATGTCGTGCACACCGGTGACCTGCCGGCCACCGCGGCGGCGTTGCGCGAGCGCGGCGTGGACTTCGTCGTCGCGGGCACCGAGTCCGGAGTGCTGCTGGCCGACGCCCTCTCCGCCGTACTCGGAACTCCGGGCAACGGCATGTCGGTGCCGGCCGCCCGCCGCGACAAGTACGCGATGGTGCGGGCCGTGGCGGCGGCGGGACTGGCCACGGCGGCATCGCTCGTGACCGACTCGCCGCAGGAGCTGCGGGAGTGGGTGGGGCGCCACGGCCAGTGGCCGGTGGTGCTCAAGCCGCGGGCCAGCGCCGGCACGGACCAGGTCCACTTCTGCCACTCGGCCGAGCAGCTGGACGCGGCGTTCGCGGACATCAGCGCGGCCACCGACCGCTACGGCGCGCGCAACACGACGGTGCTCGCCCAGCAGTACCTGCACGGCGAGGAGTTCTTCGTGAACACCGTCAGCCGCGGGGGTGCCCACCATGTGGTGGAGGTCTGGCGCTATCACAAGGCCCTGGTCGCCGGCACCGTCCCGATGTACGACTACGAGGAGCCCGTGCCACCCGGCGAGCCGGCCGTGCGGCAGGTCACCGCGTACGCGCTGGCCGTGCTGGACGCGCTGGAGATCCGCAACGGGGCGGCGCACACCGAGGTCATGCTGACCGCCTCGGGACCGGTGCTGGTCGAGTGCGCGGCACGCCCCGGCGGCGCACACGCCCCGGAGGTGGTCTCGCGCTGTCTCGGAACCAACCAGATCGACCTGCTCGCCCGGGTGATCGCCCGGCCCGGTGACCTGACCGACGGCACCCTGCCGCAGTACCGGATCGGCACCCCGTTGCGCTATGTGTCGCTGATCAGCCACGTCGACGGGGTGATCCCCGACGCCGCGCGGCTGGCCCCGGTGCGTGCCCTGCCGTCCTTCACCGAGCTGGTGCTGACCGCGCCCGAGGGCGCGGCCGTGCGCCCCACCGTGGACCTGGGCAGCTCGCCCGGCTACGTCTACCTCAGCGCGCGGGACGCCGCCCAGGTCGAGGCCGACTACCGGCGGCTGCGCGAACTGGAACGCACGGGCCTGTACGAGGCACCGGTGTCCGCCGCGGCCGACGGCCGCTGACCAAAACCCAGCAATGACCGAGGAGTTGACCCGATGTCCGTAGAGACGATGTCCGTGGAGAACCTGGACGAGCTGGCCGCGTACCCCGCCGACTGGCAGCACACCGAGAAGCGCATCCACCCGGGCGAGCACCTGAGCCTGCCGGACGCCTGTCTGAAGTGGTACGACATCCGGGCGGTGGACCAGGAGGCCACGCCCGAGGTCACCGAGGAGGCGCGCGCGTTCCTGCGCACCGAGGCGGCCGAGGGCAGGCTGGAGTTCCGCAAGGAGTTCGGCTTCGTCCTGAACCACCGGTGCGGCGACAAGTACTTCATGATCGTGTGTGTCTGGCGCAACAAGAACGAGATGTGCCAGGCGATCTACGCCCGCGACGAGTCGGGCTACGCCCCGTACCAGGCCGCGCCGGGCACCTTGCGCGCCACCCAGGAGGTCGTCGAGCTGGACGCCACCTCCCATGAGCGCCGCGGCTGGTCCCGCTATCTGCAGTCCTCCCGTGACGCCGCCGCCAAGCAGGCCTATCTGGACGACGCCTGCACGGGGCAGCTCATCTGAGGGTTCTCCCCCGCCGGGCCGGCGGCTCGCCGTGCCCGCGGATCGTCGTCGTACCCACGAGAAGGAGCGGCCGTGACAGGTCCCGCACACCTGAGGCAGCGCACCGACGCGGGCTCGGGACGCAGGCTGGTCATCCTCGGCGTGGCCGCGAGTGACAGCCATGCCGTTGCCAACCACCTCATCGCGCACGGTCTGCGTGCGCACGGCTTCGACGTGGTGAACCTGGGGACGTGCACGCCGGTCGCGGAGTTCGCCCTGGCCTGCCGGGACCACCCGGAGGCGGAGGCGGTGCTCATCGGCAGCATGAACGGGCATGCCTACGAGGACCTCAGGGAGCTGCCCGCGGCCCGCGCGTCGGGAGCCATCCCGTGCCCGGTGGTCCTCGGCGGCAACCTGTCGGTGGGCAGCACGAAGGACGCGTCCACGGCCGAACGGCTGCTGGCGCTGGGCGTGGACCGCATCGTCACCGACCCCTCGCTGCTGCCGGCCGTCCTCGACGCACTGCGCGACGGCGCGGCCGGGCCGGCCCCGCACAACGGGCTGGGTGCCGCGTGAAGCGGGTCCTGCCCCTGGACGGCGCCCCGGCCGGGGCCCCCGCGCCGCCCTCGCTGCGGGAGTCGGCGGCGTACATCGGGCAGCTCGGCAAGCCCACCGTGGAGCAGGTGCTGCGGCAGGCGCACGGCTCCGGCCGGGTCGCGATCCAGCCACGCTGCGGCGTGGGCGGACATGGCGAGATGACGCGGCTGCTGACGACGCTGGAGGCGCAGGCGGGGCCCGATGTCCTCAGCGTCACGATCGACTCGCACACCCGGCTGCTGCGTTTCGGACAGGCCCGGCGCGCGCTGCTGGAGAACCCCGCGGACCTCAACGGGTACCCGCTGGTGACCCATGGCTGGCGGCGGGGCCGGGAGCTGAACGAGGCCGTGTCCGCGCCCCTGGAGGTGCGGCACGGCTCGCCGGACGCCCGGCTGCTGTTCGAGGCCGCCGTGGCCTCCGGCATCACCTCGTTCGAGGGCGGTGGCATCTCCTACAACCTGCCCTATTCCAAGGCGGTTCCGCTGGCCGAGTCGCTGGCGGCGTGGGAGGCGGTCGACCGCCGGTGCGGTGAGCTGGCGGATCTGGGCGTGATCGTCGACCGGGAGCTGTTCGGGACCCTGACCGCGGTTCTGGTCCCGCCGTCCATCAGCCTGGCCGTCAGCGTGCTGGAGGCCGTCCTCGCGGTGCGGGCGGGTGTCCGCTGTGTCTCGATCGCCTACCCGCAGGGCGGGCATCTGGTCCAGGACGTGGCGGCGCTGCGGGCGATTCCCGAGCTGGCGGCCCGATACCTGGGCTCGGACGTCCTGGTGCCGTCGGTGCTGCACGAGTTCATGGGCGTCTTCCCGCGACAGCGCGGCCACGCGGAGGATCTCATCTTCTACGGTGCGCTCGTGGCGCGGCTGGGCGGGGCGTGGAAGGTGATCACCAAGACCTATCAGGAAGCCGCGGGCATCCCGGAGACCGAGGCCAACGTCGAGGGGCTCCGGCTGGCCGAGCGGGCCAACTCCCCGCTGCTCGGCTTTGTGACGGTGGACGAGGAGCGGGTCGGCGCCGAGCGCGAGCGTGTCCTCGCCGAGGTCGACGAGCTGGTCGCGCCGGTGCTGGGCCGGGGCGGTGACCTGAAGGCGGCGATCGTCGAGGCGTTCGCCGAGGGACGACTGGACATCCCGTTCAGCGCGAGCCGGCACGCCCGCTCGGAGATCATTCCGGGCCGGGACCGGGAGGGCGCGATCAGATATCTGTCCGCCGGCTCGCTGCCCTTCTCGCGGCGCACCCTGCGGCACAACGACGAACTGCTGGACAGCCACAGCCGGGGGCCGATCGGGCAGATGCTCCAGGCCGTCACCGCCGACATCTACTACTTCCCCGACCTGTTCGGGGAGCCGCGGCCCTGACCCGGCACCCACCCGATCACGGATCAGCGAACATCCGCAGTGAGAAAGCGACATATCCCATGACGCCAGCCAAGCGCCTGCTTCTCGTGGGCGGTTCCGCCACCCATCTGTCCAAGGCCCGGGCCAGCGGTGCCGACATCGTCTGGATCCGGATGCCGGACGAGGTCGGCCCGGCCGACGCCGAACGCGGCATCGAGGTCGTCCGCGCCGACTACGCGGACGAGGAGACGCTGCGCCGTGTGGCGCTGGAGGCACACGCCGCCCGGCCGTTCGACGCCGTGGTGTCCCTGACCGAGCCCGGCCTCGATCCCGCGGCCCGGGTGAACGACCTGCTGGGCCTCGGCGGCACCGGCTACGAGGTCGCGCACCGGTTCACCGACAAGTTCCTGATGCGCCGTCGCCTCGTCGAGACGGCGGCGCCCGGCATCCGGATCGTCGCCTCGGCCCTGGTCGAGGACGAGGAGAGCCTGCGCCGGTTCGGGGCCGCGCACGGTTACCCGTTCATCGTGAAGCCGACCTGCGGCACGGCGAGTTTCGGCGTGCTGAAGGTGGACGGGGTGGATGAGACCGAAGCGGCCTGGCAGGAGATCGGCCGGCTGCGGGCCTCCGACCATCCGCTCGTCCACGCCTACGACCTGGGCGAGTTCATCATGGAGGAGTACATCGACGGCCCGCTGTGCAGCGCCGAGTCCTTCAGCTTCGCCGGACACCATGTGGTCGTGACGGTCACCGAGGCCATCACCGAGGACCGCAACCACGTGCACGTCGGACATGCCGTTCCGGCCCGGGTGAGCGCGGCCGTCGAGGCGGATGTGGTGCGGGTGACGGCGGCCTTCCTGGACGCGATGGGATACCGCGACGGAGCCTCGCACACCGAGTTCAAGCTGACCCCGCAGGGGCCGGTGATCATCGAGTCCCAGGCCCGGGTCGGCGGGGCGCTGCTCGGGGATCTCATGGAGACTGTCTACGGCGTGGACCTGCAGGAACTGGCCTTCAGCTGGCCGCTGGGCGGGGCGGAGGCGTTGCGGGAGCGGCCGACGCCGCACGGCGGCTGCGCCAGCTGGCTTATCGTGGCGCAGCCCGGGAAGGTGCGGGAGATCCGGGGGCTGGACGCGATACGGGCCAGGCAGGACACCGTGGGCGTCGACCTGTGGGTGGGTCCGGGCGATGTCGTCCGGTCCTTCGACGGCCAGTGGGACGGGCTCGGTCATGTGGCGAGCAGGGGCGACGACACCACGGATGCCATCGACCGCTGCCGGAGGTCCCTGGCCGAGCTTCACATCCTCACGGACTGACGCAGGGAGCCGTGCTCTGCAGAAGGCGGCGGTCCCGCGCGTAGACGATGGCCTGCGTGCGGTTCCGTACCCCGAGCTTGCGCAGCAGGTTGGAGACATGGAACTTGATCGTCCGCTCGCTGAGCACGAGGGTCTCCGCGACCTCCTGGTTCGACATGCCCTTGATGACGAGTTCGAATATCTCCTGCTCGCGCGCGGTCAGTGCGGCGAGCCGTTCCCGGGCGGGCATCGCCGGGCCGCGCACCCCGACGAGGTCGACGAGCCTGCGCGCGAGCGGCGGTGGCACCACGGCATGTCCTTCCGCGACCGCCCGGACCGCGGTGACCACCTCGGCCGGCGCGTCGTCGTTCAGCACCACTCCGTCGGCGCCTTCGCACAGATAGGTGAGCGCGGCGTCGAGCGCACCGGCGTCGGCGAGTATGACCACGCCCACCCGGCGGTCGGTGTTCTCGCGCAGGGCGCGCAGCACTTCCGCGGTGTCCCAGGCCGGATCGGCGTCGTCGAGCAGCAGCGTCTGGGGGCGCTTCGCGGCCACCACGTGGTTCAGCTGGAAGGGTGTGGTCGCCTCGGCGACTATCTTCACGCCTGGCGATTCCGCCATGACGGTGCGCAGGGCGACGCGCGTCAGTGCCCGGCTGGCCAGGACCGCCACCTTGATCTCGTCGTGGCGGGAAGGGTTTTCGTCCTCGGTCCGTCCGGAATGGGGCAGCGTTTTGTGCAAGAGCATGGAGTCCTGTCCTTGTCCCGTCTTGATCGTGTCCACGGGCGTGAGAATGGAGTTACAGATTCTGGATCGCATACGCTTTTTCGTGGAAAGCGGAATGCATCCGTAAACCCTGGCTCACCAGTGAAGTCTGAGTAAGAAGTCGCCGACAAGTCCCGGCAAGAGGGATGACGGATGGTCACAGCCGAACGGGGCCTCTTATGGCCCTTCGGATAACGATCAGCGACCCGTCACGGCGGTACCCCATGTCAACAAGCCCCCGTTGGTTGAATACTGAACAGCAGCACCTGACCAGCTTCGAAGCTACGTGGTCACCTGCGCGATTGTCCAGAACACTACTGGCCAAGAAACTGTGGAGTAACGCGACTCACAACCCCCCGCACGGACCCGGGAGTTGACTGATCAACTCGCCGGTGGATCCGGCCGACGCCGAGGCCGAGAATGTTCGTAGCTTTCCGAGCTTTCCGAGTTCGGCGATGTCCGAAAATAGACGGGCGTCCGGTGTGGTGCGCAATAAGGATCGCGCCGGGACAGCAGCGCGTGGCGACGCATCTTAACCGACTGCCGCACGCGCCGGAACGGCCCCACGGACAGGTTCGAAAACCCGTCGTCGGACGGAAGGCGCGCGCACCCGACGTGGACAAGGGTGAAGTCCTGTCGAAACCACACGGGGGTCGGGAAGTGCCGCGTACACCGAGCAGGGTCACCCGCACATCGCTCACACTGGACGGCGGGTCACTCACCCCCGCACAAGTGGCGGTGACCGCCCGCGGCAACGCCGGCACCGCGCGGGCGCACCTCGCCGACCATGCCGCCGAGCGCATGCGGGCCTCCGTCGCCCTGAAGGACTCGCTGCTCGCGCAGGACATCCCGATCTACGGCGTGACCACCGGCTTCGGCGACAGCTGCATCCGGCAGATCTCCGGGGACAAGGCGCACGACCTGCAGCGCAACCTCGTGCTGTACCACCTCAACGGGGTGGGCCCGGCGGCGGCCGAGGACGTCGCGCGGGCCACCCTGCTGATCCGCGCGAACGCCCTGTCCCGCGGGCCGTCGGCGGTCCGCCCCGAGGTGGTGCGCACCCTCCTGGACTGCCTGGCCGCGGACATCCTGCCGATGATCCCCGAACGGGGCTCGCTGGGCGCCAGCGGTGACCTGGTCCCGCTGTGCTATGTGGCCGCCACGCTGATCGGCGAGGGCGAGGTCACGCACCGGGGCACGGTCCGCCCGGCGCTGGACGCGCTGCTCGACGCGCGCATCCAGCCGCTGGCGCTGGCCCCGAAGGAGGGCATCGCCCTCATCAACGGCACGTCCTTCACCGCCGCCTTCGGGGTGCTGGCCGCCTGGGACGCACGCGAACTGGCCTTCGTCGCCGACCTGGCCACCGCCATGACCCTGGAGGCGCTGCGCGGCAACGTCTCGGCGATGCACCCGTTCGTGCACGAGAACAAGCCGCATCCCGGCCAGGTGGAGAGCGCCCGCACGATCCGCGCGCTGCTGGCCGGCTCCGGTCTGGCGACGTCGTTCGAGGACATCCTGGTACGCCGCGAACGGCTGGACGGGCGCGGCTATCTGCAGCTGGGCGACCGGATCCAGGACACGTACTCGGTGCGCTGCGCCCCGCACATCACCGGCATCGTGCGCGACATGCTCGACTGGGTGGAGCGCTGGCTGGAGGTCGAGATCAACTCCTCCAGCGACAACCCGCTCTTCGACGCCGAGGAGTCCCGGCTGCACCTGGGCGGCAACTTCTACGCGGGGCACGTCGGCCACGCCATGGACAGCCTCAAGGTCTCGGTGGCCGGCCTCGCCGATCTGATGGACCGTCAACTCGCCCTGATCGTGGACGAGAAGTTCAACGGCGGGCTGCCGCCCAACCTGATCGTCCCGCGTACGGCGGACGACCCGCAGGCCGGACTGCACCACGGGTTCAAGGGGATGCAGATCGCGGCCTCGGCGGTCACCGCGGAGGCACTCAAGCAGACCGGGCCCGCCTCCGTCTTCTCCCGTTCCACGGAGGCACACAACCAGGACAAGGTCAGCATGGGCACCATCGCCGCCCGTGACGCGCGCACCGTCAACGCCCTGGTGCGCGAGGTGGCGGCCATCCATCTGCTGGCGCTCGCGCAGGCGGTGGAGCTGCGCGGCATCGAGCACTGCGCACCGGCCACCCGGGCGGTGCACGCGCTGCTGCGCGAACACTCCGAGTTCGTCGTACGCGACCGCCGGCTCGACGGCGACATCGCGGCGGTGATCGGGCTGATCGAGAGCGGGGCCCTGCGGCGCGCCGCCGGACTCGCCGACACCGACTTCATCACAGGCAGGGGGCTGGCAGATGCTGTTGCTGCGTGATCACGCGCAGAACACCGCGGTCGGAAAGCTCGTCGAGGAGCACACCCGGCTGGTCCGGGCGACACACGCGGGCGAGGCGGACCTCACCGCGGTACACGCGGCCAAGCTCGCGCAGGCGCTCGGGCAGGCCGCGCGGAGCAGCCTGTACCGGCACACCGTCGACGACACGCTGCGGACCGGCTGGCCGACCGCCGGGACGCTCGACGCGCACGAGGTGCTGGACGAGCTGTTCCCCCGGCTGCCGCTGCTCGGCAAGGGCGAGCTGGCCCAGTACGGCGAGGAGGCCTTCACCCGGCCGCTCGCCGACTTCCTGCACTACTACGAGTCCTCCGGCACCACCGGCAACCCCGTCGCCGCGCCCAAGGCCGTGGACGACCTCGTGATCAACACGATCAACATCGGTGAGCTGTGGGCGCAGATCCTGCGGCCGCGCGATGTCGCGCTGATCCTGATCAACGCTCCGTTCGCGCCGGCCGCCTACCAGTTCGAGAAGGTCCTGGAGTACATCGGTGTGATGTCCTTCCGGCCCTGGGTGGACAACATCACCGGCGACTACGGCAGGGTGCTGCGGCTGATCGAGTCGCTGCACGCCAACGTGTTCGTGGGTCCCCCCTCCCGGCTGCTGGAAATGATCCAGTTCGCCCACCGCAACAAGCTCCCGGCGCCGCGCTTCGACCGCCTGCTGCTCATGGCGGAACAGACGGGACCGAGTTTCGTACGACACCTGGAGCGGCTGACCGGCGGCACCGCGTACGTCTGCTCCTACGGCTCCTCGGAGACGGGCACGACGGCCGTCACCTGCCGGGAACGCAATCTGCATCTGCAGACGCAGAGTTACCTGCTGGAACTCCACGACGAGTCCGGTACGCGACCCGTCGACGGCACCGTCGCCCGCGGCGAGCTGGTGGTGACCACCCTGGACCTGCCGGCCCGGCCGCTGCTGCGCTACCGCACCGGCGATCGCGTCGAGATCGTCGGCGAACCGTGTCCGTGCGGCGTGCGCACCCCGGTGCTGCGCACCCTCGGCCGGGAACAGGACGTCGTGACGCTCTCCGGCAACGGGGTGCGGCAGAACGACCTGGAGGCCGCGCTGTGGTCCACGGAGCTGCCCGAGCACACCGTCTTCAACTACATGCTGGTGGTGCGCGACCGCGGTGTGGTGCTGCTGGTGACCACGGACGGCCGGCCGCAGGAGAGCTGGACCGCGGTGGTGGCCGAGCGGCTCGCACCGCTGTTCCCGGGGCTCGCGGTGTCCGTGCGCCCGGTGGAGACGCTGCCGCCGCTCGCATCCCTGGGCCAGTACCTGGGCTGGAAGCTGTCCCGGGTCCTCGACCTGAACGACGAGCGCAACTGGTCGCGGCTGCCCGAGCCGATCAACACCGTGGTGGCCGAGTCGCTCCGCCAGCTGGAAGCGGACCCGGACCCGGCGGAAGGAGCCGTGTGATGTGCGGCATCACCGGATGGATCGACCACACCCGCGATCTGTCGGGCCAGGGCCCGCTGCTCACGGCGATGGCCGGCACGATGGCCTGCCGGGGCCCGGACGGCGCCGGCGTCTGGCTGTCCCGGCACGCCGCGCTGGGCCACCGGCGGCTCGCCCTGATCGACCTCGAGGGCGGCACGCAGCCCATGACCGCCCTGCCGCCGGGACAGGACGCCGACGGCACGCCACCGGCCGTGCTGCTCTTCAGCGGTGAGGTCTACAACCACGGTGAGCTGCGCGGCGAACTGGCCCGGCGCGGACACGCGTTCCGCGGCCGGTCCGACACCGAGGTGGTGCTGCGGGCGTACCTCGAATGGGGCGAGCGGGCCTTCGACCGCCTCGTCGGCATGTATGCCTTCGCCCTGTGGGACACCCGCACCGAGACCCTGCTGCTGGTGCGTGACCGGCTCGGGATCAAGCCCCTGTACTGGACCCGGCGGGGCGAGGGCGTGCTCTTCGGCTCCGAGCCGAAGGCGGTCCTGGCCCATCCCGACTTCCCCGCCGAGGTGGCCGCAGAGGGGCTCGCGGCGCTGTTCACGGTGGCGATCAAACCCCCGGGTGCCGGTGTCTACCGCGACCTGCACGAGGTACGGCCCGGCCATGTGGTCCGGGTGGACCGGACGGGCGTGCACCACCGGCGGTACTGGGAGCTGACCAGCGCCCCGCACACCGACGACCTGCCGACCACGATCGCCGAGGTACGGCGGCTGCTGGCGGACGCGGTCGGTATGCAGCTGGAGTCCGATGTGCCGCTGGTCGCGCTGCTGTCCGGCGGCATCGACTCCAGCGCCCTCGTCGGACTCGCCGCGCGGAGCCTGGCCAAGGACGGCGCCGGCAGACTCGCCACGTACGCACTGGACTTCGTCGGCAGCGAGACCGACTTCAAGGCCGACGCGCTGCACGTCAGCCGGGACGCCCCCTTCGTCCGGGCGGTCGCCGACCATGTGGGCACCGATCACACCGACGTCACCGTCGAGACGCCGTCCCTGGTGGGTGAGTTGGGGCCGGCGCTGCGCGCCCGGGACATGCCGGGCGTCGGCGACCTCGACGTGTCCCTGCTGATGCTGTTCCGCGAGGTGCGCAAGCACGCCGCCGTGGCCCTGTCCGGGGAGGGCGCCGACGACTTCTTCGGCGGGTATCCCTGGTTCCTCGCCGAGGCGGAGCGGCCCACCGACAACTTCCCCTGGTCGGCCGGGGTGAAGGACCGCAACTCCCAGCTCTCCCCGCAGCTGCGCGAGGCGCTGGACCTGGACGCCTATGTGGCCGACGCGTACGCCGGAGCGCTCGCCGAAGTGCCCCGGCTCGACGGCGAGAGCGGCGTGGACCGGCGGCTGCGGGAGGTCTTCCACCTCCAGATCACCCGCTTCCTGCCCTTCCTGCTGGACCGCAAGGACCGGATGAGTATGGCGAACGGCCTGGAGGTACGCGTTCCGTTCTGCGACCACCGGCTCGTCGAGTACCTGTGGAACGTCCCCTGGCACTTCAAGCGGACCGGCGGACAGGAGAAGGGCCTGCTGCGCGAGGCGGTGGCGGATCTGCTGCCGGAACAGGTGGTGCGCCGGCCCAAGAGCGGCTTCCCGTTCGGCCACAGCCCCGCCTACCTGGAGGCGGTCCGCCAGGCCGTGCGGACCATCATCGACGACCCGGCCGCGCCGGTGCTCGACCTGGTGAACGTCCCCGCGGTCCGGGCCATGGTCGACAGCGACGCCTGGTTCAGCGGCGACTTCACGCCACCGCCCTGGCTGCCCCGTCTCATCCAACTCGACCTGTGGCTGCGGGAGTACGGCGTCCGAGTCGTACTGTGACCACCCAACCGGGAACCTGGAAGGAAACACCCTCGATGGCACAGCTGCACATCGAACAGTGGGGCAGCGGTGAGCGGACCGCCGTACTGGTGCACGGGATCACCGCCGACTCCCGGAGCTGGTGGCGTACGGCACCGGAACTGGTCCGGCAGGGCTACCGCGTGGTCGCGGTGGACCTGCCGGGGCACGGCCGCAGCCCGCGCTCGGACGACTACTCCCTGCCGGCCATGACGGACGCGATCGCCGAGGCGCTGCCCGAACGGCCCGCACTGGCCCTCGGGCACTCCCTGGGCGCCCTGCTGCTGGCCGGGATGCTGCCCCGGCTGCGGCCCGAGCGGGTGGTCCATGTGGACCCGGCGTGGGCGGCGCCGCCGGACGAGGCGACGGCCAAGGCGTACGCCGATGCGCTGCGCGCCCAGAAGGACTGGGGCCTGGAGGAGATCCGCGGCTCGCTGCCGCGCTGGGAGGCGCGGGCCCAGGAGCAGAAGTTCACCGCGCTGCAGTGCTGGGACCCGGCGACGCTCGACGCGTTCGACGGGTTCGGCGGCTACGACCCGCCGGCGCCCGAGGAGCCCACGCTGATCGTCCTCGCCGACCCGAGCTTCAACATCCCGCCGCAGCGGGCCGATCGGCTGCGCGAGCGGGGCTTCGCCGTGCGGACGGTGCCGGACACCGGGCACGTGGTCTACAACGACGACTTCGACGGCTTCTGGGCCGTGCTCAAGGAGTGGCTCTGACGGCCGGGGCCGGCTGACGCGGAACGGAAGAGGGGCACCGGACGATGTCGAACTCGATCAGGACGGTGCGCTCGGCGATTCCGGCGTCGTGGGCGACGACCCGACCGCCGAGGGCGAGCCTCCGCCCGCCCCCGGCCTGA